>CBFHXV010000014.1:0-41985 GCA_965659885.1 Burkholderiaceae bacterium | reverse complement strand
AGGCTTGCGTCATGCACACCCACATGCCTTATGCCACCGCGCTGACCCTGACTGAGGCTGGCGCGCTTAACACCACACTCTCACAAAACGCCATGCGGTTTCATGGCCGAGTGGCCATTGATCGAGCTTATAACGGACTGGCGTTAGACCCCACCGAAGGCGCGCGCATTGCACATGCCATGCAAGGCGCCGATATTGCATTTCTGGGCAATCACGGCGTGGTTGTCTGTTCAAGTCGCATCGACCACGCCTACGACGACCTGTACATGCTCGAGCGTGCCTGCATGATGCAGGTGCTGGCCATGTCCACGGGCCAGGAGCTCGTGACTGTCAATGAAAACCTCGCGGCGCGAACCGGTGAGCAAATCGATAGCGAGCGACTGCAATCAACGCTGTTTTTTGAGGCGCTGCGTCGCAAGCTCAAAGCCTGAACTTAAAACTTGTTCGGCCGCAAGACCTGAACCTCGGAGAAGTAAATTGTCAGCCCGTAGTGTTGGCCGTATGCCTTGAGCAAGGCTTGGGCAATGCGGTCGGCCACGCCCTCTTCACAAATCACTTCCATGCGAATGGTGCGATCGGCCTCCCAAGTGCCCTCGCGCACGCCGCTATGACCCCCACCCCTGACATCAATCACGGTGTAACCGGCTGCGCCCAGGCGTTTGACGTCTTGCACCAGCAAGCGTTCGATATTCGCCTCAGCGATGATGACCAACAAGGTACGTTGATGCTTATCCATGTCCTATCCCCCGGTTATCCATTGCGCCAAAGCGATATAAATCGGGATGCCAATGACGACATTAAAAGGAAACACAATGCCCAGCGAAATCGTAATCGACAGCCCGGCATTGGCCGCTGGCACCGCAATGCGCATGGCTGTGGGCGCTGCAATGTAGCTCGCGCTAGCGGCCAGTGTGGCCATGACCGCCACGCCACCGGTCGATAGTCCAAGCAGCAACCCCAAGCCCGTGCCAATGACAGCCAAACCCAGCGGAAATGCCACGCCAATGGCCACGACCTGCCAACCATAGCGCTTGACCTCGGCTAGCCGGCCACCGGCGACTAACCCCAGTTCCAACAAGAACAAGGCCAACACGCCCTTAAACGGATCAATAAAGAGCGCCTTGATTGGTTGTGTGCCCGCCTCGCCAGCAACCGCACCAATAATTAACCCCCCCAAAAGCAGCAGCACACTCTTGCCAAACACCACATCGTGCAGCAACTCACCCCAATGCCCAGCCTTGCCCGCTGACCCGTCAGCAGACTTGCTGCCCAGACGAGCCAACAGCACACCGGCGATTAAACCGGGGGCTTCAAGTACCGCTACCCACAACGGCGCATGTGCTTCATAGGCAATGCCCTCGCGCATCAATGCCGCAGTCACCACGGCAAACGTCACCACGCTCACCGAGCCGAAATGTGCACCAATGGATGCACTATCGGGTGCGTTAAAGCGCAGGGCCCGCAACAGCGGATACAGCAAAAACGGCACACAAAAACCCAGCAGCGCCACGCCAATGACTTGTGGCAGCACCGAGAGCATGGGTTGCTGCGACAGCTCAATACCGCCTTTCAACCCAATGGCCAACAGCAGGTAGATGGACAGGGTTTCATAAAGCGCCTCGGGCAGGCGAAGATCGGAGCCTACCAGGCGCGCAAACACGCCCAGAATGAAAAAGAAGATGACTACATCAATCATGATGACAGAGAGATGACCACAAGAGGCTAAACGATAACCTGTTTTACAGTACCCAGCCGATACACCTGATCTTTAGCACGCTAAGCCCACAAGCTGCGCTAGCATCACACCATGGAACATGGCGTTGTCTGGTTCAAGCGCGATTTGCGCACCGCTGACCACCGGGCGCTGGCCGAAGCGGCCAAGCGCGGATACGTCACGTGTGTGTACTTCATTGAGCCCGATCTATGGGCTTCACCGGACGCCGCTACCCAGCACTACGGCTTTATCCTTGAGAGCCTGCGTGACCTACATAAACAGCTACGCCAGTTGGGTCTGACACTGAATTTGCTAGTGGGCAGTGCCACCGCTTGTCTGCAACGCATCGCGGCCGAGCACCCGATTAACCAACTGTACTCGCATGAGGAAACCGGCAATGATTTAAGCTACGCGCGTGACCGTGCGGTGGCGCGATGGTGCCGCGAGCACGGCATCGGGTGGCAACAATACCCGCAGTTTGGCGTGCACCGCGGCCCTCACGACCGCGACCACTGGAAATCAGCCTGGCAAACCTTCTGCCGCGCCCCACAAGTAACCGTTCCAGCGCAAATGGCGGCAAGCCCGGTTCGCATCATTGACACGCCACCGTCTGCTCAGGCGCTTGGGCTTACCGATCCGGATCCAGCCCAGCGCCAACGTGGCGGCAGGGATCTTGCCACACAGACCTTGCAAGACTTTTTACATGCGCGCAGCCAACAATACCGTGGCGGCATCTCTTCACCGCTTTCAGCGCCTACGGCCTGCTCCCGGTTGTCAGCCTATTTAAGCTACGGCTGCCTATCCATGCGCGAAGTGCTGCAGGCAACTGAATCGCACATCAATGCCCTGCCAGCCAGGCGCAGCCGCCACAAACAGGGACTACAGTCCTTTGTCAGTCGCCTGTACTGGCACTGCCATTTCATACAAAAACTCGAAGACGAACCTGAGCTTGAATACCGCAACCTGCACCGTGGCTATGACGGGTTGCGCGAGACGCAATGGTCAGAGAAGCGGTTTGATGCGCTCAACCAAGGCAAAACAGGTTGGCCGCTTGTCGATGCCTGCGTGGCAATGCTCGCGCACACCGGGTGGCTCAATTTCCGGATGCGTGCCATGCTCGTGTCCGTTGCCGCTTACCCCTTGTGGCTGCATTGGCGTGGCGTGGGCCAGTGGCTTGCCCGCCAGTTCCTTGACTATGAACCGGGCATTCACTGGAGCCAGATGCAAATGCAATCAGGCACCACCGGCATTAACGTGCCACGCATCTACAACCCCATCAAACAAGCCCGCGACCATGACCCCGAGGGCAAGTTTGTACGCCAGTGGTTGCCTGCCATGCGCCGCGTGCCTGACACCTGGCTGTTTGAACCCTGGCGCATGCCCGACAGTGTGCAGGCGGCCTGCGGAGTCGCCGTTGGCACTGACATTGCCATGCCAGTGTGTGACTTGGACAATGCCACACGGCTAGCCAAACAGGCGGTGTTTGACTTGCGCGCCCAGCCCGATGTGCGGGCCGCCAAAAGCGCCATTGTTAAAAAACACGGTTCGCGCAAGCAACTCGAGCCAGGCAAACCAAGGACCAAAGCCAGATCGCAAAGCACGACAGGCTCGAACAAACGTAAAACCGTCTCAGGACCAAAAAAAGCCAAGGTCACTAGCGCAGTCAGTGACAGACAACTCAGCCTGGATTTTTAATCATGCGCGGCGTCAAAAAATCCCATCTCCCGCAAAAGACCTGTGTTGTCTGCCAGAGGCCATTCACTTGGCGCAAAAAATGGGCCGATGTCTGGGATGAGGTCAAATATTGCTCAGAACGTTGCCGACGCCAGCGCGGCGCCACCGAACGCAGCACCACAACCACCAGATGACAACCACCAAATGACATCCACGACATGACCATACTCTATTGGTTTCGCCGCGACCGACGCTTAAGCGACAACCCAGCACTTTGCCAAGCCGTGGCTCACGCTCACGATGCTGGCAGCACCCTATTGCCCGTGACGGCCAGAGAGCCTGACCAAACGACTGCCTGGGGGTTTGCCAGACTTGGGGCTCATCGGCTGGCCTATGAGGCACAGTCGCTTGCGGGCTTACAGCAGGCCTTGCGTCGCGCCAACGGTGATCTCTACCAGCCCGATGAACCCGGCATGATGGGTCTGGTCAATCTGGCGCGGGCAAATCAGGCCACGGACGTGTTTTGCGAGGCGCTGTATGCGCCTGAGGAATTGGCTCAAGTCCGGGCCCTGCAGGCCAGTGGCATTCGGGTTCACGCCTTTGAGCAATCGGCTTTGCTGCCAGCAAGCGAGCTGCCGTTTGAGGTCCAACGAACACCCACGGTGTTTAGCGAGTTTCGCCGCCAAGTCGAAAAAGCCAAAGCCCAGCCTCGCACCCCCTTGGCATCGCCCACAACCAGTGCCCATGGCATGCCAGCGCTGCCCGGATCAATCGTCGGCGCCAGTCCCTATCAAAACCTCGCGCCCCTGCCTGAACCCGATTCACGCAGCGCCTTGCCCTACCAGACACCGCACTGGCATGGCGATGAGGCCAGTGGCCAGGCTCACGTGCAACGCTACTTTGCCAGTACCTTGCCTGGCACCTACAAGGCTACCCGTAACGGCTTGATTGGCACGGATTATTCCACCAAGTTCTCGCCCTGGCTTGCCACGGGCGCCATCTCTGCGGCACAGATCTGGCAAGCGTTGCAGCAACACGAGGCGACCTATGGCGGCAACGATGGCACCTACTGGATTTGGTTCGAGCTGTTGTGGCGGGACCACTTTGCGCTGATGATGCGCCGCTACGCCAATGCCCTGTTTCACTATCAGGGCCTAGCCAAGACCTTGCCTGAGCCACTGGCGCGACGCCAACACAATCGCCAAGGGTTTGAGCGCTGGTGCGCCGGCCAAACCGGCCAGCCTTTTATTGATGCGGGCATGCGAGAGCTGGCTCACACGGGCTACTTGTCTAATCGCATGCGACAGAATGTGGCGAGTTACCTGATTCACGACCTCGGTGGCGACTGGCGCGCCGGTGCTGCCTGGTTCGAGCATTGTTTGATTGATTTTGATGTGCACAGCAACCAGGGCAACTGGGCCTACATCGCTGGTGTGGGCACCGACCCGCGCGGTGGCCGCCGTTTCAATCCTGATAAACAGGCACACGACTATGACCGTGACGCCCGTTATCGTGAACTTTGGAGTGCCTCTTGATTAAAACCCTGCGACTTATTTTGGGTGACCAACTCAACAGCCAACATAGCTGGTTTCATGAGCCCTGTGCTCAGACGGCCTATGTCATGATGGAAGTGCGTCAAGAAACAGACTATGTGCTGCACCACGCCCAGAAAGTATTGGCGATATTTGCCGCCATGCGGGCCTTTGCCAGACAACGAGAGCAAGAAGGCCATGTGGTGCATTACATCGCCATTGACGATGCGGCCAACAATCATGACATCACGGCCAATCTCGCCCAACTGGCTGCCCAAACGGGCGCGGCGCGTATCGAGTACCAAGCGCCTGACGAGTGGCGTCTCGACGCGCAGCTAAGCGCCTGGGCAGCTAGCACGACACTAGAAGTGTCCATGGTCGATAGCGAGCATTTTTTGACGGCGCGCGACATGGCCGCCAAGCTCTTCAAAGGCCGCAAGCGATGGCTCATGGAACAGTTCTACCGCACACTCAGAAAAGACCTGCAAGTTTTAATGGATGGCGATGCGCCAGCCGGCGGCCAATGGAATTACGACGCGGACAACCGCAAGGCCTGGAAAGGCACGCCCGCAGCGCCAACCGATGTGCGCCCAAGCCACGATCACACTGAACTTTGGCAAACCATTGTCGACAGCGGTGTGCGCACATTTGGCCAGCCCCAGGCCAGCGATTGTCGCTGGCCGCTGGACCGCACCGAGGCGCTGGCGCAACTTGAGCACTTCATTGTGCACGTGCTGCCCGATTTCGGGGACTATCAAGATGCCATGCATACCGATGAGCCCTTTTTGTTTCACAGTCTCTTGTCGTTTGCCCTAAACACCAAGATGTTGAGCCCCCGTGAGGTCATTGATGCCGCAGAAAACGCTTGGCGTCGTGATCAGGCGCCGCTTGCCGCCACCGAGGGCTTTATCCGCCAGATTCTTGGCTGGCGTGAATATGTGCGTGGCGTGTATTGGGCGTGCATGCCTGACTACACGGCGGCCAACGCGCTGTCTCACGAGACTGAACTGCCCGATTGGTTCTGGACCGGCCAGACCCGCATGCGCTGCCTGCAGCAATCCATCGGGCAATCGCTTGAGCACGCTTACGCTCACCACATACAGCGCCTGATGATTATTGGCAACTTTGCGCTGTTGGCGGGCATCGACCCGCAGGCCGTGCACCGCTGGTACCTCGGGGTCTATATTGACGCCTTCGAATGGGTGGAAGCCCCCAACACGCTAGGCATGAGCCAGTTTGCCGATGGTGGCATGCTTGCTACCAAACCCTATGTCTCAAGCGCGGCTTATATCGGCCGCATGAGCAACTACTGCAAGGGTTGCCACTACAAGCCCAAGGAGCGCATGGGCGAAACCGCCTGTCCGTTTAATGCGCTTTACTGGGATTTCTTTGATCGGCATGCCAGCGCCTTTGAAAAAAATCCACGCATTGGCATGGCCTACCGACAACTCGCTAAAATGAACGACAACGAACGTCAGGCCATCAGGGAGCAAGCCTTGGTCTGGCGCAACAACCTCAATGCTTTGTGACTGACTCAGACAACTGGAAGATTTATGCAAGACGCACTCAACGTACTCGGTGAGCCCCTGCAATCCTGCTCGTTTGACCCGTTAACCGGCTTCTTTCGGGATGGTTGCTGCAACACAGACGACCATGACCATGGCACACATGTCGTGTGCGCACGCATGACAGCCGAGTTCTTGAACTTCTCGGCCAAGCGCGGCAATGATCTCATCACCCCTCGCCCGCAGTGGCGCTTCCCGGGCTTAAAGCCCGGTGACCGTTGGTGTTTATGCGCCACGCGCTGGAAGGAAGCCTTCGATGCCGGCGTGGCGCCGCCCGTGATACTGGCCGCCACACACAGCAAAGTGCTGGAATACGTCACCTTCGAGGACTTGAAGGCCCACGAATACGTGCGAGCAGCCTAGCAAACCTGGCCTAGCGATAACCCTCAAGCGCCCGGTCAATATGGCTGGCCAACGCCATATCCTTACCCGTGATGCCACCGGCGTCATGGGTGGTCAGGGTGATGCAAACCTTGTTGTAGACATTAGACCATTCAGGATGGTGATCGGCTTTTTCTGCGAGCAAAGCCACTTCGGCCATGAACGCAAAGGCTTGTCGGAAGTCACGAAACACGCATTCGCACGACATGCGCGTTGGCGTGCCGTCACGCTCGATTTGCCAGCGCGCATTCAATTGCGCACCAGCGGCGTCAAGCGCCTCGCCCGCAAGCAACTGGCCGTGATCGTGTGATTGGCTTGTCATTTGCATACCTCCTTTTAGAACAACTTTTACAACCGCGCCCAGACGAATGAGCGCTTAAATCATGCCTAAGGCAGGCATTGGTCAAGACACGGGGTTGGCACCCGGTGCACCATCGTCGCTGTCGTCAGCCGAGGTCATCTGTATTGCGGCACGTTCGCTGGGCAACAACAAGACCACCATAAAGGTGCAAACAGATATCAACGCCATGAACATAAACAGCGAGTCAAACCCAGATGACTTCACAAACGGGCCCAATATCCAAACGGCCAAAGCGCTAATGCCCAGCGAGACGGCCAAACGGAAACCAGCCACACGCGATCGAATGCGATCATCGACATAACGCGTAATGACCACATCGACAAACGGTATCGACCCAAAAATCACCGCCATGGACCCGATGAGTGCAGCATACAGCCACCACCCATGCGATATGGAAGCGAGCAGCAGAAACGGAATCTGCAGCAACACCACGGTGACAAATAAGGGCTTAACCGCGACACGGTCTAGCAGGCGGCCCACCACAATTTGCGCCAAAGCGCCGATGGCATAGACCACAGCAAGCAAGGTGCCCAAGGTGGCTGGGTCTTCAACCACACCTTTAAAGCGTTCGATCATCAGCTGGCCATTGCCGTTGGTGGTGAAGTTAAACAGCATGTTTGACGACACCGCGACCATGGTCAACACCAGCAGGGCACGCATCAGAAGCTTGGGCGGCAGCTGCACGCGCGCTTTGCTGCTGCCTTTGGCCGGGGGCTCGACCTCCTTGGGGCAGTAATGCATAAAGAGCAGACCACAGGCAAATGCAATAAGCGAAGGCACAATAAAAGCAGCTTGCCATCCCAGCCACTTCACCAGAAACCCCGTCACGAGCGCGGCAACGGCCACACCTAAGTTGCCGGCCAGGCCATTAATCCCGATGGCCATGCCCGGCGTTGGCGAGCGCTGAACCAGCATGGGAATGCCCACGGGATGATAGATCGATGCGAATGCCCCCATCACGGTCAGTGCGCCAGCCATCTGCCAGGCGTTGCTAGAGAGCGCAGCCAACAACATGGCACCAGCCATCCCAAAATAAAACACCAGCATCATCTGGCGCCGCCCCCACAGGTCGCCCAAACGGCCAGCCGGCAGCGCACCAACGCCAAACAGAATAAAGGCCCCCACACCGAAAGGCATCAAGTCCTCCCAGTGAGTAAAACCAAAATCAATGGCAATGACGCCCACGGCCGCAGCAAACACCAGCAGGTACATGTGGTCAATGGCATGACCGGCGTTTAACAACAGCCGTACACTCAGCGGCCAATCGCCACCATGGCCAGCGGCGGTTGGAGATGGGCTTTTAGACGATGCGGGCCTCACGCTTGTCGCAGACTCGGACATGGCACTTGTTTATGCCCGGCCAATGACCGAAGCGGTCAACATCAATTCATCGAGCAGCGCCATCGAGACCTTACCAGACATGTTGTAGGGGTCAAGCTTGGGCTTTTCCGAGTACTTCAACACCACCGAAGCGTTGAGCTTGGCCAAGTTGACATGCCCCATGGTCCAGCCGCCAAAGCGCCGTTCCTGTATTTCCTCGTAGTGCAGCAACACCACATCGCGATGACGGTCGTCTCGCAAAATCATGCTGTAAAGGGCATTGATTTCATCGCGCCCGCCTTCGATGGCTTGCATAAAGAGATCGCCGCCGTAACACAACACGCCTGTGATGCCATTGGCCAGGTTGTAGGCGCGTGCCGAGGCCATGATGGACTCCGTCAACTCCGGGGTGACCTGCCCTTCAGCCGCGCGACTGACATACAGAAGTCGTACCAGCATTACCGCTCCTCCTTGGGTATCAAAGACAGGAACTCGCGTCTCAAGTTCGAGTCCTTCAAAAAGCATCCCCGCATGACCGAATTGATCATGCGGCTATTCATGTCGCGCACGCCGCGCCAAGCCATGCAATAGTGTTTGGCGCTCATGACCACAGCAAGCCCATCGGGTTGGGTTTTGTCCTGAATCAGGTCGGCTAACTGCACCACGGCTTCTTCCTGGATTTGCGGGCGCGACATGATCCATTCTGCCAGGCGCACGTACTTGGACAAGCCAATGACGTTGGTGTGCTCGTTGGGCATGACGCCGATCCAGACGTTGCCAATGACCGGACAAAAGTGGTGGCTGCAAGCACTGCGCACCGTGATCGGCCCCACAATCATGAGCTCATTCAAGTGCTCGGCATTTGGAAACTCTGTGGTGGCAGGTTGTTTGGCATACCGCCCGCCAAACACCTCTTTGAGATACATCTTGGCAACACGGCGCGCCGTGTCGTTGGTGTTGTGATCGCTTTCGGTATCAATGACCAGGCTGTCAAGCACGCCTTGCATTTTTTGTTCGACCTCATCGAGCAGCACCTCGAGCTCGCCCGGTTCAATGAAGTCCGAGATATTGTCATTGGCATGAAACCGGCGCCGGGCCTGTTGCAAGCGTTGACGAATTACCACGGACATGGGGGTACCTATTTCTTGTTCAGCCATGCATGCCACCCTTTCGCGCCTTAGTTAAGTCTGTCGTGTCGCCTGACATATTACTCGCTGCGCCTGAACAAGCTCGCCATTTTCCCTTGCACGACTGTGTCTATGCGAAACACCCACACCATATCATGCGGGCACACAGCAACGCCGTGCAGACACTAGAGCCACTTTTGCATGAAGCAAGCGATGCCTTGTTCTGGATCCAAGGCATAGTCCTCAAAGCCAAACTTCAGATAGGCACGTTTTGCAGCCGTATTGCCTGACAAAACCTCAAGCGTGATTTTGCAGCAACCGCGCTCAAGCGCCACAGCTTGCAGGGCTTGCAACAGACGCTGTCCCACGCCTTGGCCACGCCATGGCGGTAAAACAGCAATGTCGTGTATGTTGATCAGTGGCTGCGCTTTAAAGGTTGAATAGCCCATGAAGGCATTGAGCAAACCCACTGCCTGCTCGCCATCCCAAGCCAGCAAGTGAACACTGCCGGGCCATGCCGACAGATCTGCAGGCAGACGGGCTTTGACTTCGTCGCGCAGCCCCTGACCGCCGCCCATGGGGTCACGCGCATACATATCGAGCAAATCGACAAAGACTTGGCGCTGTTGCGCCACCTCAAAATCTACAGGCTTGACCACCACCATCGTCGCCACCCTCAAAAATGACTGGACTTATCGGCCAGCGACCGATCGCTGCAACACCGGGCATTATGGCGCCTGCGTGACAACCGGACCAGACCATAAGGACCGCAAAGTTTCACCAAATAGCGTTTCGTCATGGCAACATAACACCAATCATCAGCACAAACAGCCACACAATAAAATCAAGGAGACATTCATGGACTTAAAGCTCAAAGGCAAGCACGTACTGGTGACTGGTGCCAGCAAAGGCATTGGTTACGCCTGCGCGCAAGCATTCGCCGAAGAAGGCGCCAACGTTAGCCTTATTGCACGCGACCTTGGCAACCTCACCAAAGCGCAAAAGGCATTGCAAGACAAGTATCCTTCAGTTGAAGTAGCCATCTATAGCGCCGACTTGATTGACGACAACGCCGCTCAGTTGGCTCTAGACAAGGCCCAGGCACGCTTGGGTGAGGTGGATGTCTTGGTCAACAGTGCTGGCGCGGCCAAGCGCACACCCGCGGCTGAACTTACACCCCAAGCCTGGCGCGATGCCCTAGACGCCAAGTTTTTTAGTTACATCAACATGATGAACCCGGTGGCGCAACAAATGGCCAAACGTGGCGAAGGCGCCATCGTGAACGTCATTGGTGCTGGCGGTAAAACAGCCTCGCCCATCCATTTGCCTGGCGGCAGCGCCAATGCAGCGCTAATGCTTGCCACCGCAGGCCTAGCAGCGGCCTTTGGTCCGCAAGGCGTGCGAGTTAACGCCGTTAACCCGGGGCAGACCCTGACCGAGCGCTTAAAAGAAGGACTGGCTGTGATCTGCAAGCAAGAAGGCATCGAAATGCAAGAAGCGCTCAGACGCACCACCGAGCGTGTGCCCCTTGGTCGTCTGGCCAGCGCCGAAGAAGTGGCTCACGCCGTGGTGTTTCTGGCATCAGCACCAGCTAGCTACATCACCGGCGTCAATATCAACATGGATGGAGGCACGGCGGCTTCAGTGGTCTGAGGCGGCCCGCCGCGAGGGACTTAATCAGCCCACCTGCAGCCAAACCGCTCGCCAAGGGCATCTAGCTGGCTGCGAGCCAATGGCTGCACGTCACGTCTGGCATCAATCCAAAGCCTGGCGGTTTGCTCGAGCTCTTCGAGCGTGCCCATGGCGCTGGCCAGGTTCTGGTGCCACACTTGAGGTCCTAACCGGTCACACATCACGGCTCTCAGTGTGACCCCGCGATCTGCCATGCCCTGAATACGTTGCACCACATCTTGGATCACTGACTCATGGCCAGGCACCGCATAGCCAATCAAAGGCACGGGGCCCACTTTCATGACCTGGTACGGTGTGATTGGCGGCAAAATGCTGGCCGCTTTCCAGACCCCGAGCAACGTCAGCAACACCAGTTGGTGCGAATGCGTGTGAATCACGGCATTGGCATCGGGTGCTGCGTCGTAAATCGCCCGATGCAAGGCAATCGTCTTGCTGGCGCGATCACCATGGTGTTGTTGTCCCTGCGTGTCCACGGCCGCCAGGCGCCGAGCATCCAAGTCGCCCAAGCTAGCATCAGTGGGTGTGATGAGATAGCCGTCAAAGACCGGGGTTTTAACGCGCACGCTGATGTTGCCTGTGGTGCCATGCACATAGCCTCTGGCCATCAGGCTTTGGCCTGTTTGCACCACCTCAAGTGCTGCAGGCATCAACGCGTCGGGCAAATCAGATGAACTCATGATGCAAGCACGTCAAAGGCACGGGTAAAGAAGTCAACACCACCAAAATTACCTGACTTCAGGCTGATGTGCAGCGGTGTCAAATGGTCACCATCGCTTGGGCCAAGGTTGGCCATGGCATGACACCACGGCACGCCGGGATCAATTTGGCCACCAATACGCAACTGCTCAATGCCTAGCGCCTGAACCACCGCGCCAGAGGTCTCGCCTCCCGCGACCACGAGTTGCCTCACACCCGCCTGCACCAGCGCACATGCCACTTGGGCCAGCCATTGCTCAACGAGCTCACCGGCGGCCATGGCGCCTAGCGAGGCCTGAATCTGTGCCAGTTGTTCCGGCGTGGTGGTGGAATACACCAGAATCGGCTTAGCACCCAAGGCAGCGACCGCCTCTTGAATGTAAGAATCTAGTTTGTCAGGGTCTTGGCTTAGCGCCATGGGGTCAAGCGCAATCGCCTGACCACCGCTTTCAATAAATGCGGCAACCTGCGACTGCGTGGCCCTGGAGCAGCTGCCAGAGACAACCGCTTGTTGGCCAGCAGGCTTTGGCAACACCGAGGCTGTGTCATTAGGCTCAATCCCAAAGTTCGCCGGCAAGCCAATGGCCAAACCCGAACCAGCAGTCACCAATGGCAACTCGGCACACGCGCGCCCAATTCTGAGCAAGTCTTCATTGTTCAACACATCGACAACAGCCACACCCACGCCTTCTTGGCGCAGTGCGGCGATGCGCTCACGCACAGCCTGTTCATCACAACCCGTGGCCCGATAATCCACCAAGCCCACCGCATGTCGGGTTTGTGGCTTTAAAACACGCACCAGATTCGGGTCGCGCATCGGCGTGAGCGGATGGTCTTGCATGCCACTTTCATTGAGCAACACGTCGCCGACAAATAAGTAGCCGCGATAGACAGTGCGCCCGGCATCGGGAAATGCTGGGGTCGCCACAGTGAAGTCAGCATCGAGTGCGTCCATGAGCGCATCAATCACCGGACCGATATTGCCCTGATCAGTCGAGTCAAATGTTGAGCAATACTTGAAATAAATCTGTTCGGCCTTGTGTTGCTTAAGCCAATCAAGCGCCGCTAACGATTGGGCTACGGCCTGGTTCGGTGCGATGGTGCGAGACTTAAGCGACACCACCACAGCGTCTGCTGACTCGCTACGCGCCTTGGTGGGCACACCCACGGTCTGCACCACGCGCATGCCCGCGCGCACAAGGTTGTTGGCCAAATCTGTGGCACCAGTAAAATCGTCAGCAATACAACCTAGCCTGATTGAGCTCACTTGAACCCTCTTGTTGTTTGTCGTGTTCTGTTTGGTCTGTTCGGTTAATCAAAGCTCATTGTCACTGCTACGGGTTTTCTCAAACCCGTTTCGTGCGAGCCGATCTTCCCACTTCATTTGAAGTATGCCTCAGTTATCAGCTACGTGCATCCGGCTAATAACCATAAAACTGGAGCGTACAGGCAAACGGGCTCGCCTTGCGTAGCGAGCCCGTTGAATCGGCTTAGGGCATGATCGCTCAAGCCCCCTCTCAAAACTTATTTCTCGAGTGTTACCGTCACACCGCTGGCTCCGGCATTCAATTGCAGGCCTTGTGTGGTGCCTTTCAAGCTCATGATGACACCATTCTCGTTTCTCAAGGTCATGTCGCCCATGCCACCACCAAGGGCTACCGAGCCCGTCAGGCGGGCATAGGTACCGGCAAACTGCGAAACATCAGTCATGTCATAGACTTGCCCCGTCGCAGAAAACTTTGATACCCCGATGTTGGCGCCAAGACTTATACCGCCCATTTTGAAGGGATACTCTTGGCCCTTGTAGGTCAGGACACCACCGCCAGTGCTGCCACCCACAATAAAACCGAATTGGGTCTCATCGACGCTGACTTGTGCCACAGGCTCTTTGGGGGACTCAGCCGCGGCACTGCCACCGACTAATGCCATGGCGCCAAAAGCGGCCAATGAACCTGCCCAGCGTTTCATCAAATTTGTGTCCATCTGAACGTTTCCTTGGATTAAAAAGTAAAAGACATCAGCAACAGACAAAAAACTCCTTCGTCTGATCTGCAAAGAGGTCGGCGGGCGGTTCGCTGCACAAGGCTCACCACATCAGGCTAATCAAGCACGCTGACCACTCACACTCTTGAGCCTCTGACAATAACCCATATTTATGCCAATGTCGTTAAACCTCGTGAGGCTTAACCTTTGGGCAAGCCTTAGACGGAACTCGCTATGCCTGAACATGTGCGCACCACTCGGTTGTGGCCCGGTTATCACCCGGTCTTATCACCCGGTCTTAAGCACACTAAAAAAACAAACGGTTTCCCACCAAACGGTCTTTAGGCAAAGGTTTTGAGACACGGGTTTTTGGCATAGGCATCACAACCGCGGTCTGTTACAACACACTTTTGGTCACAAAAGGCATCACACCCTCGTGACTTTATGACCTAACCCGATCCAACTGAGACTATCTATGAGCTTGTTGTTTACCCCCATTGAGCTAGGCCAATGCCAACTGCACAACCGAATCGTTGTCGCCCCTATGTGTCAGTACTCAGCCGTTGACGGCAACGCCACGGACTGGCACATCATGCACCTAGGCAGCATGGCCATGTCGGGCGCTGGCCTGGTGATACTGGAAGCCACGGCCGTGTCTGCCCAAGGACGCATCACGCCGGGCTGCCTTGGCCTGTATAACGATGACAACGAAGCGGCGCTGGCTCGCGTGTTGCCCATGGTGCGACGGGTTTCAAACGCCAAACTCTTTATTCAGCTTGCCCATGCCGGGCGCAAGGCAGCGAGCGCCCGACCATGGGAAGGCGGCAAGCAGCTGCCTGAAGCATCGAGCACCTGGCAGACCGTGGCACCAAGCGCCATTGCCCACAATGAACATGAAATCGCGCCACAGGCGCTTGATGAAGCTGGGTTGGCGAGCGTCAAACAGGCCTTTGTCGACTCAGCGCAACGTGCCCAACGCCTCGGGCTTGACGGCATTGAGCTGCATGCCGCCCACGGTTATTTATTGCATCAGTTTCTGTCACCCTTGGCAAACCAACGCACGGATCAATATGGCGGCTCAAGCGAGAATCGCATGCGGTTTGTGCTTGAGGTGTTTGAGGCGGTGCGCCAGGCCGTCGATGCGGCCATGACCGTGGGTGTCCGTATCTCGGCCTGCGACTGGGTCCAAGGCGGTTGGTCTGTTCAAGAAAGCGCTGAACTGTGCTGCCAGTTAAAAGCACGGGGTTGCGACTATGTGGACGTCTCAAGCGGCGGTGTTAGCAGCGCACAACAAATCAAGCTTGAGCCTGGCTATCAAGTGCCCATGGCGCGCGCCATCAAGCAGGCTTGCGGCCTGCCCACCATGGCTGTGGGACTGATTACCGAGCCCCAGCAGGCTGAGGATATTTTGCAGGCCGGTGACGCTGACATGATTGCACTAGCCCGGGGCATGCTGTATGACCCACGCTGGGGTTGGCATGCCGCTGCCGCTTTAGGCGCCACAGTCGATGCCCCACCCCAATACTGGCGCTGCCAGCCACGTGAACTCAAGCACTTGTTTGATGGCGCCACCACGGGGCAACGCTAAACGCTGGCCAAGGCCGCAAAGCCTTGGCGCACACCACCTCAGTCTCTAAAGTTGTTGAACTGAAGCGGACGTTCGACCTTGGATGCTTTTAATAACGTGATGGCCGCCTGCAGGTCGTCACGCTTTTTACCGGTCACACGGAGTTTGTCGCCGTTGATCTGCGTGTCTACTTTAAGCTTGGCGCCTTTGACCTCGGCAACGAGTTTTTTAGCGGTCGGCTGGTCAATGCCTTGCTGCACGGTCACTGTCTGACGCGCACCGCCAAGGTTTTCAATGGGATCTGCCGCATCGAGACACCTGACATCGATGCTGCGGGCACTGACCCTGGCACGCAGAATATCCATCATCTGGCCAAGCTGAAAGGCGCTGGGAGCGTGCAACGTCACCACGAACTCATTTAGTTCAAACTTGGCGTCTGTGCCTTTGAAGTCAAACCGGTTGGCCAACTCGCGGTTGGCCTGGTCCACGGCATTGGTCAACTCATGCTTGTCGACTTCTGATACGACGTCAAATGAAGGCATTGCCTTTTCTCCTTGCAAACAACCGTTCTGACAACAGGTGGGGTCAACACGGGCTGCGGCATCACCGGATAAAGCCCGCACCCTACCGTGTACCCATCCCCGTACCCTGCCCTTTAAAGTGATTCATCTAGACGCTTCACACAAACTCAGGCAAAGCGTTTAATCTTCGTTTAATCTCCGGACGACCGATCTCAAACTTGTACCACGATATGCCAGAGCTCACAGGCACCCTGACCAAAATCCTGACCTATCCCATCAAATCCTGTGCGGCCATTCAGCATGAAAGCATTGTCGTGAAGGACCATGGGCTTGAGCACGACCGGCAGTGGTTGATTGTTGACGGCGATGGCCAGTTTCAAACCCAGCGGCAAATCCCGCACCTGGTATGGATTGAACCGTTGGTGCATGGCCACACCCTATCGCTGCGCGCGCCTGACATGGGGCAACTTGAGTTGCCTTTTGCCACAGCCAACTCACCCAAACGGGCCGTAACCGTCTGGGGTGAAGCACTCTGGGGGCATGACATGGGCGACGAAGCGGCAGCCTGGCTCGATGATTATTTGCAAGTGCCGGGTCGCTCCTTTCGCTTGGTGCAATTTGACCCTGAGCACAAACGCCTATCAGACACGTTCTGGTGCGGTGAACCACCAGCCGCGGTACAGTTTGCTGATGGCTTTGCGATCAATATCTTGTCTGAAGCGAGCCTGAGACACTTTAACGAGCGACTTATCGAGTCTGGGCTCGACCCTGTGGACGTCAGACGCTTTCGACCCAACCTGGTCTTGGATGGCCTTGACGCCTATGACGAAGACCTGGTGCACACGATTGAATTTCATAGCCACGGCACGCCGCTGGTACTGGAACTCGTCAAACCCTGCCCCCGTTGTCAAGTACCCAACATCGACCCACTGACTGCCGCTGTCGAGCCAGAAATCGGTGCGGCGCTTGCGCGCTATCGCCAGCAACCAGCCATGGACCATGCAGTTTGCTTTGCCATGAATGCCGTGGTGCGTTCGAAGGCGGATGTGACGTTGCAGGCAAACGACGCGTTCATTGGCCACTGGCGTTTTGATGGGAGCTGAGGATAGCTCCATGACAGCCATCACGCAAACCAATCGATTGATCACAAGCGCAGTGATGATCACAAACGCAGTGATTAAAGCGGGCCTAGCCCTTGCGCTTGGCTTGGCATTAACGCTGGCGCTGCCGCTACAAGCACAGGTACTCGAGTACCCGGTGTCGCAACTTCGCGATCAACTGCATCGGCCCGTGCCAGGCGGGGTTGCCGTGGTGCCGATCGCCTCACGCACCCGCGTACCCATAGCGCCACAAGCCATGCTTGGCAACAGACGCGTCTTGGTCATCCCAGGTGAACAGTCGTGGTGGGCGATTGTGGGCATTGACTTAAAGACACCCCCTGGGCAGCTCACGCTCGATGTCAATATCGACGGCGAGCTGCAACAGCATGCCCTGAGCGTTAAGCCACACCACTACAAGAGCCAACACATCACGCTAAAAAACCGTGCCATGGTGTCGCCCCCGGCAAAGACGCTCAAACGCATCAAGCAAGAAACGCAGCAACAGCTTGCCGCCTATGATAGCTTCAGCGACACGATGCCATCGAACCTGATTTTTGATGCGCCGGTGTCAGGCAGGCTCTCTAGCCCTTTCGGTTTGCGTCGCTACTTCAACGGCCAGGCCCGCAATCCACATTCAGGCCTCGATTTCGCGGCACCAACAGGCACACTCGTGAAGTCACCTGCCGATGGCCGCGTGCTGTTGATTGGTGATTTGTATTTCAATGGGTTGACGATATTCATCGACCACGGCCAAGGCGTCATCAGCATGTTCTGCCATTTGTCAGCCATTGACCATTTGCCAGGCGACGCGGTCAAACGCGGCGAGGTGGTCGGTGCCGTGGGTAGCACCGGCCGGTCCACGGGTCCGCATTTGCACTGGAATGTCAGCTTAAACGGGGCCCGCGTGGACCCTGCCTTGTTTTTGCGGCGGTGAGTTGATCCATACGCCAACAGGCGACTCGCGCAGGCTAGCTAGGTGATTGGGCCAACTACTCTTTTGGCTTGAAGGGAAAGCCAGAGAACATCGCGCGGGTCTGGTCCTGCATTTGATCTTGCATTTGCACGAACATGTTTTTGCTTTGCTCAACGTAATTGTTCATCATCGTCTGCAGCATCGGTGCTTGCATGTTCATGAACTGCGTCCAGGCCTCGGGACCAAACTGTGCGCCATAAAGCGACTTGGACTGCTCTGTTAGCCGCTCTTGGATTTCATTGAAGGCCTGTAAGTTCTTTTCCAGATAAGCACCCATCATGCCTTGCATGGCATGGCCGTAAAAGCGGATGATCTGGGCCAGCATCTCAGAGGAAAACATCGGCACGCCACCACTTTCTTCTTCCAGAATAATCTGCAAGAGAATGCTGCGAGTCAACTCCTCGCCAGACTTGGCATCCACCACTTTGAAATTTTCATTATCGAGCACCAGTTGCTTGACGTCAGACAACGTGATGTAGCTGCTAGTCTGCGTGTCATAGAGGCGCCGGTTGGGATACTTTTTAATGAGGCGACTTGGCTGCGATGCGGTTTGGGTTTGTTCGGTCATTGCAATTTCCAACAGTGGGCGTTCGCAGACCGGGTTGCCGATCGGTTGTCAGGGATGTAGCGCCCACAACACCAAAGGACAACCCTGACTGCCAGGGTTTCCCACAGATTAACCCATATGTAAGCCACCGTTAAGCGAGAAATCCGCCCCTGTGGCAAATCCTGCATCGTTCGATGCAATCCAGGCCACAATAGAGGCAATCTCTGAGGGCTCACCGAGACGCTTGACCGGGATGGTGGCCACGATCTTCTCGAGCACGTCAGGGCGGATCGCGCGCACCATGTCCGTGCCGATGTAGCCTGGCGAAACGGTGTTCACGGTCACGCCCTTGCTAGCGACTTCCTGTGCCAGCGACATGGTGAAGCCATGGATGGCCGCTTTTGCGGTAGCGTAGTTGGTTTGGCCGAACTGTCCTTTCTGACCGTTAACTGAGCTGATATTGACGATACGGCCCCAGCCTTGCTCAACCATGCCGTCAATGACCTGCTTGGTGACGTTAAACAAGCTGTTGAGGTTGGTGTCCATCACGGCACGCCAATCATCTTCGCTCATCTTGCGAAACACCCCATCGCGCGTGATGCCGGCATTGTTCACGAGCACCGCCACCGGGCCATGTTCTTGCGTGACTTTCTTGAAAGCTTCGACCGTCGAGTCCCAATCGGCAACGTTGCCAACGGAGGCATAGAACTGATAGCCCTGTTCGGCCTGCTCTTTGAGCCAACGCTCATAATCACGGGACGGGCCGCAACCAGCCACCACCGTCATGCCTTCTTTGGCCAGGCGCTGACAGATTGCTGTTCCAATCCCGCCCATGCCACCAGTTACGTATGCCAATTTTTTTTCCATGGTCTCATCCTCCTGTCACTCTTGTGCTAATTGGGGTTTACTTCAAACAACTCGGGTTGCCTAGCTGTCACACGGCCCGGACTTTGACGTAGCTGCCGGGCGCAGGTTCCAGCACAGGGTACTGATCATTGCCTAACTGGGTTCTAGCTTTGATACGTCGACCCGAATGGGTCTTGAGCCACGCCGTGTGATCAGGCCACCAGCTGCCAGGCTCTTGCTTGGCAGACTCAAACCACTGCTCGGGCGGGACATCAAGATCGGCATCGGACACCCAGTAGTGCCGCTTGTTTTTGGACACCGGGTTAATCACGCCTGCGATATGGCCTGAGGCCCCAAGCACAAACCGGCTCTCGCCTCCCAACACAGCGGCCGAGTGATAAGCGGTTTCCCACGGCACGATGTGGTCCTCTTTGGATGCCAACAGATAGGACGGTACCTTGACCTTACCGAAATCAACCTTCTGGCCACAGACCTTGACCGCGCCAGGCTCGGCCAGATTGTTCTCGATATAGGTGTTGCGGAAGTACCAGGTAAAAAACGGACCTGGCAAATTGGTGCTGTCACTGTTCCAGTACAGCAGGTCGAATGCCACGGGCGTCTGACCTTTAAGGTAGTTGGCCACGACGTAATTCCAGACCAACTCATTGGGGCGCAAAAAGGAGAAGGTATTGGACAACTCGCGTGCTGTCATCAACCCACCCGTGCCGATGGACTGCTCGCGCATTTGCGCATGCGGTTCATTGGCAAACACGCCAAGCGCACCGGTATCGATAAAGTCCAGCATGGTGGCAAGCAAGGTCAAGGATGAGACCTTGGCCTGACGGCGAGCCGCGAGCACAGCCAAGGCCGTGGTCACCATCGTGCCGCCAACGCAAAAGCCCAGCACATTGATCTTGGGCTGCCCAGAAATCTCGCGTGCCACATCAATGGCGGCAATAATGCCGTCTTCAATATAATCGTCCCAAGTGGCTGTCTCAATGCCGTCCGTGTCATTGGGCAACGGATTGCGCCACGACACCATGAACACCGTGAATCCCTGAGACACCAAATAGGCCACGAGCGAATTCTCCGGCTTCATGTCCATGATGTAGTACTTGTTGATGCATGGCGAGACCATGAGCAACGGACGCTGATACACCGTCTCGGTGCTGGGCGTGTATTGAATCAGTTCGAGGTATTTGTTCTGAAACACAACCGCACCGGGCGTGACCGCTAGGTTGCGACCGACCTCAAACTGAGTTTCATCGGTTTGCGTGATTCGACCCTTTTGCAGGTCATTCAAAAAATTCTCAATACCGGTCTGGAGGGTCTTGCCACCTGATTCCAGCATCGCCTGCTGCGCTTCAGGGTTGGTTGCCAGAAAGTTTGCCGGTGACAACGCATCGACCCACTGAGACACCGAAAAGCGCAATTGCTCTTTGGTGTCTGGATCCACATGAGATGCATCAACCAATTGCTTCATGGCCTGACCTGAGAGCATGTACAAATGCGCCATCCAGGCGTGCATCGGTGAATTGCTCCAAGCCTCATCAGAAAACCGCCGATCCTTGAGTTCGGGCAACTCGCCTTTGGCTGCCGCATCGGCCATCGACTGCCACTGCTGCATGAATTGTTGCTGGATCTTCGCTATTTCGGACTGGTCCACCGCCGGTGGCAGTCCCCAAGGTGTAGGGAATGTAGAACTCACGACGGATTAACCTCCTTAATTTATGAGATCCATCATATGACGCTGAGCCTGCGCCGAACTGACGCCATTGTCAATGGTACTAACCCAAAGCGTCAGAGATATGTCAGCTATGCCAGATGGGCCAGCTTTTCATATTCCCTTCATCGAAGCCACGCCAGCGTCGCCATGCGACCGGTCTGGCCCTCTTGTCGGTAACTAAAAAACCGCCCGTGCGGGTCGGTTGCAGTGCACAAACCACACCATTGAACCGAGGCAGCGCCAAGCTCAAGCAGCACGCCCTTTGCGATGCCAGGCAGGTCACAACGCCACTTGTGCGGCGCATCATCTGGCGTGAAATAACGCACCCACCTCGGATCCACCTGAAAAAATGCGTCACGCACATCGTCACCGACCTCAAAGGCCTGAGCCGAAATGCATGGCCCAATCCAGGCGTGCCATGGATCGCACGTGGGTTGTTGAGCACGCATGGCCGCCAACGTATTGCCCAACACCCCGCCAGCCAGCCCGCGCCAGCCTGCATGGGCCAAACCCAGCACTTGGCCATTGACGTCGGCCATGACCACCGGCAAGCAATCGGCCGTCAACATCCCCAACACTTGACCGGCTCGGGTCGTCACCAAGGCATCGGCCTCGGTGTCAGGCTGCTCGATGGCGACGTCAGCATCGACCACGCGCGTGCCATGCACTTGCCGTACCCACACCGGCGACGAAGGCAGCCACTGATTCACACGCTGTCGATTGGCCGCCACCAGAGCCGGATCGTCGCCAACGTGATCACCTAAATTCAATGACTCGTACGGCTTGACGCTCACGCCATGCAATCGCGTGGTGGTAAAGCCTTGAACCGCAGGACTCATGCCCTGCAAGCCAATCCAGGCGTTGTGCGTCATGGCGGGCTCGCCTGACTTGGCGCAACTGCTTCCCAGAGCGCTTGCATGTCCGAAGGCATGTCACAGTCAAACGCCACGTCTTGGCCGTTTGCCGGGTCAATAAAGGCCAAGTGCGCTGCGTGCAGCATTTGACGTGATGCACCAGCCAGCGGCTTACCACCGTACAGCACGTCACCGACCAACGGGTGACCGATGCTGGCCAAATGCACCCGGATTTGATGGGTTCGGCCCGTTTGCAGCCGACATTGCACCTTTGACACGGGCTGACCTTCAAGTGTGCATCTAGACAGAAGCTGTATTTCAGTGACGGCAGGCTTGGCTGCGCCTGTGGCATTAACCGACATGCGAACCGGCACGCGCGCATCGCGCCCAATCGGTCGATCGACGGTTAACCCCCCCGCATCGAGCCAACCATGTGCCAAAGCGAGGTACTGGCGCTTGACTGATCGTGCCTGCAATTGCCGGACCAGATGCGTTTGCGCTGTCTCGGTTTTAGCAACAACCATCAGACCGGTGGTGTCTTTATCAAGACGATGCACGATTCCAGCCCGTGCAACGTGTGCCAGCTCCGGGTAGCGATACAGCAAACCATTGAGCAAGGTGCCTTGCCAGTTACCCGCCCCCGGATGAACCACCAGTCCGGCACGCTTGTTGACCACCAGCCATTGCCCAGACTCGGCGATAACCTCAAAGTCGATTTCTTGCGGCTCGAAGGCCAGCGCCTGGGCGCTGAGCTGCACTTGCACGCGAATCTGATCCCCGGCAGCGACGACCTGACGCACGCGAGTACAAACGGCCTCATTGACCTGCACATGCCCAGCTTCAATCCACTGCTGCAGACGGGCTCGTGAGTGCTCGGGCATTAGCGCAGCAATCGCTTTGTCCAAACGATCGCCTGACTGACTTCCTTGAACAACCAGCAAGACGCCATCTTCCTGAACCAGATCAGGTTCAACTTCGGTTTCATCAGTGACGTGACTAGGCTGTACCATTGCACACAACATCCTATAATCAGATCAATGCTAACACCTCTATGCTCACCTATCCCCTATGACTGAAAGCCTGACTCCTAAGCGTTATTTCCCGAGAACGAACTGGCTAGCGGTGATTATGCTGGCGCTCGTGTTTGCTTTGTCCGGCTGCTCCTCGTTTGGAGAGGATGAGGTCGATGAAACCGCGGCTTGGTCAGCTGAACGGCTATACCAGGACGGCAAGGCCGAGATGAACTCGAATAACTGGAATGCCGCGGCCGAGCGATTCACGGCGGTTGAAGCACGCTACCCGTTTGGGCCTTTCGCCCAGCAATCCCTGATTAATCTGGCCTACGTGCAGTGGAAACAGCAAGAGCCCGAAATGGCGTTGGCAACCATCTCACGCTTTCAGCGTCAGTACCCCAACCACCCGGGCAGCGACTATATGTTGTTTCTCAGAGGCCTGATCCTATTCACCCCCCCAAGTTCTCGCTTGGCGTTTTTAACGCAACAGGATCCGGCCGAGCGTGACCCGCGCGCACTCAGAGAGTCTTATGCTGCGTTTGAACAACTGATACAACGCTACCCCCAGAGCCGATACGCTGACGATGCCAAAAAACGCATGAACTGGCTGGTCAACACCATGGCAGAAAACGAGCTGCATACTGCGCGCTTTTATTACGACCGCGATGCCTACGTAGCCGCCATCAACCGCGCACAAACCGTACTGACCGATTACGAAGGCGTGCCCGCCACCGAACAAGCGCTCTATATCATGATGATGTCGTATAAAAAGTTGGACAAACCCGACTTGAGCGCCGATGCCGAACGGGTATTACTGGCTAACTTCCCGAACACACAATTAATCGCGCAAGGGCTTCCAGAAGATCAAATGCCGTGGTGGAACCCGCTGAGCTACTTCTGACGCCCGGCTGGGATCAAGCAAATGCGTCAATTCGACGTATCGATTCAACGCATCAAGATTCACCGCATCAAGATTCAACACATCAAGTTAAGCCATCAGTTTGATTCGTACTTTTGCTCGATGAACTCGATGGCTTCTGACTGCTGGCGTGTGCGTTTAAATGGCGGCAAACCCTGCCACAAAGCTCGCCCATAGGGTTTGTCAACAATCCGAGTGTCACCCACGACCAAGACGCCCCAATCCTGCTCGCTGCGAATCAATCGGCCCGCGCCTTGTTTTAAGGCGATAGCCGCTTCTGGCACTTGCAAACTCATGAACGGATTGCCGCCTTGATCGCGGCAAGCCTGAAGCCTTGCTTCAAGAATGGGGTCATCGGGTGGCGCAAATGGCAGTTTGTCGATGGCCACCAGACTTAAGCGCTGGCCCACCACGTCCACGCCCTCCCAGAAACTGGCACTGCCGATGAGCACCGCATGGTCTTGCTCTCGAAACGCCTCGAGTAACGTTCGTCTGGGCTGAAGACCTTGTTGTAAAACAGGCCATGGCACATCGAGCTCGGCATACAGTTCACGCAAAGCTTGGCCGGTTTGCTCGACGGCACGCAAGGTAGTGCACAACACCATGGCGTTGCCTTGGCAGGCTTGTATGAGCGGCCACAACCATTGCACAAAAGCATCGACATACTGCGGGCTTTGCACCGCAGGCAACGCGTCGGGTACGCACAACAAGGCCTGTTCGGCGTAGTCAAACGGCGAGGCCTGTCTTTGCGTGTGCGGCTCGGACAGTCCGAGTCGCTGCACAAAATGCGTGAAGTCGCCCTTGACAGATAAAGTGGCCGACACAAACACCCAAGCTTGAGACGCCTGGCGTTCAGCGCTAAACGCCGAAGCGATCGACAGGGGTGCGACATTTAACCGAGCACCACCTGCCGTGGTGTCAAGCCAGTAGACCCGCTGGCCATCACCATCCTTGCCCGGCACCGCTTGCACGCATGCCAGCCAGTCCTGCAGGCGGGTTGCGACAGACTCGGCTGTGCGCGCCAGGGCGGCAACATCGAGATGGCGCTCAGCGTTATCAATAAGCGCCTGCTGCAAACCATCCAAGGCTTGCGCCACGGCTTGAAGGCCTTGCAGCGATGCCGCATCATCCATCAGCTCGCGCGCAACGGCTCGATGGTTCGCCCGTCGATGGATCCAATCCAGGCTTAGCCGCCAGTCTTTAACGGCCTGTGTCAATGTGCCGGCCAACTCACTCCAGCGAACCACCTCACGGGCGTGAGCCAGTCCAGCGGCTTCGGCCTGCTTGGCCAGATCCAAAAGCTGTGCAGTCGAGAGCATTTGCCCCAAGAAACGCGTGGCCACAGCCGGCAATTGGTGCGCTTCATCAAACACCACTACATCAGCGCTTGGCAAAAGATCAGAAATGCCCTGCTCGCGCAAGGCGGCATCGGCCATGTAGAGAGCGTGATTGACTACCACCAGATCGGCATCCTGCGCCTGGCGTCTGGCTTTATAAACAAAGCATTCCTGTACGTTTGGACAATCTTGCGCCAGGCAGTTCTCGCGCGTAGAGGTCACCCGATTCCAGATATCGGCGTCTTCAGGCACGCTAGACAGCTCACTGCGATCGCCAGACTTAGAAGACTTGGCAAACTGGCTGATCTGGCGCAGCCAGATCACTTCACCTTTGGAGGTCAAGCCCTGCGGGTCTTCTTGTAAGCGCTGCAAATAATAGTGACAGACATAATTGGCACGGCCTTTGAGGATGGCCGTCACGAGCGGCACGGACAAGACATCCCTGACCGTGGGCAAGTCCTTGTGAAACAACTGGTCTTGCAACGTTCGGGTGCCGGTTGACACCAACACCTTGGCGCCCGACAAAACCGCAGGCACCAGATAGGCCCAAGTTTTACCGATGCCCGTGCCGGCTTCGGCCACGAGCACCCCTCGCTCGTCGATGACCTCACCAATGGCCTTGGCCAATGCGACTTGACCCTCGCGTTGCCGATAGTTGGGCAATGCCGAGGCGAACGCCCCGCCCCTACCAAATACCTCAGCCAGTTCAGTCAATCGTTGATTTCCTGCAAAGTCGTCACAAAGGCCTGCATGCGCTGTGCACGCTGCGCATCGTCAAGCCCAGGCTCAGCCATGCCAAGCATCTCATGATCAAGCATAGCTTGATAGCCGTCATCTGGATGTTGATGCAGCTGCACATCACTGGCGCGAGACTTGATTGCTGCAATCACAGCACCGACTTGCCGGGGCTCTGGGTGCGGCACAGAAACCAGCAAGGTCTGCCCGTCGGCTGATACCAGCCTAAAACAAAACTGCCCTTGCTCGTCTCTGAACTGAACAAACTTGGCGGCTTTGCGCTTGGCTTTGCCTGACGCTTTGGTCGTGGCTGTTGATGAGCCACCAATGCCGACCGCTTCGCGCAACTGCGCCATGAACGGTGTTGCAATCGAGCGGGCTTTTTTAGCGCCGGCCAACAAGATGTCTTCGATATCATCGGGGCGTGCCATCAGGGCTGCATAACGGTCACGCATCGGTTCGATTTGCGCTTCGATGACGTCCACGAGTTCGGCTTTGGCCTGTCCCCAACCCAGTCCCGCTTGCAGTGAAGCAATAAAGCCCTGTGTTTGCTCGGCACTGGCGAACGCCTGATAAATGGGCAGCAAGTTCGAGGCATGGGGATCTTTAGGTTCGCCTGGCTCAAGCGAATCCGTCACGATGCGAGCCACGGCCGACTTCACGGCTTTGGCGCCGCCCTCAAACAAAGGGATGGTGTTGTTGTAGCTCTTTGACATTTTGCGGCCATCAAGGCCGGTCAGCGTCGCAACCTCCTCGTCGACCACCGCCTCAGGCAACACAAACCAGGGCGATTTGCCGCCATACAAATGGTTAAAACGCTGGGCAATGTCTCGCGCCATCTCCAGGTGTTGTACCTGGTCTCTACCAACCGGCACCTTATGCGCGTTAAACATGAGGATATCGGCTGCCATCAGAATCGGATAGGAAAACAGACCCATGTTCACGCCATCATCGTCTTCCTCTCCTTTTTCCCGGTTGGCATCGACCGCTGCCTTGTAGGCATGGGCGCGGTTCATCAGGCCCTTGCCCGTGACGCACGTCAAAAGCCACGTCAATTCTGGAATCTCAACAATGTCAGACTGACGATAAAAATGCACACGCTCGGGATCAAGGCCTGCGGCCAGCCAAGTGGCTGCGATTTCCAGGCGCGAACGTGCGATACGGGCCGGGTCCTCGCACTTGATCAGCGCATGGTAGTCAGCCAAAAAGAAAAAGGCGTCGACATCGTTGTTGGTCGTCGAGCGCACAGCAGGTCTAATGGCACCAACATAATTGCCCAGGTGGGGCGTGCCGGTGGTGGTAATGCCAGTCAATACACGGGTTTTCATAGGAAGTTTCGTTATTACAGGGTCGCGGTCGCGCGGCGCTCAGACTCGAGGTACTCGCGCGACTGCATCTCCAGAATGCGCGATACCGTACGAGAAAACTCGCCTGCCATAGGACCTACAGTGTATAGCTGCTCGGGCTCGCACGCCGCCGACATGATTAATTTCACCCGATGGTCATAGAACACATCGACAAGCCACGTGAAGCGCCTGGCCTCTGAAGCTTGACGCGGCCCCATCTGAGGCACTTCTGACAAAATCAC
Organism: Burkholderiaceae bacterium; assembly: GCA_965659885.1. Classification (GTDB taxonomy): domain Bacteria; phylum Pseudomonadota; class Gammaproteobacteria; order Burkholderiales; family Burkholderiaceae_B; genus Algicoccus. The sequence goes on along the minus strand of CBFHXV010000014.1, from coordinate 14,214 downwards.
CGCATGAAACCGATTGGCAAGTTCGAGGTAGTCGTTTTGTGAACGAGGGCCACCGCACAGCGTGGCAAAGTCAAACCACACCACACTGCCTGACAGCGCAACGGCCTTGATCTCACGATGCTCGATGGTTAACACCGGGTCCTGAGGGGCGGTACTTGCCAATCCATCAAAGGCTTGCTGTAGTGCAAGGTTTGCGGCTTCATCAAGCGGACAATAGTAGCTTTTAACTTGCTCAAGGGTTCGACGGCGGTAGTCAATGCCGCTATCAACATTCAATACATCCATGCGCTCATAGATCAAGTCAATGGCCGGCAAAATGCGGTCACGATGCAAACCATCCGGATAGAGGGTTGAGGGCTCGTAATTGGATGTCATAACAAAAGACACCCCGTGATCGAACAAATTAAGCAATAGGCGATACAGAATCATGGCATCGGCCACATCCGAGACATGAAACTCATCGAAACAGATCAGTCGGTAGCGCCGGGCAATCCGTTTGGCAACCTCGTCAAGTGGGTCTTGCTGGCCCTTGACCTCTTCTAGTTCGCGATGCACGCCACGCATAAACTCATGAAAGTGCAACCGGGTCTTGCGCACCACCGGCACCGTGGCATAGAAAGAGTCCATGAGAAAGCTCTTGCCACGGCCCACACCCCCCCAAAAGTAAACCCCGCGGGGCACGGGCGGGCGACGTATGAGCTTTTTAAAGGTGCTTGAACGCTTGCTGCGAAACGCCACCCAGTCGTCATAAAACAGCTGCAGTCGTTCAACCGCACGCCGCTGGGCGGCATCGGCCTTGAAACCTCGCTGCGCAAGCGCTTGATCAAAATACTCGGTGACGTTCATCGGCAAAATAATTGGGCACTGCCGCAACGACAGTGCCCAATCCCCAACAGATATTGATGATGACTCATCAGCCAGACCGTCGCCTCTAGCAACCGTCTGGCCGGCCCTATCAGAAGTTCAGCGTTCGCTTGTCCACGGCTAGCGCCGCTTCTTTCATGGACTCAGACAAGGTCGGGTGAGCGTGGCAGATACGGGCGATGTCCTCGGCAGCCCCACGGAACTCCATGATGGTCACTGCCTCGGCAATCAACTCGGAAGCCACTGGCCCGATGATGTGCACACCTAAAACCTCATCGGTTTGGGCATCGGCCAAAATCTTGACCATGCCAGTGGTGTTGCCCATGGCACGGGCGCGGCCATTGGCCATGAACGGGAAGCTGCCAGCCTTGTACTTCACCCCATCGGCTTTTAGCTGTTGCTCGGTTCGGCCCACCCAGGCGATTTCCGGGTCGGTGTAAATCACCCAAGGGATGGTGTCAAAGTTGACATGGCCGTGCTGGCCGGCAATGCGCTCAGCCACTGCCACACCCTCTTCTTCGGCCTTGTGCGCCAGCATCGGACCACGAACCACATCACCCACGGCCCAGACATTGGGCAGATTGGTTTTACAGTCACCATCGACTTCGATGAATCCGCGATCATCAAGCTTCAAGCCCACTTTGACGGCATCCAAGCCACCGGTGTACGGTACGCGCCCGATCGAGACGATGAGCTTGTCGACCACCAGTTTTTGTTCCTTGCCATCGGCATCGGTCCATGGGATGGTGATCTGACGCGCGGTCTTTTTAATCTCGCCGATCTTGACGCCGGTGTGAATATTAAGACCCTGGTTTTTGAAGACCTTGGCGGCTTCTTTGGCAATGGTCTCGTCAACGGCCGACAAAAACGCCGGCATGGCTTCAAGCACGGTCACCTCAGCGCCCAGACGGCGCCACACACTGCCCATCTCCAGGCCGATGACGCCTGCACCGATCACACCGAGGCGCTTGGGCACGGCATCCATGTTCAGCGCACCGTCATTGGACATGACCTGCTTTTCATCAAAGTCCAGACCAGGCAGATCACGCGCTGAAGAGCCCGTAGCCACAATGACGTGCTTGGCCACGAGGTCGGCCTCGGTCGTGCCACTGACTTTGATCTGGTACTGACCATCGGCCTGCCCGGCAAATGCACCCGTGCCGTGAAAGAACTCCACCTTGTTCTTCTTGAACAGGTAGAGAATGCCATCGTTGTTTTGTTTGACGACATCATTTTTGCGCCCAAGCATCTTGTCGAGCTTCAGAGATACGCCTTTGACGTCAATGCCATGCTCACCAAAGTGGTGGTTGACCTGCTCGTAATGTTCAGAGGACTGCAACAACGCTTTGGAAGGAATGCAACCGACATTGGTGCAGGTACCGCCAGGCGCAGGACCGCCTTTGCCATTTTGCCAGGCATCGATACACGCCACTTTCATGCCCAACTGGGCAGCACGAATGGCGGCGATGTACCCGCCAGGCCCAGCACCGATTACCACTACATCAAACTCTTTAGACATTGCTTTTCCGTTTTAGATATCTAACAACAAGCGCTGCGGATCCTCGAGCGCCTCTTTCATGGCCACCAACGCCAACACGGCTTCGCGACCATCAATGATGCGGTGGTCGTAAGACAGTGCCAGATAGTTCATCGGGCGAACGACGACCTGACCGTTTTCAACAACAGCACGGTCTTTGGTGGCGTGAATCCCGAGGATGGCCGACTGCGGCGGGTTAATGATGGGTGTGGACAGCATTGAGCCGAAGACGCCGCCATTGGAAATGGAGAAGGTGCCACCGGTCATCTCTTCGATGCCCAGCTTGCCATCAGCGGCACGCTTGCCAAAGTCAGCAATGGTTTTTTCAATGTCAGCAATGGTCAGCTGATCGGCGTTACGCAGGATCGGCACCACCAGACCGCGGGGACTGCCCACTGCAATACCGATGTCAAAGTAGCCGTGGTAGATGATGTCTTTGCCATCGACCGAGGCATTGACCACTGGGTAGCGCTTAAGCGCAGCCACAGCCGCTTTCACAAAGAACGACATGAAACCCAGTTTCACGCCATGCTCTTTTTCGAACTTCTCTTTGTAGCGGTTACGCAAGTCGATCACGCCCTGCATGTTGACTTCGTTAAACGTGGTCAGAATGGCGTTTTCCTGCTGCGATTGCAACAAACGCTCTGCCACTCGAGCACGCAAACGGCTCATCGGCACGCGTTGCTCGGGACGACCGTCAAGCGATGCGCCCATGGCCGGTGCCGGTGCAGCTGCCGGCGCAGCACCGGGCTGTACGGCCATGGCGTCGGCTTTGGTCACGCGTCCATCGCGGCCTGAACCGGTCATGCCTTCGGCAGACATGCCTTTTTCAGCCAGAATCTTGTTGGCTGCCGGCGATGCTTTGCCCGCGGCAGCCGTTGATGCTGCTGGTGCTGCAGCTGCCGCAGGCGCGGCCTCTGGTGCCGCTTGGGCTGGTGCAGCGGCTGGTGGCGCAGCAGGTTCAGCCGCTGCCTCTTTGGCTGGGGCTGCGCTGGCGGTAGCTGCTGTGTCGATCTTGGCCAACAACTCACCCGATGCAACCGTACTGCCATCGCCTTTGACGATTTCAGTGAGCACGCCTGATGCCGGTGCCGGGACTTCGAGCACCACCTTGTCGGTTTCGACCTCAATTAAGATCTCGTCAGCTTCAACAGCCTCGCCGGGCTGCTTTTTCCAGGCAAGCAAAGTCGCCTCAGAGACTGACTCCGACAGCTGGGGTACCACCACTTCTGATATAGACATGTCTAGTTTCCGTAAGTATTGAATCTGTTAAATCAATCAAAATCCTGCCAGCGTTGCCCGTCAACCTACTTAGTAAGAGCAAACGTTTTAATACGGCCAAAGGCCTGTTCGACCAGCGCTTTTTGCTGCTCCAAGTGCTTGGCCAGATAACCCACCGCCGGTGATGCGGATGCGGGGCGTCCGGCGTAGGCAAGCTTTTGACCCTTGCCCAAGTTTTCATACAAATGGTGCTCGACATAGAACCAGGGACCCTGGTTCTGAGGCTCATCCTGCACCCAGACCACTTCGGTGGCTTTGGGATATTTTTCCAGCTCGGTTGAGTAGAGCTTGTGCGCAAAGGGGTACAACTGCTCGACGCGCAAAATCGCCACGTTGTTGGCTTTGCGTTCGGCTCGTGCGTGCACGAGGTCGTAGTAGACCTTGCCCGAACAGACCAGCACGCGCTTGACTTGCGCTGGGTTGATCGTGTCATCAACCTCGCCAATCACGGGCTTAAAGCGTGACGAGGCAAGCTCTTTCAACGGTGAACCTGCGTCCTTGTTACGCAAAAGCGATTTGGGCGTCATGATGACCAGTGGCTTGCGGAACTGGCGGATCATCTGGCGGCGTAGCAGATGAAAAATCTGCGCGGCCGATGTGGGTTGCACCACCTGAATATTATTGTCAGCACACAACTGCAAGAAGCGCTCCATACGCGCTGAAGAGTGTTCGGGGCCTTGGCCTTCATAACCGTGCGGCAACATGAGGGTCAAGCCAGACTGGCGACCCCATTTCGCTTCGCCCGAGACAATGAACTGGTCGATGACCACCTGCGCACCGTTGACGAAATCGCCGAACTGCGCCTCCCAAATGGTCAACGTGTTGGGGTCCGCACACGAGTAGCCATACTCAAACCCCAGAACAGCCTCTTCAGAAAGCACCGAATCAATCACGGTAAAAGGTGCTTGTCCTTCAACCACGTTTTGCAGCGGAATGAACGTGCCATCATTCCAGCGCGCCCGGTTCTGATCATGCAACACCGAATGACGGTGGGTAAAGGTGCCACGACCGGAGTCCTGGCCTGTGATGCGCACGGCATAGCCCGAAGCAACCAATGTGGCGAATGCCAGATGCTCGCCCATGCCCCAATCGAGATTCAAATCTCCGCGCGCCATGGCGCGCCGGTCATTGAGTAGCTTGTTTACCAAGGGATGGGGGGTAAAGCCTTCGGGCAATGTGGTGATACGTTCACCAATCCGTTTGAGCTCGGCTAGCGGCACGCCCGTGTCAGCCTGATCGGTCCACTTGGCACCAATGTAAGGTGACCAGTCGATGGCGTACTTACTTTTGTAGTCGGTGAGTACAGGCTCAATGGTGCGCTGCCCATCTTCCATGTATTGACGGTAGGCCTTGACCATGCCATCGCCCTCGCCCTCGGCTAGTACGCCTTGGGCCGTGAGCTTGTCGGCATAGAGCTTGCGCGTGCCTGGGTGTTGGCCGATACGTTTGTACATCAGCGGTTGCGTCAACGACGGCGTGTCCTGTTCATTGTGACCAAGCTTGCGGTAGCAGACGATGTCAACCACCACATCGCGCCCGAAGGTCATGCGGTAGTCCAGTGCGAGCTTGGTGGCAAACACGACTGCTTCGGGGTCGTCGCCATTGACGTGAAACACGGGTGCTTCAATCATCTTGACCACGTCGGTGCAGTAAATGGTTGAACGCGAATCACGCGGGTCTGAGGTGGTAAAGCCAATCTGGTTGTTGATCACCAGATGCACTGTGCCACCGGTGCCATAACCACGGGTCATGGCCAGGTTCAGTGTCTCCATCACCACACCCTGACCAGCAAAGGCGGCATCGCCATGTACCAGAACGCCGAGCACTTGCTTGCCCTGTTCGTCACCGCGGCGCTCCTGACGAGCACGCACACTGCCCTCAACCACCGGATTCACGATCTCCAGGTGCGAGGGGTTAAACGCCAGTGACAAGTGGACCGGCCCGCCCCGGGTTGACAAGTCACTTGAGAAACCGTTGTGGTATTTCACGTCACCATCACTGAGGCCCTCGGCGTGCTTGCCCTCGAACTCAGCAAACAAATCACCGGGCATCTTGCCCATGATGTTGACCAGCACGTTCAGACGTCCGCGGTGCGCCATGCCCACCACAATTTCCTGAATGCCCGACTCACCGGCGTGATTCACCAGCTCATCCATGGAAGCAATGAAGCTCTCGCCGCCTTCGAGCGAGAAGCGTTTCTGACCGACATACTTGGTATGCAAAAAGCGCTCAAGGCCTTCGGCCTCAATGAGCTGCTGCAAGACATTGCGCTTGACCTCATTGTTGAGCACCGGTGCACCAAGGGTGGACTCCATGCGCTCCTGAATCCAACGTTTGACCACAGGGTCAGAGCAATGCATGAACTCAACGCCGATTGAGCGGCAATAGGTTTGCTTGAGCGCATGCACGATCTGACGCAAAGTCATCGTGCTGTCAGACGTGAAGTACGTATTGGTCGCTGAGAACTCCTGATCCATGTCGAGCTCGGTCAGGCCGTAAAAGCTTGGATCAAGCTCCGGGATCTCGTCACGCTCTTGCAGATTCAGCGGGTCAAGGTTTGCCCAGCGCGAACCGAGTGAGCGGTAGGCTGCGATCAGCGTCTGTACATGCACTTGCTTGGAAGCCACCGTCAGGTCAACGGGCTGGGCACCAATGAACGACGAGCCCTGACGGGCTCGTTGTGCAAAAGATTCGACGATGGGCGCGTGCGGCAGGTCACGGGTTTGCTCCTGGCCATCGGTGGCGGGCAAATGTTGCAACTGATCGAAGTAGCTTCGCCAGTTCTCCGGGACTGCACTGGGATTGTTGAGATAGGATTCGTAGAGTTCTTCTACGTACGGCGCATTGCCGCCAAACAGATAAGAATTTTGTAATGCTTCAATTTGCGAGGACATTGACGCTTCACCTAACCGGGTGCTTCACCCGAAACGATGCAGGAAACCTTCCGCTTACTCGGCCAAACCGGTCTGCGGATAGCGGGGCGAAAGGCAGCTTGATAGCCTTGAGAGCCATGGGGCAAGTGTAACGCAAGCAGCGCTTAAGGGCGCATAAATATTGAAACTTTTTCTCTTTTTTTGCGCCAGGGATGCTGCGCTGCGGCATCGAAACTCGCATCGCAGCGCACCGTTGAAGGTCGTAAACCGTTAATCTTCAGAGGTGGGCGGCGTACTTGAAAGCCACCATTCAAGATCGAACTGCCCCATTAGATAAACCAATTTGCCCAACCGCAAACCAGAACAATGAGACAACACATGAATCACGATTTGACACAACTCGCACTCGATTACCACGCACAACCGCGACCCGGCAAAATCTCAGTTACACCAACCAAGCCACTGTCGAATCAATTCGATTTGTCACTGGCCTACTCACCTGGCGTAGCGGCTGCCTGCATGGCCATCCACGGACAGGGCGATCATGCAGCAGCCAACTACACGTCGCGCGCCAATCTTGTCGGCGTCATTACCAACGGCTCTGCAGTGTTGGGTTTAGGCAACATTGGGCCGCTGGCAGCCAAGCCGGTGATGGAGGGCAAAGGGTGTCTATTCAAAAAATTCGCCAACATCGATGTGTTTGATATTGAGCTCAACGAAACTGATCCAGAGAAACTGGTCGACATTATTGCCGCGCTAGAACCCACACTAGGCGGTATCAATCTGGAAGACATCAAAGCGCCCGAGTGCTTCTACATCGAAAAGCAACTGCGTGAGCGCCTCAATATCCCTGTGTTTCACGATGACCAGCACGGCACCGCGATTATTTCTTCGGCCGCCATTCTCAACGGCCTGACATTGGTCAACAAACCGCTGTCTGACGTCAAACTGGTGTGTTCTGGCGCCGGCGCCGCAGCGATTGCGTGTCTGGACTTGCTGGTGCATCTTGGCCTTCAAAAAGACAATATCGTGGTGTGCGACTCGCGTGGCGTCATCTGGCAAGGCCGTGACGAGAAAATGGAAGCCAATAAAGCGCGATATGCGCGCGACACCGACATGCGCACGCTGGCCGACGCCTGCCAGAACGCCGACGTCTTTTTAGGTTGCTCAACCAAGGATGTGCTCACGGCGGACATGGTCAAATCCATGGGCAGTCAACCGTTGATTCTGGCACTGGCCAACCCTGACCCTGAAATCCGCCCCGAACTGGCCAAACAAACAAGGCCGGACTGCATCATTGCCACGGGTCGTTCGGACTTTCCCAATCAGGTCAACAATGTGTTGTGCTTCCCGTTTATCTTCAGGGGTGCACTCGATTGTGGCGCAACACGCATCACCGAGGAGATGAAACTGGCCTGCGTCAAAGCCATTGCGCAACTGGCCCAAGCCGAGCAAAACGACGAAGTTGCACAAGCTTATCAAGGGCAGGATCTGAGTTTTGGGCCCGAGTACATCATCCCCAAGCCTTTTGACCCAAGGCTGATTGTCACGATTGCACCGGCCGTGGCACAAGCCGCTGCAGACTCTGGCGTGGCGTTGCGCCCTATTGAAGATATCGAGGCTTACAAGCAAAAATTACTGTCGCAGGTCTATCACTCGGGGCAGATCATGCGACCGGTGTTTCATCAGGCACGCGAGAACCCCAAGCGCGTGCTGTTTGCCGACGGTGAAGACGAGCGCGTGCTCAGAGCCGCACAAACGGCCATCGACGAAAAAATTGCACGCCCGATCTTGATTGGCCGCCCCGCCGTGGTCGACATGCGCATTGAAAAGCTAGGCTTGCGCATGCGAGCGGGCGACTCGTTTGACATCGTCAACCCCGAAGACGACGAGCGCTTTAATGAGGCCTGGCAGGCTTACTACCAACGTCGCGCACGCCACGGTGTCACGCCAACCATTGCCAAAGCCATGGTGCGAAAGCACAACACCCTGATTGGGGTTTTGTTGATGCAGCGAGGCGATGCCGATGCCATGATTTGCGGCATTGGCAGCCGTTTTGATAACCAGCTGAAATATGTCGACGAGGTCATTGGGCTCAAGCCAGGTGTTAAGACCTATGCCGCCATGAACGTGTTAATGCTGCCCGAGCAAACACTGTTTATTTGTGACACCCATGTCAACGAAGACCCGTCAGCCGAGGAAATCGCCGACATGACCATACAAGCGGCCGAGGAAGTACAACGGTTTGGCATCGAGCCGAAGATCGCACTTATCTCACACTCTAACTTTGGCAGCCGCACCACCGCATCAGCCAAAAAAATGGCGCTTGCACGTCAAATCCTTCTAGAGCGTGCGCCCGAGCTCAACGTCGATGGAGAGATGCAAGCCGATGCGGCTTTGTCTGACAGCATTCTTAAATCCAACTTCCCCGACACCACACTCAATGGTCCCGCCAATCTGCTGATCATGCCCAATATCGATACCGGTAATGTCACCTATAACCTATTGAAGATGACCGGCAGCAATGGCGTTGCCATCGGGCCGATTCTGCTCGGTGCGGCCCGTCCCGTGCACATCCTGACCAACAGTTCGACCGTTAGGCGAATCATCAACATGACCGCGCTGGCGGTTGTCAATGCACAACTGGAGCAACGCTCGTGAGTTAAACGGCTCAATCACTTGGCCCACTTGACCCACTTGACCTAACCCAACCAACAAAAAACGCTGCTCGATGAGCAGCGTTTTTTGTTTGAGCCATCGGCCCGGACCGCAAGGCCAGCTTGCACTGGCCAGTGAGCTTGGGTTATTTGTAGTCGCGTGCCGAATAGCCGGTGTAGAGCTGACGGGGACGACCGATCTTGTACTCTGGATCTGAGAGCATTTCATTCCACTGTGCAATCCAGCCCACTGTCCGTGCCAAGGCAAAAATTGCCGTGAACAAGGCCGTCGGGATACCGATCGCACGCTGAACAATGCCGGAATAGAAGTCCACATTGGGATAGAGCTTACGATCAACAAAGTACTGGTCTTCTAGCGCGATGCGCTCAAGCTCCATGGCCAGCTTAAACAGCGGATCGTTCTCAAGGCCAAGTGAGCTCAACACTTCCTTGCACGTCTGCTGCATCAGCTTGGCGCGTGGATCATAGTTTTTGTAGACTCGATGGCCAAAGCCCATGAGACGCACACCAGAGTTCTTGTCCTTGACCTGCTCCATGAACTCACCCACTTTCTCGACGCCGCCATTGGCCTGCAAATGCTCTAGCATGTTCAGGCAAGCTTCATTGGCACCGCCGTGTGCGGGACCCCAAAGGCAAGCCACGCCAGCAGCGATAGCCGCAAAAGGATTGGTGCCTGATGAGCCACACAGCCTGACCGTGGAAGTCGACGCGTTTTGTTCGTGGTCCGCATGCAAAATAAAGATTCGGTCAAGCGCACGCTCCACCACATCGTTGACCTTGTATGGCTCGCAAGGTGTGGCAAACATCATGCGCAAGAAGTTGCCCGTATAGCTCAAATCGTTTTGTGGATAGATATAGGGCTGACCGATCGAATACTTGTAGGCCATGGCCACTAACGTGGGCATCTTGGCAATCAGTCGAATCGCTGAAATGTGACGATGGCGCTCATTGGTGATGTCAGTCGAGTCGTGGTAGAACGCGGACATGCCACCGACCAGACCGGTCAGTACGGCCATGGGGTGAGCATCGCGGCGGAAACCCCGCAAAAAGAACTGCATCTGCTCATTGACCATCGTGTGATGGGTCACGAGGTCGCTGAACTCGGATTTTTGATCTGCCGATGGAAGCTCGCCGTTTAGCAGCAGGTAACAAACTTCCATGAAGTCACAATTCACCGCCAATTGCTCAATCGGCACACCACGATACAGAAGCTCACCCTTGTCGCCGTCGATATAAGTAATTGATGACTGGCATGACGCCGTAGACATAAAGCCTGGGTCATAGGTAAACATGCCGGTTTGGCCATAGAGCTTTCGGATATCAATAACGTCAGGGCCAACTGAGCCGTTGTAGACGGGCAGTTCAACCGATGGCGCACCATTTGAAAACGACAGCGTGGCTTTGTTGTCGGACAGTTTCATTCAATCTTCCTCGTGTTACACGAGGCTCACGCTGCTCGAATTCGCTTCAGCACATCGTGAACCTCTGGGCAGTCAAGCGAGCCCTCAGGCTCTTTGCGAGACAGCAAGATGTCTAATAAGTCGTTGTCACCCATGGCCAGCAACAGTGCCAACCCTTTGATGTCAGCATCTGTTAGTTCAGTCTCATGGGCATCCAGAAAACGCGTGATGATCAGATCGTTTTCCAACAACCCCCGGCGGGCGCGCCAGCGCAGCCGGGTTCTTTCTGTTTCAGTCAAATCACCCATTTACCTGGCAACCTCGACTATACCGTACGACGAACCAGCATTTCTTTAATCTTGCCGATTGCTTTGGTTGGGTTAAGCCCTTTCGGACAGACATCCACACAGTTCATGATGGTGTGGCAGCGAAACAACCGGTAGGGATCTTCCAGATTGTCGAGCCGCTCACCGGTGGCCTGATCTCGGCTATCGGCAATAAAGCGATAGGCCTGCAACAAGCCGGCCGGACCAACGAACTTGTCCGGGTTCCACCAGAATGATGGGCAAGACGTCGAACAACAGGCGCAGAGAATACACTCGTAGAGTCCGTTGAGCTCTTCGCGTGCCTCAGGCGACTGCAGACGCTCTTTCTCCGGCGGCGGTGCATCGTTGATGAGATATGGCTTGATGGAGTGATACTGATTGAAAAAGTGGGTCATATCCACGATCAAATCACGAATCACCGGCAAGCCAGGCAGCGGACGCAGCACGATGGGCTCTTTGAGTTCGCGCAGATTAGTCGTGCAGGCCAAGCCATTCTTGCCATTGATGTTCATGGCGTCCGAACCACAGACGCCCTCTCGGCACGAACGGCGCAATGCCAGGCTGTCATCAACATCGCTTTTGATGCGAATCAGCGCATCAAGCAGCATTTTGTCCGTGGGCTGCAGCTCAACATCTAGCTTTTGCATGTACGGACGATCGTCTTTGTCCGGATCGTAACGATAGATTTCGAATTTCACGACGCGTGTTGTGCTCATGATGTCATCCTTGTCTAAATCAGAATGTGCGGGCTTTGGGCGGGAATGAGTCGACTGTCAGCGGCTTCATGTGCACCGGCTTGTAGTCGAGTCGATTGCCGTCGGAGAACCATAAGGTGTGCTTGATCCACTCCTCGTCATTGCGCTCTGGGAAATCATCAAGCGCATGGGCGCCGCGGCTCTCCTTGCGCGCAGCGGCCGAATGGATGGTTGCTCGTGCCACCTCAATCATGTTTTGCAGTTCGAGTGCTTCAATGCGAGCTGTATTGAAGACTTTTGATTTGTCGCCGTAAGCCACATTGGCGGCCTTGGCGGTCAAATCGTCGATCAAGTCACAGCCTTCATTGAGCATGTCGAGCGTGCGAAACACCCCGCAATGCTTTTGCATCGTTCCGCGGATCGCATTGCCAACATCCTGGGTTTTTTCTCCAGATGTGCGAGATTCCAACTCGTCAAACCGGGCCAGCGACTTGTCAACCGACTCTTCGGGCAAGGGCTGATGAGCATGCTGACGCTCAAGGTGAGCGTCCACAATATGGTTGCCAGCGGCACGGCCAAACACGATTAAATCGAGCAATGAGTTCGTGCCCAAACGGTTAGCGCCATGCACCGACACCGCCGCAACTTCACCCACCGCATACAGGCCATTGACCACCTTGGAGTCACCGTTCTCCCACGTGACCACCTGGCCATGGTAGTTCGCCGGCACACCACCCATCTGGTAGTGAATGGTAGGCACCACCGGGATGGGGTCACGGATGGGATCAACGTTGGCAAACTTGATGGCAATCTCGCGAATCGACGGCAAGCGCTTGTTAATCGTGTCCGCGCCGAGGTGATCGAGCTTGAGCACGACATAGCTGCCGTCAGGACCGCAACCACGACCTTCCTTGATTTCCTGGTCCATGCAACGTGAAACAAAGTCACGTGGCGCCAAGTCCTTCAATGTGGGTGCATAGCGCTCCATAAAGCGCTCGCCATCTTTATTCAACAAGATGCCGCCCTCACCTCGCACGCCTTCGGTGACGAGAACGCCAGCGCCGGCAACGCCGGTTGGGTGAAACTGCCAGAACTCCATGTCCTGCAGGGCGATGCCGGCGCGAGCGGCCATGCCCATGCCGTCACCGGTGTTGATAAAGGCGTTGGTTGATGCGGCCCAAATACGGCCGGCGCCACCGGTTGCCAACACTGTGGTTTTAGCTTCCAGGATGTAGACATCACCGGTCTCCATCTCCAGCGCGGTTACACCAAGCACATCACCGTCGTCATTGCGAATGAGGTCAAGCGCCATCCACTCAACAAAGAACTGTGTGCGGGCAGCCACGTTGCGCTGATAAAGCGTATGCAGCAGTGCGTGACCCGTACGGTCCGCGGCAGCACAGGCGCGCTGAACAGGCTTTTCACCAAAGTTTGCGGTGTGCCCACCGAACGGACGCTGGTAGATCGTGCCGTCGGGGTTACGATCAAACGGCATACCGAAGTGTTCAAGCTCATAAACGGCATTGGGCGCCTCACGGCACATGAACTCAATGGCATCCTGGTCACCGAGCCAGTCCGAACCCTTGACGGTGTCGTACATATGCCAGTACCAGCTGTCTTCGCTCATGTTGCCAAGCGAAGCACCAATACCGCCCTGAGCGGCGACAGTGTGCGAGCGGGTCGGGAACACTTTGGACAATACCGCAACAGACAAGCCTGCTTGCGCAAGCTGCAAAGAACAACGCATACCGGATCCACCGGCGCCTACGACCACCACGTCAAATTGACGGCGAGGCAATGATTTAGCTGTAGCCACCACGATTTAAGCCCCCCAGATAATGACTGCAAAATAAACAAAAGAGCCGATCAACCAAAGGATGGTCAGCACCTGCAAAGTCAAGCGAATACCCACGGGCTTGACGTAATCCATCCAGATGTCGCGCACGCCAATCCAGACGTGGTAGGACAGGGCAAGAAATGCGAGCGTGCCCAATAACTGTCCAAGCGGCAAACCGCCAACGCTGAACGTAAATAATGCGACCCATGACTCGTATGTGAAGCTAGGCATCATTAAAATGCCAACCAACAAGATCAAGGTGTAGACCGCCATAATGATGGCGGTGATGCGCTGAATCATAAAATCACCCACGCCGTAGTGGGCACCAACCACCAAGCGCTTGGCTCCGATTTTTTCAGGGGTTGCCATGATTACCAAGCTCCAAAAAGTTTGAGGGCAAAAACGAACGTCAAACCGAGGCTCGCACCGAAAACCACACCCGCACTCTTTTGAGCGGAATACTTATCTAGTCCGTGATGCGAATCAAGTACAAGATACCGAATGCCCGCACAGAAATGGTGCAGGTAAGCCCAAATCAGGACCAGAAAAACAATCTTCACAACAGGGAAACTCGCCACCACAGCAAAGGCCTGAAAGCCGCTTGGCGACATGCTCATGGCGAACAGCGGCAAGATCAAAATGGGCAGGAGCAAAAACATCAAAGCCCCACTGACTCGATGCAGGATTGACAAGCGACCTGCCAACGGCAGGCGGTATTTCAGT
>CBFHXV010000013.1:0-55983 GCA_965659885.1 Burkholderiaceae bacterium | reverse complement strand
CCGCCAATGGCGTAGCCATGAAACCCAATATCGGTTAGCGCAGCCAGTGACTGTTCACGCAAGTCTTCGTACATGCCCCCTTGGACAATGCCAAACAGGGCGTTGGGGTTACCTAGCCGCTCAAACTCTGCTTTTGAGCGTGCTGCCCATCGTGCGGACATTTCCATGGACTTGGCTGCTTGGGCATGCGTGGCGATTTGCTCGCCGATCTTGTAAGGCGTGCATTCGTCAAACACCATCACGATGTCGCTATTGAGGCTGCGCTGGATTTGCATGGAAATCTCAGGCGTGAGAAACAAACGTGCCCCATCGACGGGCGAGGCAAACGTCACGCCTTCTTCGGTGATTTTGCGCATACCCTGCAGGCTAAAGACCTGAAAGCCACCCGAGTCCGTCAGAATAGGCCGATCCCAGCCCATGAAGCCATGCAACCCACCATGTTGCTCCAGGATTTGCGTGCCCGGTCGCAACCATAAATGAAAGGTGTTGCCCAGCACAATCTGAGCGCCAATATCCTTGAGCTCGTGTGGCAGCATCGCCTTGACGCTGCCGTAGGTGCCAACGGGCATAAAGATGGGCGTATTGACCTCGCCATGGTTTAGCGTCAGCCGCCCGCGACGTGCCAGCCCGTCGGTTGCCAATCGTTCAAACTTCATGACTGCCTGCTGCTGTGGCGATTGACGGACCTGACTTCTTTTGTAGAAACATGGCGTCCCCATAACTGAAGAATCGATATTTTTCCCGTACCGCGTGCTCATAAGCGGCTTTCATTTCCGGCATGCCGATAAACGCGGCCACTAGCATCAGCAGCGTGGACTGAGGCAAATGAAAGTTGGTGAGCATGGCATCAATCAATTGCCACTGAAACCCGGGCTTGATAAAGAGCTCAGTGTCATCCTGGCAAGGCTGCAGTTGCCCGCCATGAGCCTTGCAGGCTGACTCCAGGGCTCTGACGCTGGTGGTGCCAACCGCAATTACGCGCCCGCCGGCGGCTTTTGCCTGCTCAATGGCTTGCACGGTCTGCTTGGGCACGGTGTACCACTCGCTGTGCATGATATGGCGAGACAAGTCATTGTCACGCACCGGCTGGAAGGTGCCGGCACCGACATGCAGGGTGACAAAGGCTTTTTTGATGCCAAGTGCCTCTAGCGAATCAAGCATTGCCTCATCAAAATGCAGTCCGGCTGTTGGGGCTGCAACAGCGCCAGGGTGGCGCGCATAAACGGTCTGATAACGGGCCTCGTCGTGCGCATCATCGGCATGCTCGATGTAGGGTGGCAGTGGCACATGGCCGTGTTGGTCGAGCGCACCAAGTACGTCGGTCTCAAACGCCAGTTCAAACAAATCGTTATGGCGCGCCAGAACCTTGGCATGCAGTGGCGGCCCCGCGTTGGGGTCACCAAGCAAGAGCGTTGCGCCAGGTTTAGGCGTCTTGCTCGCTTTCACATGCGCCAGAACGCGTTCGCTGTCCAATAGCCGCTCCACCAGCACTTCGACTTTGCCGCCAGTGTCCTTGGTGCCAAGCAAGCGGGCTTTGATGACCAGCGTGTCATTAAAAATCAGGATGTCGTGGGGCTTGAGCAAGTCGGTCAGCTCGGTAAAGTGCCGATCCACGAGGCTGCCATCGGGCTGCACATGCAGCAAACGGCTGTCGGTTCGCTGGTCAGCCGGGTGCTGGGCAATCAGTTCCTGGGGCAGCTTGTAATCAAAGTCCGACAGCGTGTAGGCCTTGTCGCCAGACAGATCGGGCGGGGCTTCGTTCTTGGAATCTGGTGAATTTGTGTGATGGTTCAAGACACTTCCTGCCATAATGAGGACTATTCGTAATGACTATTCGATGGTGTGGCACAGGTTCTGCGCATGCGGTGCCCGGGCGTGATTGTATCGGTCGGTGAGCAATGCCGGGTAAAAACCGCCATCGGGTCAAACAGAGTGAAACGCAAAGCATTGAGGAGAGCGCGATGTGGCGTCAGGTTGTGGCGGTTGGTGCGGTAATGATTTCAGCAGGCCTGGCGCAGGCCGCTGACAAGGCGATGCCGCCCGAAGTGGCGCGAGCCTGGGCCAAGACCGGATTGCCGCAATCGTCGATGTCGATGGTTATCGAAGAAGTCGGCGGCGATCGACTGGCAGGCGTGAATGCCGCTGAATTCAAGAACCCGGCCTCGGTCATGAAACTGGTGACCACGTGGGCTGCGCTTAGCGAGCTTGGCCCCGACTTTGTCTGGCGCACGGCGCTGCTTGTCGATGAGAACGCGCCCATCGGAGGTGACGGGGTTTTGTCGGGGCCGTTGTATCTGCGCGCCACGGGTGACCCCCTGATTTTGTTGGAAGACCTGTGGCGCTTGTTGCGTGAGCTGCGGTTTCGTGGCGTCGAGCAAATCAATGACATCGTGATCGACCGCTCGGCATTCGCCGAAGTCGCCATCGATCCTGGTGAGTTTGATGGACGACCAGACCGGCCCTATAACGCCAGTCCCGATGCCTTCATGGTGGGCTTTGGTGCCCTGCGGTTGGTGTTTACGCCAGATCTACAGGCTAAGCGTTGGCGCGCCTTCGTGGACCCGCCTATTGAAGGCGTGGACATCGACAGCAGCATCAAATACCTTGACGGCAGTTGCCGCCGGGGCCCCCGTGTGGGTATACGCACGGTCGATCGCGGCGATGAGGTGCGCTTTCGTGTCGATGGCGAGGCTTATGGCGCCTGTGGCGAGTTTGACTTTTACCGGCTCGCCCTTGACCAGCAGGCGTTTGCCGCGCGCGCCCTCAAATCCATGTGGACCGAACTTGGTGGGACCATGACCGGTGAGGTGCGTGCTGGCCAGATCCCCGACAACGCCGTGCCGGTGGCTGCTCATCAATCACCGCCACTGGCCGAAGTGATTCGTCTGGTCAACAAGCGCAGCAACAATGTCATGACACGGGTGCTGATGCTCACGCTTGGCGCGCAGTTTGGGCCGCGCCCAGCTTCTGTGCAAAGCAGCGCCGAGGTGGTCAAGCAGATTCTCACGCGCCAGGGCATCGAGCTTGGTCAGACGGTCGTGGACAACGGCTCGGGCTTGTCGCGCGATGCCCGGATCAGCGCCGATGTCATGAACGATCTTTTGCAGCACGCCTGGCGCTCGCCAACCATGCCGGAGTTTGTGTCTTCGATGGCCATTCTCGGCATTGATGGCACGTTAAGACGGCGCCTGAGCAATAACGATGCGCGCGGCTATGCCAATATGAAAACAGGCGCACTTAAAAATGCGCGGGCTATCGCCGGTTATGTGCTGTCGCAGTCGGGCAAACGTTATGTATTCGTCAGTTTGGTCAATCACCCGCAGGCATACAAGGCCCGACAGTTTGAAAACGCGGTCATGGATTGGCTCAATGAACGCTGAGGTTCAGTGGTTTCAATCGGTGGTTGATCAATCAAGGCTGCTGGCATGACCGGCAGGTTCTAGTACAGATGCAGGAGAGAAAAGCGTGGCATTGCATGAAATCAGACACCCCTTGGTCAAGCACAAGCTTGGCCTGATGCGTGGTGCGGCACTGAGCACCAAAAGCTTTCGGGAACTGGCACAAGAAGTCACAACCTTGCTGATGTACGAGGCAAGTAAGGACTTCGCCATGGAGACGCACATCGAAAAAGGCTGGGCCGGTGATGTTCAAGTCGAACGTGTCGCTGGCAAAAAAGTCACCGTGGTGCCAATTCTTCGCGCCGGTATCGGGATGCTTGACGGTGTGTTGCATCTGATCCCGGGCGCTCGGGTCAGTACGGTCGGCTTGGCACGCAATGAAGACACCTTGCAGGCACACACCTATTACGAACGCCTGGTTGGCCAGCTCGAGCAGCGCACCGCCATCATTGTGGACCCCATGCTCGCGACCGGCGGCTCGATGGTGGCAGCAATCGATTTGCTTAAAAATGCCGGCGCTAAAGACATCCGGGCCTTGGTGTTGGTGGCCGCACCTGAAGGCATCAAGAAAGTCACCGACGCCCACCCGGACGTCGAAGTCTACACCGCCGCTGTTGACGACAGGCTCAATGAACAAGGCTATATCGTGCCTGGCCTCGGTGACGCGGGCGACCGTGTGTTTGGCACCAAACAAAAGCACCCGGATTGAGGTGCTCGCCGGCCTGAAACCATGACCTTTAAAACAGGCCTTTGGTTGTTGCCGTTGCTTGCGGCCATGGTGCTCGCTAGCCTTTTGATTGGGCCGGCGGCCATCACCGTGACTGATCTGGGCCGTTGGATCACTGGGCAGGGCAGCGAACAAGCGGTCTTAATCCTAGGCGAGTTGCGCCTGCCCCGAACGGTGATGTCGCTGCTTACAGGCGCAACACTGGCCGTTGGTGGTGCGGTCATGCAAAGCCTGTTTCGTAATCCCTTGGCCGAGCCCGGCTTGGTGGGTGTCTCGGGCGGCGCGGCACTGGGTGCGGTGGCGGCCATGGCCGCAGGTGTGACGGGCGCTTTGTTGGTGGGCGCAGCGGGGTTTGTCGGGGCGGTTCTTGCCACGGCTGTGGCATGGCAGTTTGCCCGCGGCTGGCCCGGCACGGCCGGCCTGTTGCTCGCTGGCGTGGCGATTAACGCCTTGGTGGCAAGTTTGATTAGCCTGTTGATTGCGTTTGCACCTGATGCTCAACTGCGGTCCATGACGTTTTGGACGTTGGGCAGCATGAGTCGCGCACCCTGGCCCGTGGTGGCTGCTCTAGGTGTCTGGTTGCCATTGGGGATGTGGTGGCTCTACCGGCGCTGGCCAGCCTTGAACGCGTTGTTGCTTGGACAGGCGCAAGCCGCTCATGTGGGCGTGAACGTCCCGGCCTTGCGTGCCACCTTGATCGTGGCCATGGCTTTGCTCGTGGGGCCATTGGTGGCATTTACCGGTGCGATTAGTTTTGTGGGGCTGTTGGTGCCGCAAATGGTTCGCCGCCTCTACGGCAGTGACCACCGTCAGTTGCTGCCGATTGCGGCACTGCTAGGCGCGGTGGTGGTGTTGGCCGCTGACGTGCTGTCTCGTCTGCTAATTTCGCCAGCAGAGCTGCCCGTTGGCGTGGTGATTAGTTTGATCGGCGCGCCAGCCTTTCTGTTGGTATTGCGTCGCACGCTGACTTAGTGCACCTGACCTCACCACTAAAGCACAACGCCACCACTTCAATGCCAGCGCTGCAACTCCATCATTACAGCCCCATCACTACAGCCCCAAAGACACCCACATGTCATCAACCCGTTGCTTGATGTCATCACTCATCTGAATCGGCCGTCCCCATTCGCGATCGGTCTCGCCAGGCCATTTATTGGTGGCATCCATGCCGAGTTTGCCGCCCAAGCCAGAGACTGGCGAGGCGAAGTCCAAGTAGTCGATCGGTGTGTTTTCCACGGTGATGGTGTCGCGCACCGGATCCATGCGTGTGGTCATGGCCCAAACCACTTCTTTCCAGTCCCGCGTGTCAATGTCCTCATCGACCACGACCAGAAACTTTGTGTACATGAACTGCCGCAAGATGCTCCAGATACCAAACATCACCCGCTTGGCGTGGCCGGGATATTGTTTGCGAATAGAGATGACAGCGAGGCGGTAACTGCAACCTTCCGGTGGCAAGTAGAAGTCTTTGATCTCTGGCAGTTGGCGTTGTAGCAGCGGCACAAACACTTCATTGAGCGCCACGCCGAGCACGGCCGGCTCATCGGGCGGCTTGCCCGTGTAGGTGGTGTGATAGAGCGGGTTGCGACGCATGGTGATACGGTCAACCGTAAACACAGGAAACCAGTCTTGCTCGTTGTAGTAGCCGGTGTGATCGCCATACGGGCCTTCAAGCGCCAGCTCGTAGTCTGACGGGGGTGCGGTGGGTGCGCCTGTTGCTGCGGTTGTGTTTTGCGCGCGCGGATCGGTTTTAGGCAGCAGGTGGCCCTCGAGCACGATTTCAGCCGTGGCGGGCACGTTCAGGTTGCTGCCGATGGCTTTGGTCACCTCGGTGCGTGCGCCTCGTAACAGGCCAGCAAACTGATATTCCGACAGGCTGTCAGGCACCGGGGTGACCGCACCCAAGGTGGTCGCTGGGTCTGCGCCCAAAGCCACGGCGATCGGAAACGGTTCGCCCGGGTGCGCCAAGGCATGGTCACGGAAGTCAAGCGCGCCGCCGCGGTGCGACAGCCAGCGCATGATGAGTTTATTGCGGCCAATGACCTGTTGACGGTATATGCCTAGGTTCTGACGCTTGGCGTTGGGACCGCGTGTGATGACCAGGCCCCAAGTCAGAAGTGGTGCAATGTCGCCTGGCCAGCAGGTCTGTATGGGCAGCTTGCCCAGATCCACGTCATCGCCTTCCCACACCACCTCTTGGCAAGGGGCGCTGCGCACGGTCTTTGGACTCATGTCCCAAAGAGCTGATTTGAGCATGGCCACTTTGCCCAAAGCATCACGCAAGCCTTTGGGTGCTTCGGGTTCGCGCAAAGACGCCAGCAAAAGGCCTATGTCGCGCAGTGAGGCGACGTCATCAGCGCCCATGCCCAGTGCCACGCGCTCTGGCGTGCCAAAGAGGTTGGCCAGCACGGGCATATCGGCAGGCTTGTCGCCATGCTTGGCGTTTTCAAAGAGAAGTGCTGGGCCAGCCTGACGAAGCACGCGGTCGGAAATCTCGGTCATTTCCAGACGCGTGTCGACTTGAGTGTTGATACGTTTGAGTTTTCCAGCACGTTCGAGCTGGTCCACAAAGTCTCTAAGGTCGCGATATCGCACGGTGATTCCTGTGAGGTTGCTGTCGGTGCTGTCATTCGCTACTTGACGGCTTTTCGGCCTGTTAGCCGTTAAACTGCCGTTCATGAATGATGCAAACACCTCTGAATTATCGCCCAACGCGCGCGGCAGGTTGTGGGATGTCCAGCAGCGTGTGGCGGTATTGGTCAAGACCGCGGGTGCCTACTTAGGTGTGGCGGCCTTCGTTGTCGTATTTCTGGTGTTAAGCGTGCCGGCCTTGCGCTATCAAGTCACGGTGCTGCATGAAGCGGTGCTCGTGGCGCTCGCGCCTGAAGGCACACGCGAGGCGATCTCGCGTTTCGGCTTTGTGCCAAGCCCCAATGTCGTGGCACCTGAGGTGCAACCTGTGGATATTGAACGCGCGCCCGAGCGCGAGATTGACCGACTGCCTGAACCACCCACTGAGATAGAGCGCTCTGATCGCATCGGCTTGCTTGGCGACATTCCAATTGAGGAAATTGAGGCCGCGCGCGAGGTGTTTGGCCTTACCGAGACGCAAATGAAGGCGCTTGAACACTACATCGCGCGTAAGTACCGCGTGGCCAAGCAAGTCACCGATCGCATCGTCGAGTCAGCGATTGTGGTCGGGGCAGAGCTTGATATCAATCCCGTGTTGATTCTGGCGGTCATGTCCGTGGAGTCACGGTTTAATCCCTACGCCGAGAGTGGTGCAGGCGCGCAAGGTCTGATGCAAATCATGACGCGGGTGCATACCGACAAATTTGAAAAATTTGGCGAAGGGCCTGATGACGCCTTTCATCCCGAGATCAACATTCGCGTGGGCGGCCAGATTCTGTACGACTGCATCCGACGCCGCGGGTCTATCACCAACGGCTTGAAGTGCTATGTAGGCGCCACCACGCCTGATGACGGCGGCTACAGCAAAAAGGTGCTCTCGGAAATGCGGCGTATGGCACTGGCCGCCAAAATCAAGGTTTAGCCCCGATGGGTCTGGTCGTCTTTAAGCAGGTGATCCAGACGTTCAACGGCTTGCTCTAGCCGATCAAGCCCGACGGTGTAGGCCAGCCGCACTTTGGTCTGGGCCAGACCCGGGCCAAAGTCAATGCCTGGCACCAGTGCCACGTGGGCTTGGTTAAGCACGGTGTCAACAAAGTGATTGCTGTCGTTAGAAAACCGGCTGATGTCGGCGTAGACATAAAAAGCCCCATCAGGTTTGGCTGGCACATCAAACCCCATGGACGTCAGCGCGGGTACCAGAAAGTCACGACGCGTTTTGAATGCCTCACGACGGTGTTCGAGCAAGTCCAGTGTCTGCGGCTCAAAGCAGGCCAGTGCCCCGTATTGCGCCAGCGTGGGCGGACAAATCATGAGGCTGGCGGCCAGTTTCTCAATCGGCGCGACCAGCTCGGGCGGCACGATGAGCCAGCCGAGTCGCCAACCGGTCATGTGAAAGTATTTGGAGAAACTGTTCAGGATGATCAGGTTGTCATCAAGCGCGAGCGCGGACTGGCGTTCGTGCTGGTATGACAGGCCCAGATAAATTTCATCCATCATGACAAAGCCCGAACGTTGCTTAGCCACATTGACGATGGCCTTGATGGCCGCTGGTGCGATCGACGTGCCCGTGGGGTTGCCAGGTGACGCAATCAACACGCCGGCCGTTTGCGCATCCCAGTAGCTTTCAATGTCGCGCGCGCTGGGCTGGAACTGTTGTTCAGCGGTGGTCTGTACGAGCCGGGTGTTGCCGCCGGCGGCCATGATGAAGTTCGCATTGGCCGGGTAGCAGGGGTCGGGCATCAGGACGTTTTGTCCGGGGTTGACCAGTGCCAGACTGGCCAGCAAAAGCGCGCCGCTGGCCCCGTTGGTGACGATCACGCGCTCAGGATCAACGGGTGCGTGGAATTTGTCGCCGTAAAATTGGGCAATCGCCTGACGAAGCGGCCAAATGCCTGCCGCGGCACTGTACTTGCCCAAGCCCTGGTCAGCGGCTTTGTGCAAGGCCTGGACCACCGCCGGTGCGGCCGTAAAGTCGGGCTCGCCAATGCCTAGGCTGATCACGTCGTGGCCTTGTGCCTGCAGTGCCTGGGTTCGTTTAAAGACCTCCATGGCATGAAAGGTTTGCGTGTGCTGCAGGCGATTGGCAAGTGCGGGGGACATGATAGCCTCGTGGAAACAAACTGGATGAAATTGTAGTGTCTGAGCCTTCTTCGCGTCGTTCATTTTTATTCGGCCGCCAGGCCACCGCCGATGACCACTGGTCCAAGTTCCTGGCCGCCTTGCGCCGTGAGTGCCGTGGGCCTGTCACGTTGGTGGCTGACCATCAAGCCCGACTAAACCCTCTATTGCTCGATGACGTGATTCAGGCGCGCCATCTTTGTCAGACGCATGATGTGGTCATGGCGCTCGAGGGCGTGCCATTGCCCGAGTCGGACCAATCAAAGCTTGTCCTATGGGTGCAGGCAGGCTCGGCCTGGGGCTCGGTCATCCCGCTCGGTGACACTGGCATGTGGCGCGTGGATGCTGGCTGTCCGATGGCAGTGGCGCAAGCCGCTGGTCTGCTGGCAGCCGACTGGCCTGACTCGATGACCAATGTGGCGCAGTGGTTTGCGCAAGCCTATCGCGGCGAACCACTGGCGCTCACGCCGTTGGCTGACCACCTCGTGAGCGTGGACTGGATGTTGCCCGATGGCACGATTGAGGTGTTCGGTGCGTTTGGCACGAGCGACTCGCAACCCCTGTCTTCACTGTCGGCACAAAAACGCGTGCCGGCCTTGTTCGAGCTGGCCATGAATCCGCATGTGCAACAAGCGTTTCAAGCCAGGCAGTGGCCGCTGCGGTTTCATCTGGATGCGCTCATGGACCAGGCATCGGTCAATCTGGCGCATGTCTTTGTGGGGCATGGTGGTGCCCTGGGCTGGCTAGTAGCCGCCACCTTTCACAAGCGTGAATCTGCCTTGCAGCCGGCGTCAGGGGGCAAGGAAATGGCTTGGTTGGCCGACATTGACCAGGCGATCAAGCGCATTGTTGATCCTGACGAGGTGTTCCTGTCGTTGCCGGACCAAACCGAATAGAATGCATGTCAGATTGAGGTAATTCTCTAAAGTTGCTGCCGTAAGGGGGTGCCAGTGGCCACCGGACGGTCCCGAAGGGTTCCGAACATTTAACGAACCACTTTTTGTTTAGTAGTCTTTTTTGTGTTTTTTGCTTTGCTTTTGTTGCTTTGCTTTTGTTGGTTTGCTTTTTAAACGCCTTATTTCCCTAACCGCTTGCTATTTTTGGGCCATCCATGGACGACAACTTCCGTAAATCCGCATTGCTGTATCACGAACAAGGCCGCCCCGGCAAAATCTCGATTGCGCCGACTAAAACCCTGTCCAACCAGCGCGACCTGGCGCTTGCTTATTCGCCGGGTGTGGCGGCAGCTTGCGAGGAGATCGTCAGTGATGAGGCCAATGCGGTGCGCTACACCGCGCGCGGCAATTTGGTGGGTGTGATTACCAATGGCTCAGCGGTGCTGGGGCTAGGCAATATTGGGGCGTTAGCCTCCAAGCCCGTGATGGAAGGCAAGGCGGTGTTGTTCAAGAAGTTTGCCGGCATCGATGTCTTTGACATCGAGATTAACGAGCAAGACCCACAAAAGCTGGTTGAGATCATCGCAGGCCTAGAACCCACATTTGGTGGCATCAACCTCGAAGACATTAAGGCGCCCGAGTGTTTCACGGTTGAGCGCGAATTGCGCAAGCGCATGAACATCCCGGTGTTTCATGACGACCAACACGGCACGGCAATTTGCGTGACAGCAGCTTTCATCAATGGCTTGGCTGTGGTTGGCAAGCCCATTGATGAGGTCAAGGTGGTGGTTTCGGGCGCGGGCGCTGCCGCACTGGCATGCCTGGACCTGATGGTTGATATGGGGCTGCCGCTTAAGAACATTTGGGTCACCGACATTGAAGGCGTGGTCTATGAGGGACGCCAAGCCTTGATGGATCCGGACAAAGCGCGTTACGCGCAAAAGACCGAGGCGCGCAAGCTCGCCGACGTGATCGAAGGCGCAGACGTGTTTCTGGGTTTGTCTGCCGGTGGCGTGTTGAAACCCGATATGGTGGCGCAAATGGCCCAACGGCCGCTGATTCTGGCGCTAGCGAACCCCAACCCTGAAATCCTGCCCTCAGACGCGCATGCGGTGCGTGATGATGTCGTGATGGCCACAGGCCGTTCTGACTACCCCAATCAGGTCAACAACGTGCTGTGCTTTCCGTACATTTTTAGGGGGGCGCTTGATGTGGGTGCCACGACGATTACGCGCGGCATGGAAAAAGCCGCGGTAGAAGCGATTACGCGACTGGCTCAGGAAGAGCAAAGCGAAGTGGTGCAAGCGGCCTACGGTACGGGCGACGTGTCATTTGGTCCTCAGTACTTTATTCCCAAGCCCTTTGACCCACGGTTGATTACCCGCATTGCCCCGGCCGTGGCACAAGCGGCCATGCAAGAGGGTGTGGCCAAGCGCCCGATTGCTGACATCGATAGCTACCTCGAGCAGCTCGAGCAGTTTGTCTATCAGTCAGGCGCTTTCATGAAGCCGGTGTTCTCTGCGGCCAAGTCCTATGTCAAGGCCGGCGGCAAAGCGCGCGTGGTCTTTACCGAGGGCGAAGACGAGCGCGTGCTGCGTGCCGTGCAAGTGGTGGTCGATGAAAAACTTGCCCATCCAATCTTGGTAGGCCGCCCCACCGTACTGGCTGACCGCATCGAAAAGCATGGCTTGCGTATCAAGCTTGGCGAGGATGCCGAAGTGGTCAACCCCGACTGGGACGACCGGTTTCATCGCTACTGGACCACATACTGGGAGCGTATGTGTCGCCGCGGCGTGAGCAAAGAAATGGCGCGCGTGGAGATGCGCCGCCGACTAACCCTGATTGGTGCCATGATGGTGCACATGGGCGATGCCGACGGCATGATTTGCGGCACGGTGGGAGGCTTCTCTGACCATCTGCGCTATGTCGACCAGATGATTGGCCTGGCGCCGGGCGAGACCACGTATGGGGCGATGAATATTTTGTTGTTGCCACACCATACGCTGGCCGTGGTGGACACGCACGTTAATGATGACCCAAGCGCCGAGCAAGTGGCCGCTTTCACAGTGGCTGCAGCCAACGAAATGAAGCGGCTAAACCTCGTGCCCAAGGTGGCGTTGCTGTCGCGTTCGAATTTTGGGACGAGCTCGAGTGCTTCTGGCCAAAAAATGCGTGACGCACTGGCGTTAATCCGTGAGCGCGCGCCTGATCTGGAGGTCGATGGTGAAATGCATGGTGACTGTGCGCTTGATGAGGCTTTGCGCCAGAAGGTGCTGCCCACAACGACGCTCAAAGGGTCAGCCAACCTGGTGGTGTGTCCCAATGTCGATGCGGGCAACATTGCCTACAACCTGCTTAAAACAGCTGCTGGTGGCAATGTGGCCGTGGGGCCGTTCCTGTTGGGCGCCAACGCCCCGGTTCACATTCTCACCTCTAGCGCCACTGTGCGCCGAATCGTGAACATGACCGCGCTGACTGTGGTGCACGCTAATCATCAGGCCGAGAAATCCTGACTGTTCGAGTGACCCCATTGGTGATGTTGTTTTGAAGGGGCGTTTGTGGCTCTCTTGTGCCGAAACGCCCTGTTCTAAAAAAACCCCAACAATGTCACACAAGGTGATTGATTCAAGCGCATTAACTCGATACGATTCGCGCATGTGCATCGGACTTTCAAAAGGGACCGGCAATGAGCAAGCAGCAGGATCGGCAGTTGCGTGATTTATTAAACAAAGGCGGTCAGGCCAAGGTCGAGCAGCTTGAATCGCTGCGAGAGGCTGCCACACAAGCCGAGTTGATCTGGTGTGAAGCCGACTGCTCCAAGGCTCGAAATCGATCGGCATTGTTTCGTGCGGTGGTCAAGGCGGTGGACTACCCTCAGTTTTTTGGTGGCAGCTTCGAAGGTCTGAGTGACTGTTTGAGTGATTCGATTGCCGATCAAAAAGTCGGGCTGGTTCTCGTGTTTAAAGACTTGCATGTCGCTGACCCGGACATTGAGACAGATTTGCCTGCGGTCTGTCAGGTGTTGCAAGAGGTGGTCGACAGCGCCGCAGATAGTGACCGGGTGTTTATTTACTGCATCGAAGACGGGGGCAAGCATCCTGATGATGCGCCTGGCGTGTTTCATAGCTGGAGTGAAGAGTAGGGTAGTGGCCAGTAGGGTAGTGACGAATAGGTGTTGGCCGACTCAGGCTTGACCGGCAGCCGTGAGACTAGCGATGGCCACCACACCGGCTGTTTCGGTGCGCAAAACGCGCGGCCCAAGGCTTACCGCCTGAGCGCCTGCGGCCTGCCATGCACGGGCTTCAACATCGCTAAACCCACCCTCAGGTCCAATTACCAGGCACACACGCTGTTGGGCGGCCACTTTTTGCAGAATCCGGGCATCGGCGATGGCCAGCGCGTTTTCTTGAACATGGCACCACAATACGGGTTGGTCGGTACAGTGCTTGATGGCTTTGGCTGCGTCGCAAGGTGTATGGATGCGCATGAGCCGGTTACGCCCGCATTGCTCGCTTGCTGAGATAACCAGTTTTTGCCAGTGCGCCAGACGCTTTTGTGCCCGATCGGCATTGAGTTTGATCACACTGCGGTCAGCCAATACCGGCACAAGGTTTGAGACACCGAGCTCGACGGCTTTTTCTACGATCCAGTCCATGCGGTCTTGGCTTGCCACGCCTTGCACCAACGTGATTTTCCACGCGAGCTCGCGGTCAACGGCCTCGGTTGCCGTGATGGTGGCCATGGCTTGGCCTGAGCTCTCGAAATGTAAAACGGCGCTTGATTCATGGCCAGAGCCATCAAACAGCACGATGCTTTGCCCCGCTTTGAGACGTCTGACACGAATGTGATGGGCAACGCTGTTGGGCAGCGCCAGTGTGGATTCAGGCGCTGGTATTTGTTCACAAAAAAATCGTGGGGCTGCCATGCCCGGGATATTAACTGAGGCTGGCCGTTCGTGGCGCGGCTGGCGCGGGCAGGTGCTAAAATCCGGGGTTTCCCTTATCTGCTGGTCACTGGCGTACTGCTAAGTGCTGGTACCAGCTCGATTAACGATCTGCCTACTTCATCTGTCATGTCTGAATCCGCTGTCTCTGTTTCCCAAATGGCCAACGCAATTCGGGCCTTGTCCATGGACGCTGTCCAGAAAGCCAAATCCGGCCACCCGGGCGCCCCGATGGGGATGGCTGAGATTGCCGCGACGCTGTTTACCGGGCATTTGCGCCACAACCCGTGCGACCCCGCCTGGATGAATCGCGACCGGTTTGTGTTGTCCAACGGCCATGGCTCGATGCTCATCTATAGCGTGTTGCATTTGTGCGGCTATGACTTGCCCATGCAAGAAATCGAGCAGTTCAGGCAACTGCACTCTAAAACACCCGGCCACCCCGAAGTTGGCGTCACCCCCGGTGTTGAAACGACCACGGGTCCGCTAGGGCAGGGCCTGTCGAACGCGGTTGGTATGGCGTTGGCTGAAGCCTTGTTGGCCGCCGAGTTCAATCGGCCCGGCCATGACATTGTGGATCACCACACCTACGCGTTTGTCGGTGATGGCTGCCTGATGGAAGGGATTTCTCACGAAGTCTGTTCACTTGCTGGCACCTGGCGCTTGGGCAAGTTGATCGTGGTCTATGACGATAACGGCATCTCCATTGACGGCAAGGTAGAGAACTGGTTTACCGATGACACGGCGCGGCGTTTTGAGGCCTATGGCTGGAACGTGGTGCGCGATGTCGATGGCCATGATCCGGCTGCTGTTGATGCTGCACTTGCGCAGGCGCAAGCGCTCGGACAAACCCAACAGCGACCCACGCTGGTGATTTGCAAGACGGTCATCGGGCAAGGTGCACCGAACATGGCGGGCACGGACAAAGTCCATGGGGCACCGCTTGGTGACGCCGAAATCGATCAGACCCGCGAGGCGTTGCAATGGCCGCACGCCCCGTTTGAGGTGCCGGCTGACGTCAAGCAAGCTTGGGATGCGCGTGAGCGTGGCCAAGCGTTGCAGGCCGAATGGAACGCGCGTTGGCAGGCTTATCTGGCGGCTTACCCAGAACTGGCTCAGTTGCTTGAGCGTCGTATGGCAGGAGACTTGCCGGCTGACTTTGCGGCCACGGTCGAGCAGTTAATGACCCAGACCCACGAGGCTGCCAAGACACTAGCGACTCGCAAGGCCTCGCAACAGGTCATTGAGGCCTTAGCGCCGAACCTGCCCGAGATGCTGGGTGGGTCGGCTGACCTCACAGGCTCGAACTTTACCGATTGGGCGGGCGTTGAGCCGGTGCGCGCGACTGACGCCGGCCTGGGATTTGGGCGACACATCAATTACGGCGTTCGCGAGTTTGGCATGGCCGCCATCATGAACGGTGTCGCATTGCATGGTGGTTATCTGCCCTTTGGCGGCACCTTTTTGACCTTCTCGGACTATTCACGCAATGCCATTCGCATGGCCGCACTGATGAAGCAGCGGGTGGTGCATGTCTTTACCCACGACTCCATTGGCCTGGGTGAGGATGGCCCAACTCATCAATCCGTGGAACATGCCGCTAGCCTGCGCCTGATCCCGAATCTGTCTGTGTGGCGTCCTTGTGACACGGTTGAGACAGCTGCGGCCTGGGTGGCCGCAGTTAGCCGCCCGGCTAGCATCGGCATGAATGTGCGTGATGGTGGTCCAACGGCCTTGCTGTTGTCCCGCCAAAACTTGCCTTTCGTGCAACGCAATGAGCAGGCTTTGGCCGACGTGGCGCGCGGCGGCTATGTGCTGTCCGATGCCGCTAACTTTAAGGCCGTCATTATCGCGACCGGCTCTGAGGTGGCCTTAGCGCTCGAGGCGCAAGCAACACTGGCCGATGAAGGGGTTGCGGTGCGTGTGGTGTCCATGCCCAGCACAGACGTATTTGATGCCCAGGACCCGGCCTACCGCGCGCAGGTGTTGCCCGCGGGCTTCAAGCGAGTCGCCGTTGAGGCAGGTGTGCGGGACTTTTGGTTTAAGTACGTCGGGCTTGACGGCGCCGTGGTGGGCATCGACCGTTACGGCGAGTCTGCACCCGCGGGAGATTTGTTCAAGTATTTCGGTTTGACTGCCCAGGCAGTCGTGGCTGCTGTTAAACAGGTTTTATAAACAAGGAGATTGGTGTCATGGCAATTCGTGTTGCAATCAACGGTTATGGTCGTATTGGACGCAATATTCTGCGCGCGCACTACGAGGGCGGCAAAAAACACGATATCGAGATCGTGGCCATTAACGATTTGGGTGATCCGCAAACCAATGCCCACCTGACGCAATATGACACCGCGCATGGCAAATTCCCTGGCACCGTGGGCGTTGAGGGTGAGCACATGGTGGTCAATGGCGACAAGATCCGCGTGTTGGCCAACCGCAACCCGGCTGAGTTGCCTTGGGGTGAGCTCAAGGTCGACGTGGTGCTGGAATGCACGGGGTTTTTTGCCAGCAAAGAGAAAGCCTCGGCACACCTGCAAGGTGGCGCCAAGAAAGTCGTGATCTCAGCGCCTGGTGGCAAGGATGTTGACGCCACGGTGGTATTTGGTGTGAACCAGGATGTGCTCAAAGCCGAACACACCGTGATCTCCAACGCTTCATGCACCACCAACTGCCTGGCTCCCATGGTTAAGCCCTTGCATGACAAGATTGGCGTTGAAACCGGTCTGATGACAACGGTGCACGCCTACACCAACGACCAGGTGTTGACCGATGTCTATCATGAGGACCTGCGTCGTGCGCGTTCAGCGACCATGAGCATGATTCCCACCAAGACCGGTGCGGCAGCGGCGGTTGGCTTGGTGTTGCCCGACCTGAACGGCAAGCTCGACGGCTATGCCATTCGCGTGCCGACAATCAATGTGTCGATTGTTGATTTGTCATTTGTGGCCAAGCGCGACACCACCATTGATGAAGTCAACGCGATCCTGAAAGAAGCTGCTGAAGGCGAGCTCAAGGGCATTCTGGAGTACAACACGGCACCGCTGGTTTCGATTGACTTCAATCACAACCCAGCGTCAAGCAACTTTGACGCCACGTTGACCAAGGTCTCAGGCAAGCTCGTTAAAGTGTCATCCTGGTATGACAACGAGTGGGGCTTTAGCAACCGCATGCTCGACACCACCGTCGCTTTGATGAGTGCCAAGTAAGCCATGAAGGTTAAAACCCTGACTGAATTGGCCAAGACCGGCGCGCTCGAGGACAAGCGGGTGTTCATCCGTGCGGACTTGAACGTGCCGTTTGATGAAGAGGGCAACATCACCGAAGACACCCGCATCAAGGCGTCGGTGCCAGGCATTGAGCTGGCACTGACAGCAGGCGCGGCGGTCATGGTGACTTCGCACCTCGGTCGTCCTACTGAAGGCGAGCTGCGTGCCCAAGACAGTCTCGCACCGGTGGCCAAGCGACTGCAGGAGTTGCTTGGCAAGCCTGTGAGGCTGGTGCAAGACTGGGTCGATGGTGTGGATGTTGCGCCGGGCGAGGTGGTGTTGCTTGAGAATTGCCGCTGCAATGTCGGCGAGAAAAAAGACAACGCCGAGCTTGCCCAAAAAATGGCCAAGCTTTGCGACGTGTACGTCAACGATGCCTTTGGCACCGCGCACCGTGCTGAAGCCACCACGCACGGCATTGCCTTGCATGCACCGGTGGCTTGTGCAGGTCCTTTGCTTGCCGCTGAGCTAGAGGCCTTGGGCAAAGCGCTACAGGAACCTGCGCGTCCCATGGTGGCGATTGTGGGTGGCTCCAAGGTGTCAACCAAGCTGTCGATCTTGCAAGCGCTCGCGCAAAAAGTCGATCAGCTCATTGTGGGTGGTGGCATTGCCAACACGTTCATGCTGGCTGCCGGCCTGCCGATTGGCAAATCGCTGGCAGAAGCCGACCAAGTTGAACAAGCCAAAGCCGTGATTGACCAAATGCAGGCTCGCGGTGCTGCCGTGCCCATCCCGGTTGATGTGGTCACCGCCAAAACGTTTGCTGCCAACGCCGAGGCTCACGTCAAAGCGTCTGAAGCGGTGTCCGATGACGACTTGATTCTCGATATCGGTCCCAAGACCACCGAGCAACTGGCCTCGATCCTGAAAGACGCGGGCACGATCGTCTGGAACGGTCCAGTGGGCGTGTTTGAGTTCGAGGCGTTTGCCAATGGCACTCAGGGGGTGTCTGAGGCGATTGCCAGCTCACGAGGCTTCTCGATTGCCGGCGGTGGCGACACGCTAGCAGCCATTGCAAAGTTTGGCATCACCGATGATGTGAACTACATCTCTACCGGTGGCGGGGCTTTCCTGGAGTTTCTTGAAGGCAAAACCTTGCCGGCTGTGGCAGCGCTGCAAACACGGGCGGATTAGATCCGGCTGGCAGACAAATCGTCTGCATGGGCGTGCTTACTCGGCGTACCCACTGGGCGTAACCACTGGGCATAATCGCTGCGCCCACCCACCCACATCACGCACATCACGGACAAAGAGCCAGCGGGGCAAACACTGCCCCGCTGGTTCTTTGTTTATGTGTGGTTGGTGTGTTGTTTATGTGTGGACTATCTGGCTTGGAGCTGGTCTTGCGTCACTTGGGCAACGAGGCCTGTGATTGCTGGTGATGGTCGTATAGTGCGGCCAATGCGCATGAGGCCAGGCGGCTGTGCTCCGTGTCGGCACGGCTCGTCAGAATAATAGGTACCCGGGCACCGAGCACAATGCCTGCGGCTTGCGCCCCGCTTAAGAAGCTCAGGTTTTTAGCGAGCATGTTGCCTGATTCCAAGTCCGGCACCACGAGAATTTGCGCGTGTCCGGCCACCGGTGAATTCAAGCCTTTCATTTGTGCGGCCTGTGGGCTGACGGCATTGTCCATGGCTAGCGGCCCATCGAGCAGGCCGCCGGTGATTTGGCCGCGTTCAGCCATCTTGCACAGCGCAGCGGCCTCAATGGTGCTTGGAATCTTGGGGTTGACTTGTTCGACGGCCGATAAAATCGCCACGCGCGGTTCACCGAGACCCAAGGCCACGTGCAAGTCAATGGCGTTTTGTGTGATGTCAGCTTTGCATAGCAAATCCGGATCGATGTTGATGGCCGCATCGGTGACGAACAAGGGTTCTTGGTAAGTCGGCACGTCCATGACAAACACATGGCTTAGCCGCCTAGCGGTGCGCAAGCCCGTGTCTTTTTTAACCACCTCGTGCATGAGCTCATCGGTGTGCAGGCTGCCTTTCATGAGTAAGCGGGCTTGGCCCGAACGCACGGCCTTGACCGCTTGAGCTGCCGAGTCGTGGCTGTGTGCTGTGTCGATCAACTGAAAAGGCGAGATATCAAGGCCGTTGTCGCGAGCCACGCTTTCGATACGGGCCTTCGGTCCGATCAGGATAGGGGTAAGTAATCCCAGATCGGCGGCTTCAACCGCAGCTGACAGTGAGGTCTCATCACAAGGGTGCGCCACCGCACACACCGCTGGCTCAAGACCCGCTGCTCGATTGATCAGCGCGTCAAACTTTACCGGCTTGTGGTAGTGCGGCTGCTCGTCAGACATTATTTCTTGACCGTTTTTCTTGGTGTGGCGGTGCTTGTCTTCTTTGCCACAGCCTTAGTCGTTACATCTCGCTTGCGTGGCGCACGGGCAGCGACTGTTTTAGCGGGTGTTTTTCTGGCCGTTGTTTTTTTGGCGGGCGATTTTTTAGCCGGGGTGGTTGTGCTGGCCGTGGCGCCGTCTTGCTCACGCGCCACGCTGACGGACTTCATGTCTGCCGTGGCGTGAGGCTTGGATTGCGCGACTTCGGCCGCGTGCGCATAAAGGTCACAAACCTGCTTTAAGCGCTGTTTGCCGCTTTGGTTTAGCGCGCCGCTAGCCATGGCGACCTGGGTGACGAACTCAGCGGCCGCCTGAATTTCTTTGGCGCTGTGATGGCTTAGCAAGGTCGGAATGGCGTTGACCGAGCCTTCGGGGTCAACCACCATGACCATGGCTTGCTCACGCACCATGCGTTTGAAGGCGGGCAGCGTCAAGGTGTGGTCCTGATGGGCCCGTAACTGGCGGATCAGGTTAAAGCTGCGTTCATCGATACCGCCTTGGGCTTGGGCGATATACATCATGACCCGGATGCTGGCTTCACGGATCCCGCCGCACTCGACAAGCTTGCGCAGCTCCGTGACGCGGCGCTTGACGAATCCAATGTGTTCAGGTGACACACCGGGGTGTTCACGTGGGGGACCTTCCTTGGCGCCAAGCCCGGCCAAATCCTGCACCAGTGGGGCGCCATAGACGGTCATGAAGATTTGCTCGATCATGTTGTCGCGCCACTCGCCATAGAGCTCGAGCGCGGACTCGATTGACTTGGAGACCTGTCTTTCGAGTTGTACAAACGGGTTGTCGTCTGCTGCCTTTTGTCGATGGTTCTTAACTTGCACGGCAATGGGCGCAAGCGAGGCCACAAACGGGTTCTTGTCCGATATCGACTCGTAGGGCAGGCGCAAGGGGTGCCATTGCTGCAGTTTTTCGCTGGTGCGTGGTGTGGCAATCACCTTGATCCAGGGCTGCAGGAATGACTTGTACAGGCCGAGGTTGACTTGCGACAGACGTGAGACGGCGGCGAAACGACGGTCATCGTCTTCGCGGTGTTGCACGATTTTTTCAACATCTTCGAGGTGACGCCGCTCAAAGGTCAGAACATAGTCGCCGTAGGCGAGATCGGCATTGGGCGTGTCTGGCGTTTTGTCGTGAATGACCGCCTCGTAAATGCCAGCAGGCAAGACATCGATCATGTCGATGTTGCAAGTGAATTCGCGGTGCTCTTTTTTGGCGATAGCGCCTGAAACAAAAATCCCCAAGTGGCCAATGCTCTCATGCACGGCATAGATGATGGTCTGGCCGTGTGCCAGTACCTCTTTGTCGGTCTGGTACAGGTCAGTGATCCAGCCCAGCGCTTGGGGTGGGGGCGTGATGTTGTCGCCCTTAGAACAGAACACAATGATCGGTGATCGGATGTTGCGCAAATCAATACGCAAGCCATCTTGTGTGACCATGCGAGCCGTTGAGAGTCGGTTGCCGACAAACAGGTTGTCAACAATGTATTGAATCTCCTTGCCATTAAGAAACACATGGCCGCCCCACCAACGCTCGAAACCCAGGTAACGGCCAGCTTCGGTGTCCACACGCGAGTAGAGGTTGTACTGCTTGGACCAGTGTGTGTTGGCAGGATTGAGGTTTTCAAAATTCTGCACCAGGTTGGCGCCGTCAAACAGGCCGCCACCCAAGTCGCTTGCCATCATGGTCATCCAGGAGCCGCCAGCCAAGCCACCGGAGTAGCGCATGGGATTTTTGCCGCGCCAGCCAGCCCAATACGACAACGGGGCGCCAGCAATAATGATGGGACCAAAGAGCTCAGGGCGCGTGGCCGCTGCCATCATGAGCTGCCAGCCAGCCTGACAGTTGCCAATAACCACGGGCTTGCCTTCTGCCTCGGGGTGCAGCGCAATCACTTCTTCGAGAAACCGGGCTTCGGCCCACACCACATCTTCGACGCCTTGCTCGGGCTCGGGGCGCGGTAAAAAGCCAATGAAGTAACAGGGGTGGCCAGCTTCAATGGCCACGCCAATTTCACTTTCGGGCTTAAAGCCAGCAATCCCGGGGCCGTGCCCGGCGCGCGGGTCCACCACCACAAATGGCCGCTTGATCGGGTCAATCGGGGTGTTCTTGGGCGGGGTGATGCGCGTGAGGATGTAGTTAACGGGTCGCTCCAGCGTTCGGCCGTCAAGCACCACTTCGGCTTTCATGCTCAAGACGTTGGGCGCTTGGCGCGAGACGTGGCGCTGATACTGGTTGCCACGTTGGCGCATGACATCGGCTGTCAGGATGCTGCGCTGCCAGGCGTCGACCGCATATTCGACCGCGGCGTCCACCACGGGCGGCAGCAGCGGAAACGGATGTTCGTTCTTGGAAGATGTGTCGGATTGGCTCACGGTCTTGAATCTCATAAAAGTCATAACCAAATTACAACCGATTTAATGCTGCATTGCAACAAAACAGTCTATCGGGTGTTGGATTTTAGGTATAGCAACTAGGGTAAATTAACAGGTTTTAGTCATCTAATCGCTGGCCATGAGCCAACGGGAGTTTCTGTTGTGTCATCTGATGAGAAAGAACTAAGTCGTCCTTTGCGCATTGGCCTGGTGTCAATCTCAGATAGGGCCTCTCAGGGGGTTTACGCCGACGAGGGCGTGCCTTCACTTAAGAACTGGTTTTGCAGCGCGTTGACTAGCCCGTTTGAGTGCCATGAGCGCCTGATTGCCGACGAGCGCACGCAAATCACGGCCACGCTCATTGAGCTCGTTGACGAGGCTGGCTGCGACTTGGTGCTGACCACCGGCGGCACGGGCCCGTCGCGCCGTGATGTCACGCCTGAGGCCACGCTAGATGCGGCCACCCGCGAGATGCCAGGTTTTGGGGAGCAAATGCGCCAGATCAGCCTGCAATTTGTGCCCACAGCGATTTTGTCGCGCCAGGTGGCGGTTTTGCGGGAAACCCGTGAGCACGCGGCATTAATCATCAACCTGCCGGGCCAGCCGCGCGCCATCGCACAAACGCTTGAAGGCCTCAAAGATGAGCAAGGCCAGGTCATGGTGTCCGGGCTGTTTGCCGCGGTGCCTTATTGCATAGACCTGATTGGCGGGCCGTTTATCGAAACGGACCCGGCAGTGGTTAAGGCGTTTCGTCCGAAGAACAAAGCAGCCAAAGCGAAGTAACTTCAGCCTGCCTAGCTTGGGCCAGAGGGTCTCGTTGATCGAGTCGCTTGCCATGGGTTGGCTTGGCGTCCAGTCGGTCCGTAACCGCCAAGCCGGCCTCGTCAATCCACTGAAGCAGCTGTTGGCGGCTGCGCAGCTGCAGGTGTTCGGCCAAGTCCGAGAGAATCAGCCAGGCTTGACCGCCTGGCTTTAAGTGCCCGGTCGCGGCTTTTAAGAAACCCTTGAGCATCTGATGGCCTGGGTCATAGACAGCGGCCTCTAGTGGGCCGCTGGCGTGCCCTGGCAGCCAAGGTGGATTGCAAACAAGCAGATCAAATTGACCTGACGGTATCAAGTCTTCTGCCACGACCTGAATTTGTGACGACAAACCCAAGCGCGTGGCATTATCTAAGGCACAGTCGCGCGCAGCTTCGTTGGTGTCTGAGGCCACCACGTTTAAGCCTCTGGTGGCTAGCAGCATGGCCAGCACCCCGGTGCCCGTGCCCACGTCAGCGCCCTGGTGCCAGTGTTCACGCAAAGGCGCTTGCATCACTAGGTCGAGGTATTCATGCCGGGTGGGCGCAAACACCCCCCAGCGCGGGTAAATGGATTGTCCCAGTGCAGTCACCGGCAGGCCTTTGCGATGCCATTCATAGGCACTGAGCACACCCATGAGTTCGGTCAGTGGCATCACAAACCGAGACGCTCGCCACCTGCCGCCGTAGGCCATTTGCAATGCCAGGCTCGCATCAGGTGCGCGCCGGTATTCAAGGCAATAGTCTGGCGCCACTTCAATGAGCAGGCCGCCGAGCTGGCGGGCCGTTTGTGCGCGTTGCAGGCGGATGCGATGAAATCGATCTGGCCAGGGCAAGGCTTCTAACGCGGCACGGCTTTGACGGGTTTTACGCGTCAGGCGCTGCTTGACGTTTTGCAACAAGGTCCGGCCAGCCACAAAGTCGCCTTGCCACAACAGGCCCGTGCCTTGGCTAAGCGCACGTAACGCGCGATCGACTGACCACTCGGGCGATGCGAGCTCAAGACGTTTGGGCATTGGCCAGCCATGCGCGCTTTGCCAGCCCAGACCCGCAAGCGATTCGTCGTTGCCGTGGCCAAGCGTGGTCTTTGTTTGCCGGTTTGTGTTCATGGCGCAGTCATGTGTAGCGTTGTGGGTAAAATAGAACCAATTAAAGGATTATGCGTCACAACAACTTGTGGGGTCACGTGCGCTGTTAGACCGAGCGCGCGCAGACCACGGTATCGATTTTGTTGAATTTATTTCCAATCTATTGCAAGGACTCACACTATGGCTCTCGTCTCCATGCGCCAACTTCTGGATCACGCAGCAGAAAACGGCTACGGCATCCCCGCATTCAATGTCAACAACCTTGAGCAGGTTCAGGCCATCATGGAGGCCGCGCAAGAAACCGAAAGCCCGGTGATCATGCAGGCGTCGGCCGGTGCGCGCAAGTACGCCGGCGAAGGGTTTCTCAAGCACCTGATTCAGGCGGCTGTTGAGTCCTATCCCCATATCCCGATCGTCATGCACCAAGACCATGGTCAGTCACCGACTGTCTGTAAAGGTGCCATTGACTTGGGTTTTTCCAGTGTGATGATGGACGGCTCGCTCATGGACGATGGCAAGACCATCGCCGAATACGACTACAACGTTAAAGTCACCAAAGAAGTCGTTGACATGGCGCACAAGCTTGGCGTGACCGTAGAAGGTGAATTGGGCTGCCTCGGTTCGCTTGAGACCATGAAAGGTGACAAGGAAGATGGTCACGGCGCCGAAGGCACCATGACCATGGATCAGTTGCTAACCGACCCTGAGCAGGCAGCGGACTTTGTGCGTCAGACCCAGCTTGACGCTTTGGCCATCGCCATTGGCACGAGCCACGGCGCTTACAAGTTCACCCGTAAGCCCACGGGCGATATTCTGTCGATCAACCGCATCAAGGAAATTCATTCGCGCCTGCCCAACACGCACCTGGTGATGCATGGCAGCTCGAGCGTGCCTCAAGAGCTTCTGGCAGAAATCCGCGAGTTTGGTGGCGACATGAAAGAAACCTACGGTGTGCCGGTTGAAGAAATTCAGGAAGCCATCAAGTTTGGGGTGCGCAAGGTCAATATCGACACTGATATTCGTCTGGCCATGACCGGCGCGATTCGTCGCTTTTTTGCGGAGAACCCCAGCAAGTTCGACCCGCGCGACTATCTCAAGCCCGCTCGCGCTGCTGCCAAAGCGATTTGTGTGGCGCGTTATCAGCAATTTGGCACGGCTGGCAACGCCGGCAAAATCAAGGCACGTGCTTTGAGCGACATTGCCGCTGACTACGCCGCTGGCAAGCTGTCTCAAGTGGTGCAATAAGCAAACGGCCCAGATATCGTGATTTTGCATCAATCCAGCATCACCTCCTTGCCGCTGCTTGCGCGCGGCAAGGTGCGTGACATGTACGCGGTGGGCCAAGACAAACTGCTCATTGTTGCCTCGGACCGGATCTCGGCGTTTGACGTGATTCTTGACGACCCGATTCCAGGCAAGGGCGAAGTGCTCACCAGCCTGACCGAGTTCTGGCTTGGCGAGCTTGGGCATGTTGTCCCCACGCACTTGACTGGCATCGACCCCGAGACCGTGGTGCAAGACTGCGAGCGTGAGCAAGTGCGCGGACGTGCCATGGTCGTCAAGCGGCTCAAACCCATCATGGTCGAAGCCGTGGCGCGAGGCTATCTCATCGGTTCCGGCTGGAAGGACTATCAAGCCACCGGTGCGGTGTGCGGCGTTAGCCTGCCACTGGGCTTAAAGCAGGCTAGCCAGTTGCCAGAGCCGATTTTTACGCCGGCGGCCAAGGCCGAGGTGGGCGAGCATGACGAGAATGTTGACTTCGATTACGTTGTGAACGCCATCGGCCAGACGCTGGCAGAGAAGATTCGTGACATCACGCTGCAGCTTTATCGCGAGGCGGCTGATTATGCGGCCAAACGCGGCATCATCATTGCTGACACCAAGTTCGAGTTTGGCCTGGACGATGATGGTCAGTTGCACTTGATGGATGAGGTGCTCACGCCGGACTCGTCGCGATTCTGGCCGGCAGACAGTTGGCAAGAGGGCATCAGCCCACCGTCGTATGACAAGCAGTTTGTGCGTGACTGGCTCGAAACCCAACCCTGGGATAAAACGCCACCGGCGCCACGTCTGCCTGCTGACATCATTGAAGCAACGGCTGCCAAATATCGCGAGGCGTTGCAGCGACTGCGTGCCTAGTGTCATCACCCGGTCACCCGAACCGTTAAAATACCCCTTTGACTTTCAGGGATGCTGAACAATGTCCAACGCTAGCGAGGATCGCCAGGCGATCGATGCCCCGGTGGTCGGGGTGATCATGGGTTCTTCGAGCGACTGGGATGTGATGTCCGAGGCGTGCGAGATACTTAAAGCATTTGATGTTGCTTATGAGGCGCAGGTGGTGTCGGCTCACCGCATGCCTGCGGACATGGCTGACTATGCCCAGCGTGCCGAGCAACGGGGTTTGCGCGCCATCATCGCAGGTGCCGGGGGCGCAGCGCATTTGCCCGGCATGGTCGCGGCATTCACGCCCATTCCTGTGTTTGGGGTGCCGGTGCCAAGCAAGCATCTGCAAGGCGAAGACTCCTTGTTGTCGATTGTGCAAATGCCCAAAGGGATCCCGGTGGCGACCTTTGCCATTGGCACGGCCGGTGCGGCCAACGCCGCTTTGCATGTGGTGGCCAATCTGGCCACCACGGATCGAGGATTAATGGACAAGCTCGTGGCGTTCAGGCAGCGTCAGACCGAGGCTGCGCGCGCCATGACATTGTCA
Organism: Burkholderiaceae bacterium; assembly: GCA_965659885.1. GTDB lineage: Bacteria > Pseudomonadota > Gammaproteobacteria > Burkholderiales > Burkholderiaceae_B > Algicoccus. Next base: position 29,678 of record CBFHXV010000013.1, on the reverse strand, counting down.
TCATGAAAGGATGTGCATCATGAAAGTAGCGCCTGGTCAGTGGTTAGGTGTTCTAGGAGCAGGGCAGCTTGGCCGCATGTTTTGTCAGTCGGCGCAAGCCATGGGTTATCGGGTATTGGTGCTTGATCCCGAGGCCCAGGCACCTGCGGTGGATGTGGCCGATGATCATCTGGTGGCGGCCTACGACGATGCGCAAGCGTTGGGCGAGATGGCCAAGCGCTGTCTGGCGGTGACCACCGAGTTTGAGAACGTCCCGGCTCGCAGCCTCGAGCTCTTGTCAAGGCGCACGCGCGTCACGCCAGGCGCGGCCGCTGTGGGCCCGGCCCAGGATCGCTGCCTTGAAAAACGCTTTATCGACTCAGTGGGCGTGCCTGTTGGTCCTTATGCTGACATTGCTAAGGCCAGTGATGTGGCAGCCGCACCTGATCATCTGTTTCCGGGCATTCTCAAGGTGGCGCGCTTGGGCTATGACGGCAAAGGCCAATATCGTGTGACCAACCGTGAACAAGCCCAGCAGGCTTTTAGCGACGCCCAAGAGGTGCCCTGTATTCTTGAAGCTGAACTGGATTTGGCTTATGAGCTGTCGGTGGTGATGGCGCGCAACGCCGAAGGTGAGCACGTCACTTATCCGGTGGCACGCAATATCCATCACGATGGTATCTTGGCAGTCACGCATGTGGATGGCTGCGTCGATGACGTCACTGTTGCAGCCCAGAAGGCTGCGGTACAGATTGCGCAAGGCCTGGGCTATCACGGTGTGATGTGCGTGGAATTTTTTGTGTTGCGCGACGGCAGCCTGATCGCCAATGAAATCGCTCCACGGCCACACAACAGCGGTCACTTCAGCATGAACGCTTGTGTCACAAGCCAGTTTGAACAGCAGGCACGTGTGATGGCCGGCCTTCCTCTGGGCGATACCCGGCTGCTTGCACCCAGTGTGATGCTGAATTTGCTTGGTGACACCTGGCTGGCTTCTGATGCGTCCGAGCCAGTTGAGCCTGACTGGTCAGCCGTGCTGGCCAAGCCTGGCACATCGCTGCACCTGTATGGCAAGCGACAAGCGCGTATCGGACGCAAGATGGGTCACATCAACATCACGGCCGAGCGCTTTGAAGATGCTGTCTCTGTGGCCAACGAGGTGGTGTCGCTGTTGAAGCTGCCGGTCAAGGCACTAGTGAAACCTTGATGGCGCAAGGCGTGTCGTCCTCGGGTGAATGGTCTGGCGCTGATTCGTCTGGTGCGGATTCGTCTGGCACTGACTCGTCTGCAGACCCTTTATCTGTCGAACATGCCGCGCGCACGCTGGTGCGCGGCGAGCTTGTGGCATTTCCGACCGAGACCGTTTATGGTCTGGGCGCTGATGCAGCCAATGCGCAAGCGGTTGCGCGCATCTATGCCGCCAAAGGCCGCCCGAGCAGCCATCCCGTGATTGTGCATATCGCAAGCCCCAGTGACATGGCCGCGTGGTGTAGCCACATCCCTGACCAGGCTTGGCAGTTGGCGCTGGCGTTTTGGCCGGGGCCGCTGACGCTTATTTTGAAGCGCCACCCCGATGTTGATCCGGCCGTCAGCGGCGGGCAGTCGACCATTGGCGTGCGTTGCCCCGCACACCCCGTGGCCCATGCTTTGCTGTCGGCGTTTGCTGATTTGAAACGCCAGGCCGGTCAAACGCGGGCTGGGGTGGCGGCGCCATCGGCCAACCGGTTTGGCCGGGTGTCGCCCACCCGTGCGCAACATGTGCGCGATGAGTTTGCTGATTTGGTGGCTGATGGCACGTCGGTGGGCACGTCGGTGGGCATGCCAGTGCTCGAAGGTGGCGACAGCGAGGTAGGCATTGAGTCCTCGATTGTCGATGTGTCTTCGGTCGATGAGGGTGGGGCAGTGGCCATGCTCAGGCCAGGCGCCATCAGCGCTGAAGATGTGGCTAGGGTGCTTGGCCAGCCTATCGCTGGTTATCAGGCGTCGTCACCGCGCGTGTCGGGATCGCTTAAAGCACACTATGCGCCAAGCACCCCTGTCGTGTTGTGCTCGCCTGAGGACTTGTCACACGCGGTTGCCGATGCGCTGGCCAAAGAACAAGGTCGATTGGCGGTGGTGACGCACGGTGCGCACGTGACGCTCGATGAACGGTTGTTTGATGGCCACGTGTTTGACGACCGATTGGTGGTGCTGCGCATGCCGGATTCGCCAGCCGATTACGCCCGTGCATTGTATGCACGCTTGCGTGAACTCGATGCCCTAGGCGTGGTTGCTGCCTTCGTTGAAGCGGTGCCCGATGAGCCCGCCTGGGCAGGCGTGCGAGACCGCTTGCAACGGGCAGCCGCGGCTTTCGAAGGCCGCGGCAATCCGCTCTAGAAAAACGCCTGAATGCCAGTCTGGGCGCGGCCCAGGATCAGCGCATGGATGTCATGCGTGCCTTCGTAGGTGTTGACCACTTCCAGATTCACCAGATGACGAGCCACACCGTACTCGTCAGAGATGCCATTGCCGCCCAGCATGTCGCGTGCCAAGCGGGCAATGTCCAGTGCCTTGCCGCATGAATTGCGCTTCATGATCGAGGTGATCTCCACAGCGGCAGTGCCTTCGTCTTTCATGCGGCCCAGGCGCAAACAGCCTTGCAATCCAAGCGTGATTTCGGTTTGCATGTCAGCGAGTTTTTTCTGGATCAACTGGTTAGCGGCCAGCGGGCGGTTGAACTGATGGCGATCCAGCGTGTACTGGCGAGCGGTGTGCCAGCAGGCTTCGGCTGCACCGAGTGCCCCCCAGGCAATGCCGAAACGAGCCGAGTTCAAGCAAGTAAAGGGACCTTTTAAGCCCGTGACATTGGGTAGCATTTGCTCGTCGCTGACTTCAACGCCGTCCATGACGATTTCACCGGTGATCGAAGCACGCAAGCCCACCTTGCCGTGAATCTCGGGCGCGCTTAAGCCTGCCATGCCTTTTTCCAGAATGAAGCCACGGATGCGCCCGTCATGGTCACCGCCCACACACTTGGCCCACACCACAAACACGTCAGCCACTGGCGAGTTGGAGATCCACATCTTGTTGCCAGAGATCTTGTAGCCATCGGAGGTTTTAACTGCTCGGGTTTCCATGCCTGCGGGATCGGAGCCGTGGTCAGGTTCGGTCAAACCGAAGCAGCCAATCCATTCGCCCGTGGCCAGCTTGGGCAGGTACTTACGCTTTTGTTCTTCGCTGCCGAATTCGTTAATGGGCAGCATGACCAGTGAGGACTGCACGCTCATCATGGAGCGATAGCCTGAGTCCACGCGTTCGACCTCGCGAGCAATTAACCCATAGCACACGTAGTTCAGCCCTGCGCCGCCGTATTCGGTGGGCACGGTCGCACCCAACAAGCCAAGCTCGCCCATTTCAGGAAAGATGGAAGTATCCATTTTTTCATGGCGAAATGCCTCGAGCACGCGAGGCGCGAGCTTTTCCTGACAATAGGTATAGGCGGCTTCGCGCACCATGCGCTCTTCTTCAGTCAGCTGGCTGTCTAGGAGCAGGGGGTCGGACCAGTTAAAAGATGCTGCAGACATAGTGTGTTAACTCCTTGTGATAGTTCGATGTGTTCTGTATTTAGGGTTGTGCTGTGCTTAGGGTTTTAGGCTGGGCTTGTGGTCATTGGCTTTGCCCAGCTTGGCGAAGCTTGTCGATGGTCGTGGTGGGTGTGATCGCTTGCGGGTCGGTGATCAGGTGCAAGATGGCGGGCTGGCCGCTTTGCACCGCGCGATCAAATGCCGCGGCGAAGTCAGCGGTTTTTTCCACGCGCTCACCATAGCCGCCAAAGGCTTTGGCATAGGCCGCAAAATCCGGGTTTTGTAAATGCGTGGCCGATACCCGTCCCGGGTAATTTTTTTCCTGGTGCATGCGTATCGTCCCATACATGCCGTTATCGACGATGAGCACGATGATGGGCAACTTGTACTGCACCGCTGTGGCAAATTCCTGGCCATGCATCATGAAGCAGCCATCACCGGCAAAACACACCACCATGCGCTCAGGATAACGGCGCTTGGCGCCAACAGCAGCCGGCAAGCCATAGCCCATGGAGCCAGAGGTGGGGGCCAGTTGGGTGCCAAATTGTTTGAACCGATGAAAACGGTGCACCCACGTGGCGTAGTTGCCCGCGCCGTTGGTGATGATGGCGTCGTCTGGCAACACGGTTCGCAGGTGCGCCATCACGCCGCTCATCTGCAATTGGCCTGGCACCGTGACTTGGCTGGCATCGCTCCATTGCTCATAGCTTTCATGCAGGCGTTTTGTCTCTGCTGCCCACACCGGTTTGGCTGGCGCAGGCAGGGAATCGAGCTCGGCGGCAAATGCCGCCGGTGAGGCGTTAATCGCCAAGTTTGGCGCATACACTCGCCCCAGCTCGCCTGAGTCGGGGTGCACGTGTACCAGTTGCTGGTGCGGCACCGGGATGTCGAGCAAGGTATAGGACTGGCTCGGGATTTCCGACAGACGGCCACCGACAAGCAGCAACAGATCGGCTTCTTTAAGGCGTTTGATCAGTTCGGGGTTGCTGCCTAAACCGAGGTCACCGATGTAGCAGGGATGCTCATGGTCAATGAGCATCTGGCGGCGAAACGATGCGGCCACTGGCAAACTAAAGCGTTGTGCAAAGGCCGCGAAATCAGCAACCGCCTGACGGTCCCAGCGAGCGCCCCCCACGATGGCCACGGGTGACTTTGCATCTGCTAACGCCTGGGCCAAGGCTTGCATCTGCCCGCGTGCCGGCGCACTGTCTGTGGCCTGAACACGAGGCGCATCGGCCACGGTCGCCGTTTCAACCAGCATATCCTCGGGTAAAGCAATCACCACCGGTCCCGGGCGGCCCGACATCGCCACATGAAAGGCGCGCGAGACCACTTCCGGGATGCGAGCCGCGTCATCGATTTCCGTGGCCCATTTGGCCGCCTGGCCAAAGACCGCGCGGTAGTCCATTTCTTGAAACGCTTCGCGTTCGCGCATGCCGCGCTCGATCTGACCGACAAACATGACCACCGGTGTGGAGTCTTGCTTGGCGATATGAATGCCAGCCATGGCGTTGGAGGCGCCTGGCCCGCGGGTCACCATGCAGATGCCGGGCCGTCCCGTGAGCTTGCCGTGCGCGTCTGCCATCATCGCTGCGCCGCCTTCCTGGCGACACACGGTGACGTTAATGTTCACGTCAACCAAGGCATCAAGCACGGCCAGAAAGCTTTCGCCTGGCACCGTAAAAACGTGATCAGCGCCTTGAGCAACGAGTTGGTCAACAATCAGTTGCCCGCCGGTGCGGGGCTTTGTGTGGTCTGCTGCCATGTTGTGTGTGTCCCTCGCGTGTTTGTTGTTGTGTTTCCGTTAGGATATGTTCATGTTTTGCACAATGCAATTGATAAAATTGCACAATGTTGTGCCATCAAGGCACGAATCAGGAGTTAGCCGTGCGTCAGGGCATCCCCAATTTAAGCGCCTTACAAGCCTTCGAGGCCACCGCCCGCTTGGGCAGCTTTACCCGTGCGGCCGATGAACTGGCGCTCACGCACAGTGCCATTCACCGACAAGTCACCGCGCTTGAGCAACGCTTGGGCGTCAAACTGTTTCACCGTGTGCGCCGTCGCGTGGCGCTAACTGACGCGGGCGCCGAATACGCCAGCCGCATACGCCGTCACCTTGATCATATAGAAAAAGACACCTCTAGTTTGATCAGCCACGCAAGCCTGGGTACGCGACTGCACATTGCCGTGTTGCCCACACTTGCCACCAATTGGTTGATTCCCAATTTGCCCGCATTTGCCACCCAGCATCCTGATATTTCTGTCAGTTTGTCGTTGCGAACCTTGCCATTTCGGTTTGACGATCAACCGTTTGATGCGGCGATCTACCATAGCCATGCGGCCTGGGCGGGCACACAAGGGCGGCTTTTGTTCACCGAGCGCGAACTGGTGCCTGTTTGTTCGCCGCTTATGGCCGAGCAGGGCATGCAAGGCCTGGCCCACATTCACTTGAATTCGCGGCCAGATGCCTGGCGCCAGTGGTATGAGCATGCGCACAAGACCTACCGCCCGGAAGTAGCGGGTGGCCCACGCTACGAGATGTTTGCCATGGTGCTAGCTGCCGTGAAAGCCGGGCTTGGTGTGGGGCTGGTGCCGCGATTTTTAGCGCAGCCCGACTTGGCGCGAGGCGATTTGGTGGCGCCATTTGGGCAACCACTGCCGGTGGCCCAGGGGTATTACTTTGGCTACTCTGCACTGAATCCGCCCAGTGCTGCCGTCTTGGCGTTTGAGCAATGGCTTAGCGAGCGAGCCAAAGACAGTTTCGGGTGAAAACGTCGCTATATGTGGCATGCCAAATCACATGCGATAGAACATCAATTCAAGGCTTGCTTGGAGATTCTTGCCACGTTGTTGCCGCCTCGGGTGTATGCCAGCACATCAAATGGTTCACCGGCACGGGTGGCGCTGACGGCCGCTGCATTGCCAAATGTCAGTCGCTCAATGTCAGCCACATCTACAGTCACGCTCTGGCCCGGCTTGTAAATGCCTTGTTCTGTGGTGCCATCGACGCGGCGAATCTCCACCCAGCAGTCAGCGTTAAATGACGCTTGGATCACATCAGGTGGTGGCGGTGGTGGTGCGGGCGGGGGTTCAGGCGTCGAATCTGGCTCTGGATCAGGTGCTGCTTGAGCCGCGGGCGTGGTCTGCGGGTTGGTCGAGTTTGCCGTCTCACTGGCTGGGTCGGTGACCGCAGCGGTGGTTGGATCGGTTGCGTTCGCGGTTGGGTCCGTGGCCAGTGGGCTGCCAAACAGGTCGCTTGTTGCTTGTTCGGGGGTGGTGACAGACGCGTTGGCAGACGCGTTGGCCGATGCTGCTGCCAGGGTATCTTCGTTTTGCTGCTCGGGCTCAATGGGCGAGCTGGCATCGGTCTGAACGGCTGTTTGTTCCACCAACGCTGTGCCATTGCCATTCTCACCATTGGGCCAGCCCTCGCTGATGGCCATCCAAGTGCCCACACCCACCAGGGCGATTAAGAGAACGCCTAACCAGACACCGACACGGGTGCGGCTAGATGCCGATGGCAACACCTCACTGTCTAGCCTATTGGTATGTTTTTTAGCAATACTGCTGGCAGATGGGGTGTTTTTAACGCGTTTTAGCGCAAGCTGGCTATCACTTAGCGTTAGTTCGGTAACCGGCGGATCAAGCACGATATCAAGCCGTTGTGCATATTTTTCAACGGCGCGCAGGTAGTAGCCAGGGCCGTGAAATGCCGTTAACGAACCCGTTTCAAGACAACGCAATTGCGCTTGCGAGAGCAACAACTCTTGCGCCAACGTACTGAAATCAATGCCCGCTGCTTGGCGCGCCGCTTTTAGCTGGCTGGCCCATTGCTCGAGCGGCAGTTGTTCGATGTCTTGCATGATCAAAAGTGTCGTTTGTGTTGACAGGTCTGTCTGCCGTTGTTTATCCCACAGGATAAAGCCTAATCGACCTTGGTGATTGTTTTGTTGTTCAGTTCGTTAGTTTGTCGCTTAGTTTGTCATTAAGTCGCCAAGCTATGTGCGTTCAAAAAGTGCGCCCAAAAAGCGAGAGTTATGAGCTCAAGCTCATCGAAACACCACTGTGCGGCTGCCATTGAGAAGAATGCGGTGTTCGATATGTCCTTTGACCGCGCGAGCGAGCACGAGCGACTCGACATCACTGCCTACCCGCGTCAAATCTCGCACGCTCATGGCGTGGTCAACGCGCTCGATATCCTGCTCAATGATCGGCCCTTCGTCCAAGTCGGGCGTGACATAGTGAGCCGTGGCGCCAATGATTTTGACGCCACGGGCATGTGCCTGGTAATACGGTTTGGCACCTTTGAAGCTTGGCAAGAAACTATGATGAATGTTGATCGCGCGGCCTGCCAAGGCCTGGCACAACTCAGGCGACAGGATTTGCATGTAGCGCGCTAACACCACCAGATCCACACCGAGCTTTTCAACAAGCTCGATGATCTCGGCTTCCTGCGTTGCTTTGGTCTCGGGCGTGACGGGCAAGTGGTGAAACGCAACGCCATGTGATTTCACCAGGGCTTCGAAGTCACGGTGGTTTGACACGACAGCGGCAACATCGGCATTCAGTTGGCCACTGTGCACACGAAATAGCAGGTCATTTAGGCAATGGCCTTGTTTGCTGACCAGAATCAGCAGTTTGGCTCGGTCTTGTGCGCCATGAATTTGCCACTGCATGGCGAACTCCTCAGCCACAGCGGCCATGTCGTGCTTTACCGCGTCAATCGAGTGGTCTTCAAGCGCAAAATGCACCCGCAGAAAAAACCGCCCGGTTTGTTCGTCACCAAATTGCTGGGCATCAATGATGTTACCGGCGTGATTGAGCAGCAAGCCACTGACCCGGTGCACAATGCCCATGCGGTCCGGGCACGAGAGGGTCAGAATGTAATCGTTGGCAACAGAGGTCATGTTTTATGCAGAAGTTGGCGTCAGCAGGCGTTGTTTAACTTCCAGGCCAATGGCCATCGAAGCGGTCAAACCCGGTGATTCTATGCCAAAAAGATTAACCAGGCCGGCCACCCCATGTGTGGCAGGGCCAGACAGGCAGAAGTCAGCAGCAGGCTCATCAGGCCCGGAGATCTTGGGGCGAATGCCGGTGTAGCCCGGTTGCAGCGCGCCGTCCTTTAAATCAGGCCAGTAACGTCGCACGGCCTCATAGAAACCCTCGCAGCGGGTGGGGTCGATGTCATAGTTCTCTTGATCAACCCATTGCGTGTCAGGACCAAACTTGGCTTGGCCGCCCAAATCGAGTGTCAGGTGCACCCCAAGCCCGGCACGTTGTGGTACGGGGTAGATGAGGTGATCAAACGGCGCTTTGCCTTGCAAGTTGAAGTAGCTGCCTTTGCACAAATAGGCATTTGGAATGTGACAAGCGTCCAGGCCATTGATGCGCCTGGCCGTGGCCGGGGCAGCAAGCCCAGTGGCATTAATGAGCATGTCGCAAGTAAGCGTCATGGGTTCTTGACCGCCAAACGACACCTCAAAGCCCCCAGCTGGCAAAACGCTGGCTGACTCAAACGGGCAGTGAAACACACACTGGGCGCCAGCGTTTTCTGCGTCGCCCTGATAGGCAAGCATCAACCCATGACTGTCCACAATGCCTGTTGATGGCGACAGCAGCGCGGCCGTGCACGCGAGCGCCGGCTCTAGCGCCTGGGCCTGTGCGGCGTCGAGCCACTGCAAATCGGTCACCCCATTGGCGTTGGCTTTCGCCAAAATCCCCTCTAAGGCGGCGTGTTCGGATTCGTCGCTTGCCACGATGAGTTTGCCAAGCTGGCGGTGAGCCACGCCCCGGGCCCGACAGTAGTCGTAAAGCAGGTGTTTGCCTTTGACGCATAAGCGAGCTTTCAAGCTGCCGGCCGGGTAGTAGATGCCGGCGTGGATGACTTCGGAGTTACGCGAGCTTGTGCCTGTGCCAATGCCCTCGGCATGGTCGGTCACTAGAACCTCGACGCCGCCAATGGCAAGCTCTCGGGCAATGGCCAAACCTACCACGCCGGCTCCCACAACAATGCATTGCACATCTGAACTCATGATGTCTGTCACACCACTGGTGTCAAGTTAAAACCGCCCCCATGGTATATCAGCGGCGCACGCAAAGCGTGCTCGCAGTGTTCTACTTCGCCAATCAAAACAATGTGATCGCCTTCGTCATAGATGTGGCGGTTAAAGCACTCAAACCAGGCCGCACAAGGCTCATCGAGCCGTGGCGTGCCGTTGGGGCATTGAACAAGCGCTTGCCCTGCAAAACGCTCGGCCGGTGTGCCGCTAGCAAAACGTTTGGCCAGATCAAGCTGGCCGGCAGCCAACACCTGAATGGCATAGCGTTGGCAGGTTTCAAACGCCTCTAGCGAATGAGATGACCGCTTTAGGCTCCAGACCACCAGTGGCGGCGCAAGCGACACCGAGTTAAAGGAACTCACGGTCAGTCCCACAGGTACGGCGGCGTGGTCGCGGGTCGTCACAATCGTGACACCAGTGGGAAAACGTCCGAGTGCTTGCTTGAATTGATGGTCGTTAAATGATGGCGATTGTGCACTCATGGCGACAAACGCTCGATGGTCCATTGACCGTCGGTGGTTTGCTTATACGCAAGTCGATCGTGCAGACGCGAAGGCCGCCCTTGCCAGAATTCGAAGTAGCTTGGCCGCACCCGGTAGCCGCCCCAGTGTGGCGGGCGCGGTGGCGATTCACCATATTGGGTGGTGACCGACTCCACTTTGGCCTGTAGCGACTCAATCGTGGTGGGCTGGCTTTGGGCCGAGGCCCAGGCGCCCAAGCGTGAGCCAAGCGGGCGGCTGTGAAAGTACTCGTCTGACTCTTGATCGGAAACTTTTTCTACAACGCCTTCGATACGCACCTGACGCTCCAACGGTTGCCAGAAAAAAAGCAGTGACGCCTGTGGATTGTTCGCCAGTTCGTTGCCCTTGTGCGATTCATAGTTGGTGTAGAACACAAACCCCTGTGCATCAAAGCCTTTGAGCAAGACGATGCGCGCGTGAGGCTTGCCGTTGGCGTCGGCTGTGGCGAGCGTCATGGCCGTGGGTTCAGCCACGGGCAGGCCAATGGCCTCGTGCATCCAGATCTCGAATTGATCAAACGGTGATGATTTGGCGGCGGACTCTAACAGCTCGCCTTTCTCGTAGTTTTGTCGGATGTCGGCAACGGACATGGTCTTTGGTTCTACAGTTGTTATCCAATTCTCACAGTGTAATACGCAGGCCAGCTCGCTCGCAGACAGGCAGCAGGCCTTTGATGGGTATTGCAACTGGTCATGCCCATTTTTATACCGATCTTGATACCCATTCGGGCAGCGCTAGGGACTATCTGCGTCGCTGACGCGTTCCTGCAGGCGCTGTGCCAGTCGGGCGAGCCGCCCATCGCGAATGCCCGCGGCTTCAAGCGCTTGGTGGGTTTGGACCACGTAGTCAATGCAAGGCCCGTAGCGGCCGCTGGCGCGACAGACGATTTCAACGGCGTGGTCTTCAGACAGGTCGCGAACGTAACCTGGGTTGTCTCTGTCCATCACAAAGGCCAGCGCCTTGACGTGGCCCGCCTCGGTCGCGCAACGCAACCAGCGTGGGTGGTAGGCGCCCGTGGCCATTTCGCGGCGCCACAGCGCCTTGAAGGTGTCGGGCACATCACGTGCCCGAATCCTAAAGCTCATGCCCCGGCACGAACCACCGCGGTCCAGCCCAAAGACGAGTCCCGGGGTTTGTGGCGTGCCGCGATTGACGCGCGACCACAGGCAAAGCGAGCGATGATGGCCACGCAAGATGCTCGCGCGTTGCTCGACAAAGTCAAACTCGGGGTTCCAGATAAGTGAACCGTAGGCATACACCCACAGATCGTCATCGCCCTGCCAATGGGCAAGCGCTTGCCACATGGACGCCTCACGCTGCGCGTCGGTCAGAAACTCAACCTCGGCGCTTGGCTCGGGCAATGTGTCACGTTTTGCTGGTTGAATCGTCCTCATGTCTGGTCATGTTTATCTGGTTCGGGCGTTTCTGCGTGTTCTCGGATGGATCGCGGTGTTCGGGTGGGTCATTCTGGCCGCCAGCGCGTGTGACCCATGCGCCTATGGCCAAGGCCGTCGAGGTGACCCAGAACAACGGTAGGATACCAAGCAGACTGCCCAAAGCGCCAAATCCCAGCGGCATCGACACTTGTGAGCCGTTGACCAACGCCATGCGCATGCCAAACACCTCAGCCTTTCTGCCTTCGGGTGCGTGGGTCTGCAGCAGGCTCAGGATAAAAGGCTGTGTGCTACCCAAAGACAAACCCAACGCAAACGACAATGCCATCAATAGCAACGGTTCACTCAATAGCGGATACACCACAAAATACCCACCTGCCGATATCATCGCAAGATGGATCATGGTCCAAGGCTTTATCCGCCCTTGAATCAAGGGCAAAAGCATACGGATACAGAAAGTGGCCACGGAAAATGCCGCCAATATGAAGCCAATCATGGTGGCGCTCAGATCCATTTGCACCCCATACAGGGGCACCAGAAAGTAATGGGTGTCCCAGGCGCTGGCCAGCAGCAGATTGGAAATGAGCGCATAGCGCAAAGGCTTGAGTGCCCACAAGTCACCGAGCCGGTTGGGTTCAGCAGGCTTGGCAACCGGTATATGGGTGTCAACCAATACTTGGCGCAACCGCCACACGCCAAGAAACGCCATGGCAGGGCACAGCCCGAGCATCAGAAACGCCCAGCGATGGCCAATGTAGTCAATCGAAAACCCAGCAATCAACGGCCCGCTGAACCCAGATACCGCCATGGCCATGGCCAGCCACGAGTAATTGCGTAGCCGCGTGGCGGGGTCGGCCTGACCGAGCAAGCCCTGAACTGCGATCTGAAACCCCATGTGTCCCACACCAATTGAAGCTGCAGCGATTGCCAAGGTCGACCAGTGCGGCCAAATCCACGGCAAGAGGGTGCCCACGGCCGAAATGAGTGATGCCAGCCACATGGCGCGATAACTGCCATGCAGGTCAATGCGCCGACCCGCCTTAACTGCCATGAACATGGGCAACAACGCAAAGCAGGCAATTAGCAAGCCCACACCAAACTTATTCACGCCGAGTTCAACGGCGTTGAGCATCACGGCCACGCGGCCACCAGCCAAAGCGGTGTGCATCAGCATGAGCAAGACACACCAGACGACCGCTATGGGCAGGTGTTTGGGTAAAGAGGGAGTGACGCTTGTTTTAGTCATGACGTTGATCTGCCGGGCATTGTGCGTTGCCGTGGCTCCTTTGTCGAGATATTTGCGCGATTTCAGGGCAAAGGTGCGAACTTGGCTCACCGATCGGGTGGTAGCGTGTCAAAATCCGTGTGTTAACCACATTCGAATCTGACTCATGAGCCGACCTCAAACCAGCGACAAGCGTGACGCGAATGCGTGGGCCAGTGACGACACCCATATTGATGCCGATTCGGCTGACGCTGAACGCCGCTTTGGTTCGGTGGACCGCGCTTATGGACACATGGTCACCGCTGAGCTGGCCAAGCGTCACGTTGTGGTGGTTGGGTTGGGCGGCGTGGGCTCTTGGGCCAGTGAAGCGCTGGCGCGCAGCGCCATCGGACAACTGACGCTCATCGATCTAGACCACGTGGCGCCTTCAAACATCAATCGCCAGGTGCACGCCCTTGACCAGACTATTGGTCAGGCCAAGGTGTTGGCCATGCGCGACCGTATTCAATCCATTAACCGCGCCTGTCAGGTGCATGCGGTCGAAGCCTTTGTCGAGCCCGGCAACCCTGATGCGCTCATACCGCACTCGGCTGATGTGGTGCTTGACTGTACCGACCAAATCAGCGCCAAACTTGCCATGGTGTTGTGTGCCAAGGCACGCGGACAGCGGTTGATTGTTTGTGGGGCAGCTGGCGGCAAGACCGATGCATTGACGCTTAAGTTTGGTGACCTGCGTGACAGCAGCCATGACTCATTGCTGGCGAGGCTGCGCACCAAGCTGCGCAAAGAGCACGGCTTTGCCGCCCCGGATCCCAACGGTAGAAACAAAAAACGGGCGCGAGTGCCGCGCATGGGCGTGCAAGCTCTCTGGTTTGAGCAGCCCGCGCATCGACCGTTAAGTGTGAGCGAACGCACCGCCCAAGCGGTGCCGCTGTCGTGTGCCGGCTATGGCTCGCTTGTGACGGTCACCGCGGCCATGGGACTGGCTGCAGCCGGCCAAGCGCTAAACGGGCTGGCCGCGCTGGCCGCTAAGCCGAAGTAAATGCACGTTGAAAATGTACGTTTAAACCCCGCGTTCAATGCGGACTTGGGCACAGAGTGTGGGTATGATGGCAAGCGGCTAGGTCTGGTTCGAGCGCAGGGTGATCCAGAACGTGTTGGGTTCTCGATGAGTTAAGGAGTCAATGGGTGGCAGCAGACAACGTAAAGCGATCCTGGCCGCAGGCCGTCATGGCCGGGCTATGCCGCGGATGGGATGTGTTGGTCAAGCCGGGCGGGGCCGTTTGGTTGTTGCTTGGCACCTTGATCTGGTTGGGGATTTTTGGGTGGCCGCGCTCATTGCACATTCCTGATGAAGGCCGTTATGTGGGTGTGGCGTGGGACATGGTGCGATTTGACAGCACTTGGACACCGTTACTGAATGGCCTGCCGTATTTCCACAAGCCTCCGCTTTTTTACTGGCTCAACGAAGCCTCGTTTCTCTTGTTCGGCGCCCATGAATGGGCCGCTCGCGTGCCATCGATTCTGATTTCCTGGTTCACCGTCGTGGCACTTTATTTATTCGTGCGTCGTCACCGCGGCGTTGAAATTGCCACCATCAGCGTGCTGGCACTCATCACCATGCCGTATTACTACGGCGCCTCACAATATGCCAACCTCGACATGCTGGTCGCGGGCATGATTGTGCTCACGATCTTGGCTGGCGCCGAGGCTGTGTCGCGCGCGGCCAATGGCGAGCCTCGAGCGTCCTGGTTTGCTGTGGCGGCAGGCTTTTTAGCTGCGCTTGCGGTGTTGTCCAAGGGCCTGATTGGGGTTGTGTTGCCTGGCGGGATCTTGTTTTTCTGGTTGCTCGTGACGCGACGCTGGATGGGCTTTAAGGTGCTGTTGGCACCGGGCGTATGGCTGGCATTCTTGTCGATCATGATCCCGTGGTTTGCGCTCATGGAGATCTACTACCCCGGGTTTTTGCATTACTTTTTTGTCTACCAGCATTTTGAGCGTTACTTAAGCGACGGGTTTAATCAGCAACAGCCCTTTTGGTTCTTCTTGCCTGTGGTGTTTGGCATGAGTCTGCCATGGTCGGCTTGGCTGGTTCGATTTGCCTGGCAACGTGGACCACTGAGCGCCGAGTCAAGTTGGTTGTGGCTCATGGGGCTTTGGATTGGCGTCATCATGGTGTTTTTCTCGATCCCGACCTCCAAGCTCATTGGCTATACCGTGCCGGTGTTGCCCGCGCTTGCGGTGCTCATCGCCGAGGCAATATTTGCCACCTGGAAAGGCTCGCGTGCACAGCGCGACATCCGTTGGACGGCGATAAGCCTGTCAGCGGCCACGTTTGCGTGTTTGCTGGCGCTGGTGATTTTTTTGTTCACCAACGATCGTAGTTCAAAGCCATTTGTTCAGCAGTTCGAGTCGCAAATCACGACCAATGATCAGTTTGTGTTTCTGGATGTGTATCCCTTTGACATGCAGTTCTACACCAAGGATCCCAAGCCAGCTTGGGTGGTGTTTAACTGGCCGGCTTTGCCCAAAGGCGACACCTGGCGCAATGAACTGGCTGAGGCCGGCGAACATGTCCCCGACAAAGCACGTGAAGTGCTGATTACGCCAGACCAGGTGCTGCCGCGCATTTGCGCGCAACCGGCGCGCACGTACTGGTTTGTGGCGTATCCTGAGACAAAAGAAAAAGTGTCCTACCTGGATCATTTGGATCCGGTGTTTGTGACGCCTTATCGGGTCGAGATGTACAAGCTTGTGCCCGATGAGGCCTTTACTCAGAAGTGGTGTCAAGGAGACAAGAAAGGTGACGCAAAACAATAAAGCAAAAAAGTCCGCGCAGACGTTACGCAGCGCCCGTTGGTTCGCACCCGACGATTTAAGGTCGTTCGGGCATCGGTCACGCGCCATGCAAATGGGCTATAGCGCCGAAGATTGGGCGGGCAAGCCCGTCATTGGCATTGTCAACACCTGGTCAGATATCAATCCCTGCCATACGCATTTCAAGCAGCGTGTCGAGGACGTCAAGCGCGGGGTATTGCAAGCCGGTGGGTTCCCCATCGAGCTGCCAGCCTTGTCACTTGCCGAGCAGTTCGTCAAACCCACCACCATGCTCTATCGCAACATGCTGGCCATGGACACCGAGGAGTTGATTCGCTGTCACCCGGTTGATGGCGTGGTGCTCATGGGCGGCTGCGATAAAACCACGCCAGGCCTGCTGCTAGGTGCCACGAGTGCGGGCGTGCCGGCGATTTACATTCCGGCTGGCCCCATGCTGCGCGGCAACTGGCACGGCAAGATTCTGGGCTCAGGTTCTGACGCGTGGAAGTATTGGGATGATCGACGGGCTGGCCTGATCTCAGACCGTGACTGGACTGAAATCGAAGGCGGGATTGCGCGCAGTCATGGCACGTGCATGACCATGGGCACGGCCTCCACCATGACAGCCATTGCCGAGGCGCTGGGCATGACCTTGCCGGGGGCGTCGTCGATTCCAGCGCCTGACTCGAACCATGTGCGCATGGCCGCTGACAGCGGCCGGCGCATTGTGGATATGGTTTGGGAAGACCTCAAGCCTTCTGATATTCAGACACACGCCGCCTTTGAAAACGCCATCATGGTGGCCATGGCCATGGGCTGCTCGACCAATGCCATCATCCATTTGATCGCTCAGGCCAGGCGTGCAGGCAGCGACATCGGCCTAGATGACTTCGAGCGCTACAGCCGCCAGGTCCCGGTCATTGCCAACGTCAGGCCCAGTGGCGATCAGTACCTGATGGAAGATTTTTACTATGCCGGTGGCCTGCCGGGGTTGATGATGCGCTTGCGTGACCATTTGCACTTGGATGCCTTGACGGTCAACGGGCAAACGCTTGGCCAGAACATTGCAACGGCCGCCGTCTATAACGATGATGTGATCCGGCCACTGGACAATCCCATCTATGCCGAAGGCGCACTGGCGGTGTTGCGTGGCAATCTGGCGCCCGATGGTTGCGTGATCAAGCCCAGCGCCTGTCCGGCGCATTTGCACCAGCACACCGGACCGGCGCTGGTGTTTGATGACTATCCGTCGATGAAGGCGGCCATTGACCGCGACGACCTTGAGGTGACCGCAGACCATGTGCTGGTCTTGCGCAATGCCGGGCCTCAGGGTGGACCGGGCATGCCAGAGTGGGGCATGTTGCCCATGCCCAAAAAGCTCTTAAAGCAAGGCGTTCGTGACATGCTGCGCTTGTCCGATGCGCGCATGAGTGGCACGAGCTACGGCGCCTGTGTGCTGCATATTTCTCCTGAATCCTATGTGGGCGGACCGTTGGCGCTGATTCAGACTGGTGACCTCATTAGCGTGGATGTGCCCAACCGCAGCATTCGCGTGGAAATCTCTGACGAAGAAATGCAGCGCCGCCGAGACGCATGGACACCGCCCGAGCGCCGCTTTGAGCGCGGCTACGGCTGGATGTTCTCGCAACATATCGAGCAGGCCAACGAGGGCTGCGATTTTGATTTTCTTAAAACCGCGTTTGGCAAGCCCGTGGGCGAGCCTGACATTTACTAGCTTTACTGGCCTTCCGAACCCCACACGCCACTTCTAGAACAGGATGCAGGAATCATTCATGAATCATTCAGACAACGACAGCGCCGGCCTAAAGCCAGAGACGCGGGCACGGCTGATGCATGTCAGCACGGCCACGCTTGCGACCCTGCTGTTTAAGCGCGGACTCAAGAATCAGTTTATTCAGAACGTCAGCCGCCTTTCAACGGCCAACCAGAATATGGTCGGCCCGGCATTTACATTGCGATATATGCCCGCACGCGAAGATCGCAACGGCATCGAGGTGTTTCGCAATCGCGAGCACCCGCAGCGCCAAGCCATTGAACAATGTCCGGCCGGTGCGGTGATGGTCATTGACAGCCGCAAAGATGCGCGCGCGGCATCGGCTGGTGGCATTCTGGTGGGGCGGCTCAAGCAACGTGGCGTGGCAGGCGTGGTCACCGATGGCGGGTTTCGTGACTCTAGCGAGATCGCCACGCTTGGCATTGCCGCTTACCATCAGCGCCCGAGTGCGCCCACCAATCTCACCTTACATGAGGCCATCGATATCAACGTGCCAATTGGCTGCGGCGACGCGCCCGTGTTCCCGGGTGACGTGATGGTGGGTGACGCCGATGGCGTTATCGTCATCCCGGCTGAAATCGCCGATGACGTCGCAATTGAGGCCGCAGACATGACCGTCTTCGAAGACTTTGTGACGATCAGTGTCAAGCAGGGCAAGTCGATTCTGGGCTTGTATCCGCCGACCGATCCCCAGACGCTGACCGATTTTGAGGCCTGGAAGAAGGAACACGGATTTTGAAGAGCACGGATTTTGAATGAAGCGAGGGATTGGGTAGGGCTGGAATCGCGGGATGGGGTGGCTTGATGTTGGCTATTGAAGCCGTGACAGGGTGTCAAGTTCCCAAAATGCGGCAGGGGGAATCTGGGGTGGCTGACGGGACTCGAACCCGCGACAACCGGAATCACAATCCGGGACTCTACCAACTGAGCTACAGCCACCAAAGGACGTAGATATTACCATGATCAACGAGCTCGAACGTGTGTTGGGTCATTATTGGCCGCATATCGTGCTGACCGTGTCGCTTGTGGCAAGTGTCTCCACGGCCATTCACGCGGCCATGACCAAGCAAGACGTGCGCGCAGCCATTGGCTGGGTGGCGGTTGTAATTTTTTCACCGCTGCTCGGTGCCACGTTCTACCTGTTTGCCGGTATAAACCGCGTGCGCCGCCAGCGTGTCTCTGATCAACGCAAACTTGCTGAGCAAGAGCGTGAGCGTCTGAACAGCATGCAAGCCAGGCAATGGCCAGCCGGGTTCGATGAGCATCTCAAACCGATGCAGCGCTTGGGTGATGGTATTAACGGTCATGTGTTGCTCAAGGGCAACCAGATTGAACTGCTAGCCGGCGGTGACCAGACCTATGAGGCCATGATTCAGGCCATTGAGTCGGCCAAGCGCTCGGTTGCGTTGCAAAGCTATATTTTTGATCATGATGGCATTGGCGTGCGGATTGCGCAGGCCCTGATTGACGCGCAGGCCAGGGGCGTCAAAGTGCGCGTGCTCATTGATGCAGTGGGCGCGAAGTATTCGCGGCCGCCCATTACCCACATGCTTAAAGAAGCTGGCGTGCCGGTTGGCTTGTTTTTGCCCACGGCCATTGGCTTGCGGCTGGTTTATGCCAATATGCGCAGCCACCGCAAGTTGCTCGTTGTTGATGGCCATCGCGCCTTAACCGGCGGCATGAACATTCGTGAAGGTTTCATGCGCGAGTTTGCCGGCGACGATGTGGCAGTCGATACCCACTTTCGGGTGAGCGGGCCGATTTGTGATCACCTGATGGACAGCTTTGCGCACGACTGGGAGTTCACCACCGGCGAGCGACTTGAGGGCGATGTCTGGTTTGCCCGATTTGATGGTTCGGCTGGCGATGAAGGTGTGCCCATGCGCATGGTGCTCTCCGGTCCGGATCGCGCGGTGGGGCGAAATCAATCGATGTTGCTGGGCGCTTTGTCCGTTGCCCGTCATCACGTTCGGATTCAATCACCGTATTTCCTGCCCGAACCAACGCTGCTTGGCGCGCTTGTGACAGCCGCTCGCTTGGGTGTAAGGGTCGATGTGGTGATTCCGGGCAACAACAACTTAAAGCTTGTGAGTGCGGCCATGGAAGCGCAGCTGGCGCAATTGCTTGAAGGCGGCGTTCATGTCTGGCGTGCCCAGGGCGGGTTTGATCACTCCAAGCTTATGACCGTGGATGACCAATGGTGTTACGTCGGTTCGTCCAATGTCGACCCGCGCAGCCAGCGCCTGAATTTCGAGCTTGACCTTGAAGTCTATGATCGTGTTCTGGCCAAGGATATCGCCGGTACCATCGATCACAAGATCGCCAACGCCCAGAGAGCCACCTTGGCTGAACTGGCCAACCGGCCGTACTGGCTGCGTTTGCGCAATCGTTTTGTTTGGCTGGCCTCGCCGCTGCTTTGAAGGTGCGGCGTGAAGTTTTTAAGGCCTCAAGCCAAAGGATCGATCTTGGGGTCAGCTGCCGGCGCCACGCCAGCACCTTCAATGCCATGGCGTGCAAGTGCTTGCCCAATAAAACCGGCCCGTTTGAGGTCTTCAACGAATTGGCGTAAAAACAAAACAGCTTGAGCGTCACGCGCCTTGGCCATGCCCATGGCCTGGCGGATCTGCATGAAGCGGCCTGGCAACAGGCGCAAGCCCGGGTGGGCCTGGCTGTCGGCTTGTAATTGTTGCTTAACCCCGGCAGCCACTTCAACATCGCTTTGCAGGTAGTCGGCAACCACCGTTTGAGATGATGCCGCCCGAACAATGGTGGCATGGGCGAGGTTGCGGGTTAGGTACAAGTCATAGGCACTGCCTTGCCCCACCATCACGCGATGGCCTGCCACATCAACGTCTTCGTTTTGTTCGATGGGGCTATCTTGGCGCACAAGGTAGGCGCCTTCGATCAGCACGTAAGGCGAGGTGAAGGCGATGTGTTCACCGCGTTTGGGGTCAACCGCAAAAAATCCGATATCAGCTGCACTTGACTCGACCGCAGCAACCGATTCGGCTGCGGTTTTAAACACCAGCAATTCGATAGGTAGCCCTAAACATTTGGCCAGTTCGTTGGCCATGTCCACGGACACCCCGGCAGCCGAGTCACCCTCGGCGCGCGCTAAAACCGCGTTGCCGATGTTGATGCTAGCGCGCAGCGTGCCAGTCGGTGCAAACAGGGGGGCGAGGGCGTGTGACATATCAAACTCCTTGGTTCATGCGACAACCCGTCGATGCGATGCTGGGGCATTAGCTCACCCACAGCTCGAATCAACGGTTTTTGTCATTCTAGGACAGCCATGGCGAGCTTGCCTGATGCTCGCCACCCCATACAATAGACTTCACTTCTCTTTTTTTGATGGGTCGCCGTATCCACCGCTTCACCTACGCGTGGCAAGCTGGCGGCTTTTGTTGTATTCACACCTTCTACCTTCATGACGACAACCGCTGCTGCACAACCTCCTTTTAGCTACAAGGTCATCCTCGTGGGCACGCTGTTTGTGCTTCTGGCCATGGGCACGCGCGCGACCTTCGGACTTTTCATGCAGCCCATGGGGCTGCATCACGGTTGGTCGCGCGATGTGTTCTCCATGGCCTTTGCGTTTCAGAACATCACCTGGGGGGTGGGTGCGATCTTGGCGGGCATGATGGCCGACAAGCTCGGCTCGGGACGCACCGTGGCCTTGGCTGCCGGTCTTTACGCATTGGGTTTGATTGGCACGCGATTGGCCACCACCGAAATCGAGCTCTATCTCACCGCTGGCTTGCTCGTGGGTTTGGGCCAGGCCGGCACCACGTTTGCGGTCATCTTGCCGGTGATTGCCCGCTCAGTGCCATTGAGCTATCGCTCCACGGCCATGGGCATTGCCGGTGCCGGTGGCTCATTAGGACAGTTTTTGGTGGTGCCCACCGGGCAGGTGTTGATTGATACGCTTAACTGGACAGGGGCCTACTGGGTGCTGTCATTGTTTCTGGCCGCGGCCATTCCCCTTGCCTGGTATTTGCGCGGCAAACCTGATGCTAGCGGCGGCATTGAGTTGTCACTGCGCCAAGCCATTGGGCAAGCGTTGCGGCACCCGAGTTTTCATTTTCTGTTCTGGAGCTATTTTGTTTGTGGCTTTCACACGGCGTTTATCACGCTGCACTTGCCCGCGTTTGCCATTGACGAGGGCTTGAATGCGAGCACGGGTGCCATTGCGATTGCCTTGATTGGCCTGTTCAATGTGTTTGGTTCTTACTGGGCCGGGCGTTTGGGCGGCACCTACAGCAAAAAAAACCTGCTCGGTGGCATCTATGCCTTGCGCACACTGGGCATGTTGTGGCTCATGCTCATGCCCATCTCGCCCATGGTGATTTATGTATTTGCCGCCTGGATGGGGCTGTTCTGGTTAGGCACGGTGCCTTTGACGCAAGGCCTCATCGCCCAGATTTACGGCTTGCGGTTTGCCGCCACGCTATCGGGCATTGTGTTTCTGGGCCACCAGATCGGCAGCTTTGTGGGGGTCTGGATTGGCGGTAAAGTACAGGCAGCCACCGGAAGTTACGATATAGTGTGGTGGATAGGCATTGCGTTGGCACTGATCGCCGCCGCACTTTGCATGCCGATTCGCGAGAAGTCATTGGCCGCACCTCAGGCGGCCACGGCTTAATTCATGTTCAGGAGGGGCTCATGGCCACAGCATCCCAAAACGAGCGTATGCCCAAATTGCCGCTGGCGTGGCGTGTGGCTGGCTGGGTGGGTTTAAGCGGCTTGCTGGCCATGGGGTTCATGGGCTACTTCTTGCCAGGCATGCGCCTGAACTGGGAATCGATTGCGGCCATGTGTGGCTTTTAAGCCATGCCGGATTCTGCGGCCACTGAACCGGTAGACGCATCTGCGATCACCCTGACCGAACTGCTGGGCTTGGCGCCGTCAGACACACTGGTCTTGACGGTGAACAACCGTCTGGCACGCACGCTCAAAACCCAAATTGCACAACAACTTGAGTCGGGCGCCACCGAGCTGCCCGATGTCAGCCCGTGGACGGCGTGGCTGACCAATCAGGTCATTGAACGCCTGTATCAGGATGGCCACGACAGTGTCTCTCAGGTGCTCGATAGCCAGACGGTGCGACTGTTGTGGGGGCAGGCCATTGCCCAATGTGAGGGCGAGCGCAGTTTGATCGATGTTGACCAGATTGCTGCGATTGCCGCAGACGCTGATGCGCTGTTGCTGAACTGGGCCATTGAGGTGCCCGCGGCCTGGCACACCCCGGATTTTGAGCGCTTTGTGCAGTGGCGTGCCGTCTACGAGGAGAATCTGGCGCGTCTGGATGCCATTGATGTGCCGCGCGTAAGCGCGCCCGTGTCGCAATGGATCGCCTCGGGAAGTTTGCCGGTGCCACAACATGTGGTGTTAATGGGATTTACCGACCATTCGGCAGCCATGCGTCAAGTGCTTGGGGCCATGGTCAGTGCCGGCAGCCAAGTGCATGTGCTTGACTGGCATGCGGCAAAGCCTGCCAGCGTCATGGGCCAAATGGTTTGCGCGACACCAGACCAAGAGTGGGCGGGTGCGCTTGACTGGGCCAAACGCAAGCTTGCCAGCAACCCACAGGGCCGGTTTGCGATTGTGGTGCCTGACTTGCAAGCCCAAGCCAATCGGGTTCGGTGCCTGTTGGCGCGTGAACTGGCTCACGAGGGATACAACATTTCGGTGGCGCCGTCTCTGGCGCACTGGCCATTGGCCAAAGCGATGCTCAGCTGGTTGGCCCTCATAACCGAACTGGCCGAGCGCGGGCAGGTGCAGCCTGCTGTGGCTGGACAGGCTTTACTGGCCGGCGGTTGTGCCGGTGCCGATAGCGAGGCCGGCGCGCGTGCCACGATTGAGGCACGCTGGCGCCACAGACAGTGGCTGGTGATGAGCGCCTCGACGTTTACCGATGAGATTGCGCAACTGGCGCAACTGGCGCCAGCCTGGGATGCCGCATGGCAAGAATTCAAAGCCTCAAGCGATGCGGCCGCATCGTGGTATGACTGGGCCAACACTTTCCGTCGGGTGCTGGCCGCACTAGGGTTTCCAGGCCAGGGCACACAAACCTCGGTGCAATACCAAGTCACCATGGCGCTCGACCAACTGATGTCCGCCTTGGCCATGCTCGATGATGGTTTGGCGCCGCCGCATGCGCGCGAGGCATGCCACATGCTGGGCAGGCTAGCGCACCAGACCTTGTTTCAACCACAACGCGACGCGCGAGCCCGGCTCGATGTGTTGGGTCTGTTAGAGGCCGAAGGCGGTCATTGGGATGGCGTGTGGGTCACGGGGGTGACAGATGATGTGTTGCCAGCCGTGGCCAACCCGAATCCGCTGATCCCGGTACAAGCCTTGGCGCGCGCCGGTGCGCCGCGTTCGACAGCCAAGCGTGAGCATGACTGGGCGGTTGAGTTGATGCAGGCGTTGCGACGCGCGGGCCATGAGGTGGTCTTTAGCTGGCCCGCCCAGGATGGCGAACAACCCAAGCGGCCCTCGCCATTGTTGGCGGACATTGAAATGCAGACAGTGCCCCAGTCCTTAGCTGAGGACACTTTGTTTGACACGGTCGAGCTGGAGTCGTGGTCTGACGAGCCTGTTATTGAAGTCAGTGCCGATGAGAAGATCCGAGGGGGTGTGGCGGTGCTGCAAACTCAGGCGGCCAACCCCATGTGGGCGTTTTTTCAGTATCGCTTGGGCGCCAGAGGGTTGCCGGCCTATGCGCAGTGGCCTGGCGCACAAGACCGGGGCAACCTGTTGCACAAGGTGTTGGAATTGTTGTGGCTGCGCTGGGGCAACCAGGCGCGTTTGCTCCAAGCCATTGAGAATCCCGCCTGGCCAGAGCAGCTAAGCACACTCGTGGCCCAAGTCGCTGAACGTGAGTTGGCGCAATGGCCGGCTGCTTTGCGCGAGCTTGAGATCGCGCGCACGCTTGACGTGGTCAATCAGTGGCTGGCCGTGGAGGCTAACCGAGCGCCGTTTGCTGTCGTTGAGTGCGAGGCCAAGCACGAGTTTGTGCAAGGGCCGTTGCACCTGAGTGTGACCATTGACCGCATCGATGAGTTGCCCGATGGGCAGCGCATTGTGTTCGACTACAAAAGCGGCGCTTCGTTGCCCCGCCCAGACAAGGACTGGCAATCGATGTCGTTTCGCAACCCGCAGCTCCTGGTTTACGCTCGGGTGCTGCAGGACCAGGGTCGTGCGCCCGAGGCGTTGGCCTGGATTCAGTTGCATGCTTCAAGCGTGGCCATTCAGGGCATTTCTGCAGAAGATACGGCTGTGCCTGGCATACAGACTTGGTCTGATCAGAAATGGTCCACACTTAGCTGGTCTGAACAAATGGCGCAATGGCAGTCCAGAGTCAAGAAGCTTGCGCACGAATTTGCCCAAGGCAAACATGACAACGTGACGTGGCGACGCGATGATTTGAAGTACTGCACCATTGGCGCGCTGCTGCGGTTGCATGCGGAGGCTGACGATGAGTGAGCGCCAACCGCCCGACATCGACGCTCGCCAAGCGGCCATTGATCCCGAGCGTTCGTTCATCGTGCAAGCGCCGGCCGGTTCAGGCAAGACGTCGCTATTGACCGACCGGATTTTGGCCTTATTGGCACGTGTTCAGACGCCCGAGCAAGTGGTGGCCATGACATTTACGCGCAAGGCTGCAGCCGAGATGCACGCCCGCGTCATGGAAAAGCTGCAACGCGCAACCTCAGACACCCCGCCAGAAGATGCGCATGAGCTTCAGGGGTGGTTGCTGGCCAGGCAAGCGCTGGCCCAAGACCAGGCGCAAGGCTGGGGCTTGTTAAGCCATCCCGCGCGCTTGCGCATTCAGACCATTGACTCGTTTTGTGCGTCGCTGGTGCGGGCCATGCCGTGGCTGACCGGTCTGGGTGGCATGCCGCAAATTGTCGATGACGCGCCGGCTTTGTATGCCGAGGCTGCACGGCGCACGGTTGAGTCTGCCGACACGCATGAGGATGTGCGCGCGCTGCTCACGCATCTGGATCTAGCCGTGGGTGATGTGGTGCAAGCAGTGTCTGACATGCTGGGCAAGCGCGATCAGTGGCTGCCGCTATTGAACCAGGCTGACGACACGGGACAGCTGGCGGGCTATTTACACCAGACGTTGTCTGAAGAGCTGCAAATGCTGGCCGCAGCCATGCCGGTGGGCTGGCAGCACACGCTCGCCCCCTGGGCGCGGCAGGCGGCACAGGCATTGATCGATGCTGGCCAGCCCGATCACGCCATTGCCACGTTGCTTGACTGGCAGGCAGGGGATTTGCAGCCTGAGCCAGATGACTTGCCGCGCTGGCAAGGCGTGGCTGAGTTGCTATTGACAGCGAGCGGTGAACTCAGGAAACAGGTCAACAAAAACCAGGGCTTTGTCTCTGGCTCCCCCGTTAAAAAACCGATGACGGAATGGCTCAAGTCCTGGCCGGCTGGCTTGCAACGCCCTGAATGGGTGGCGCAGCTTGCAGCGATTCGTTACATGCCCAATGCCGAGCTCAATGAGGAACAACTGGCCGTTCTCAAAGCTCAGCTGGCGAGCTTGCGACTGGCCGCGGCACACTTGATGGTGGTGTTTGCCGAGCGCGGCGAGGTGGACTTTATCGAAGTGGCACAACGCGCGGTCCAAGCGCTTGGCCATGCCGATGCCCCGAGTGACTTGCTGCTCAAGCTCGACAACCGAATCAGTCATTTGCTGGTTGATGAGTTTCAGGACACCAGCCAGACGCAGTTGCGCTTGCTTGAGTTGCTCACGGCCGGCTGGCAATTTGGCGATGGGCGCACCTTGTTTCTGGTTGGCGACCCCATGCAGTCGATATACCGGTTTCGCAAGGCCGAGGTGAGCTTGTTTTTGCAGGTGCAAAGTCATGGTCTGGGTGCCGTTGAGCTTGAGCCCTTGAGGCTGACGGCCAATTTCCGGTCACAAGGTGGCGTGGTTGACTGGGTCAACCGCACCTTTGGACCCATGTTCCCGACCATTAATCAGCCACTGTTTGGCGCGATTCGTTACGAGCCTGCTGATGCCTGGCGCGACACACAGCCAGACATACCAGCGGTGAACTGGCATGTGCAAACCGACCAGGCCGAAGCTTGGCAGCAAGTGGTTGCCATTGCCTTGCGTGCCTGGCAGGCGCATGCCGACTCTGACAAGCCCATGGCCATTCTGGTGCGCTCGCGGCCTCATCTGGGCGAAGTCACGCGCGAGCTTGCCAAAGCAGGTCTGCCGTGCCGGGCCATTGAACTGGACAGTTTGCGCGCGCGTGAAGCGGTGGTGGATTTGCTGCAATTGACCCGGGCGCTGGTGCATCGGGGCGATCGCGCCGCTTGGCTGGCTGTGTTGCGCGCGCCATGGTGTGGGCTGACCTTGGGCACCTTGAAACAATTGTTTGGCCAGCCGCAGAGCATGAACCGCGCCGTGTGCGACGTTTTGTTGGACTGCCTGTCGATGCCACAGGCGCCCGAGGGTGTGACGTCCGATCAATGGCAACGGCTACTCGGTGTGGCCCACGTCTTGCTTGAGGCGTTGCGCAGTGATGGTGCCTTGGCCTTGGCGGCGCGTATTGAAGCCACCTGGCGGGCATTGCAGGGGCATCGGGTGGTACGCCAGGCCAGTGACTTGCAGGATGTGCAGGCGTTTTTGCAGCTGGTGCAGCGATTGGCGACCCACAGCGAGCTCGACCTTGATGAGCTTGAACGCCAGTTGGCCAAGCTCTATGCCCAACCACAGCATGCGGGCCGAGCCATTGAAGTCATGACCATGCACAAGGCCAAGGGGCTGGAGTTCGAGGTGGTGGTGTTGTTGGGGCTCGAGCGTCAACCGCGGTCGGATCAGTCGCCGCTGGTTCGCATTGAACAGCTGCCTGGGCGTGTGTTGTTTGGCCCACTAAAAGCGCGCACGCAAGACGAGCATGATCCCTTGTCGCTTTATCTGGCCAAGCGCGAAGGCACGCGACAACGCTACGAAGTTGACCGGCTGCTGTATGTCGCGGCCACGCGCGCACGCACTGAATTAAATCTCGTGGCGGTCTTGTCGATCGACGCTAAGACTGAGGACTGGGCTGAGCCCAAAGCCAGCAGTTTGTTGGCCAGGCTATGGCCGTATCGCCCCCAACTAGAGATACCCGTTAAGGCCAGCGCTGATGGTGATGGGGCTGATGGTGATGGGTCTGATAGCGATTCGCCAGCACAACCGTGGTGGGTGGCGCCAACGCCGCAACGTCGGTCCGTACCGCTTGAAGTCAAGCCCACAATTCAGTCTCTGTCGGCTGCGGGTGCCGACCGTTATGCCTGGCCGGTGACGGAGTCGCCTGAACGTATCAGCGGCATCTTGATCCATGCCTGGCTGGCGCGGTTTGCGTCTGGGTCAGTCAGTGAACGGCCGGTGGTGCCTGAGCACACCGCACTGGAACGGCAGCTGCGTGCGCTGGGCATGCCCGCGCCGTTACGAGCCGATGCCGCCGTCGAGGTTGCCAGTGCGCTCACCGCCATGCTCGAGAGCGCGCATGGCCAGTGGTTGCTTGCGCAACCCTTGCGGCAAGTGGAATGGGCGCTGATAGACACCCGACAAACGGTGTCGATCATGGATTTGGCTATTGACTTGCCTGAGGGATGGTTGGTGGTGGACTATAAAACCTCCCGGCCGTTTGAAGGCGAGGATCGGGGCGCGTTCGAGGCTCGCATGGTTACTCGCTACGGCACGCAGATGCAGCGCTATCGCGAGCAGTTACAGGCACTCGACGGGCGTGGTGCCCGGTCGGTGTTGTACTTTCCGCGCGACGATATCTGGCTCGAAGTGAGCTAAGCGGTGAGCCTGCTAGAATTCAGGTGGGCGGGCCCCTTCGCATGACCCAGCGGTGAACCTGGTCAGGTCGGGAACGAAGCAGCCACAGCCGTGCCGAGTCAGTGCCGGAGTAAGGCTCGCCTCCTTGCATCGATTGCTTAAGGTCTCATGAGTTATTTGGTTCTGGCCCGCAAATGGCGGCCACGCGATTTTGAGAGTCTCGTTGGGCAGGACCATGTGGTCCGAGCGCTCTCGCACGCCTTGTCCACGGGCCGATTGCATCACGCGTGGTTGTTTACCGGCACACGCGGGGTCGGCAAAACCACGCTGTCGCGGATCTTGGCCAAATCGCTGAACTGTGAAACGGGCATTACCGCCACGCCTTGCGGCCAGTGTCGCGCCTGTACTGAGATCGATGGCGGGCGTTTTGTGGACTACGTCGAGCTTGATGCCGCGTCCAATCGCGGTGTCGATGAAATGACCCAGTTGCTTGAGCAGGCGGTTTATGCCCCGTCGTCTGGCCGCTTTAAGGTCTACATGATTGACGAGGTTCACATGCTGTCCGGGCATGCGTTTAACGCCATGCTAAAGACGCTTGAAGAGCCGCCGCCACATGTCAAATTTATTCTCGCGACCACCGACCCACAAAAAATCCCGCCCACGGTGCTGTCGCGCTGCTTGCAGTTCAATCTCAAGCAAATGCCGCCGCAGGCCGTGACCGAGTACCTGCAGACCGTGCTCAACGCCGAAGAGATTCCGTTCGAGCCCGGCGCCTTGCGACTCATTGGCAAAGCCGCCAGTGGTTCCATGCGCGATGCCTTGTCGCTGACCGATCAGGCCATCGCCTACAGTAGCGCCAACTTGAGCACCGAGGCGGTGCGCGCCATGCTTGGCAGCGTCGACCAAACACACTTGACCCAGTTGTTGCAGGCGCTGATGCAAGGCGATGCGCAAGCCGTGCTCGCCGTGGCGGATGCTTTGAACACCCGCGGCATTTCGTTTCGCGCGGCTTTGGCCGAGCTTGCGGTTTTGCTGTCGCAGTTGGCCATTGAGCAGCGCGTGCCCTCGGACCCGGCTGATGCCGAGGCGCTTGATGCCGAGCAGCGTGAGCTCGCTCACGCCATGCCTGCCGACTTGTTGCAACTTTTTTACACGGTGGCGGTACACGGGCGCCAGGAAATGGTGCTTGCACCCGATGAGTACGCCGGGTTTGTCATGGTTTGCCTAAAGATGCTGTCGTTTGTCGAGCCAGGCCAAACCCCCGAGGCTCAAAAAAAAACACTGACGTCAGCTCCTAGCACGACCCCAACACCGACAGCATCCCCCGCAACGCCGCCAGCTTCGCAGCCAGCGTCAGCTCCACCTACTCCTGCCCCTCCAACTGACTCGCCTGTGGCGCCAATGGTTCAGGCGGCGGCTGAATCAGCAGATGAATCAGCAGATGAATCAGCAGATGAATCAACAGATGAATCAACAGATGAATCAACAGATGAATCAACAGATGAATCAACAGAAGCATCGCTACCTGAATCA
>CBFHXV010000012.1:53533-56235 GCA_965659885.1 Burkholderiaceae bacterium | reverse complement strand
AGCACAGGCTTTCAGAGCCTACTATGCCAAGGTGCCCACGGCTGATGGCAGCTACACCATGGATCACAGCGCCTCGTACTACCTCTTTGACGCAGATGGCCAAGCACGTGTTTTGGCGAGCAATCAGGCTGGGCCAGATGCCCTGGCGCATGATCTCAAGCTGCTACTGCCTTAACGCCCCCCTTATTGCCCTGTCGCTGCTGCCCAGTCTCTTATGGCCTGTTGCGCCTGGGCATCAAGGTCATCGAATGACAGCATCGGGCGTTTGGTCATGATCAGCATGGCATAGGGCTCGGCAAGCGCAGCCGCCTGCGGGTTCAATCTCAATTCTTCCCCAACAGCGGGGTGGGTCAGGCGCCAGTAATTTATGGCTGCTTCAATGTCTGTGATGGATATTTGTTTCGTCATGGACGCATTGTTACAGAATATCCCTTATCATGATTACTAACCCCGACCATTACTGAGGGAGGCAGACATGAGCCAAGATAGCCACAACCCATTTGCCATACCCGGCCTGAATGCGGCATTCATGAGCAGTCCAAATAACCCTCTTCTATCGAGCATGGAGATGATGCGCCAGGCGATGGGTTCGATGGGCTACGGCGGGGGACAAACCGCTACTGGTCAAAGCGTGACCAACCCCATGGCCCCCGAAGAGCTTGAAAAACGCATTGCCGATCTCAAAGTTGTTGAGAACTGGCTCAAGCTGAATTTGTCGATGCTTAGCAGCACCATTCAGGGCATGGAAGTACAGTTGGCCACCGTTAAAACCCTGCAGTCTTTCGTGGTGATGGGTCAATCGGGTGAAACGCCCAGCGATTCGGCTGCCTCGCCGCTTGAAATTGCACTTGGCTTGAAACCGGCACCAGACAAAAAGCCTGCGCCTGCCAAAGCCGATACGGCTGCCACCACGCCACCCGAAGAGGCACAGGCGCACGCCAGCGCACCAACTTCAGAAAGTCCACAACAAGCAGCAGCGCAAGGCTGGTGGAACATGCTGGAGAATCAATTCGCACAAATTGCCGCGGCAACCGCCAATGCAGCCAAGGCCAACAACGAGCACTTGCAAAAAGCAGCTGCCAGCGCTCAATCGGCAGCCTCGTCGGCCCAAAAACCCGCGAAAAAACGGGCTGCCAAGAAAACAACACGTCAAACCCGGACTGCCAAAAAGTCATCTTCTTGAATTTATGTTGAACATTGTTATTCTGGCCGCTGGCATGGGCAAGCGCATGCAGTCTAGCCAGCCTAAGGTATTGCAAACGATTGGCGGACAACCCATGCTGTTTCGGGTACTCAACACCGCACGCTCGCTAACCCCGGACCAATTGTTTGTCGTGGTCGGTCACGGTGAAGACGTGATCCGCAGTGCGCTCGATGGCCAAGACGACGTCAAGCTGGTGTCACAGTGGCCCCAGCTTGGCACTGGTCATGCCGTGGCCCAGGTCGCACAACGCCTGAAAGACGGCCCAGAAAACAATGCCACCATGGTGTTATACGGCGACGTGCCGCTGGTGCAAACCGACACGTTGCAAGCGCTTTTAGCGGCAAGCGACAACGGGCTGGCTTTGCTGACCGAAGAACTTGAATTTCCCCACGGCTATGGCCGCATCGTACGAGATGCACAAAACCGCGTGCAAACCATCGTTGAAGAAAAAGACGCCACCGCCGCACAACGGCAGATACAGGAAGTCAATACCGGCATGTTGGTCGCACCAACGGGCAAACTTTTACAGTGGCTCGAGAAGCTGGGCAACAACAACGCACAGGGTGAGTACTACCTGACCGATATTGTTGGCATGGCCGCCAAAGACAGCGTCTCGATTAACACCGTGTCACCCAAGGCGGCATTTGAAACACAGGGGGTTAACAGCCGGGCGCAACAGGCTGAACTCGAGCGGCTTTGGCAACGGGAGCTGGCTGCCCGTCAACTGCAAAACGGTGTGGCACTAGCTGACCCCGAACGGTTCGATCAGCGTGGCGAACTGATGTGTGGCCAGGATGTCTTTATTGACGTGGGTTGCGTCTTTGAGGGCATGGTGGTTTTAGGTGATGGCGTCAGTGTCGGTGCACACTGTGTGCTAAAGGATGTCACGGTGGGTGCAGGCACACAGATTCAGCCGTTTTGTCACTTGCAACAAGCCGATATCGGCAAGCAGGCACAGATTGGCCCTTACGCGCGCATTCGTCCGGGCACTCGCCTTGACGATGAGGTGCATATTGGTAACTTTGTCGAAATCAAGAACACCAGCATCGAGGCACAAAGCAAGGTCAACCACCTGGCATACGTCGGTGATGCCGACATCGGCCAACAGGTCAACGTTGGTGCGGGCACCATCACATGTAATTACGACGGGGCCAACAAACATCGAACCGTGATTGAAGACGGGGCTTTTATCGGCTCAGACTCTCAGCTCGTGGCGCCTGTAACTGTCGGTAAGGGAGCAACGCTTGCGGCAGGGACGACGTTGACCAAAGACGCGCCGCCTCATAAGCTGACCATGTCACGAACTTCACAAAAAACCGTTGAAAACTGGCAGCGACCCGTTAAGTCCCCCCCCAAAAAACCCTGACCCGCCCGCCGCTAGCGCGCTCAGTGATGGGTTGCCTGCACCTAGACGCTACTGGGCAGCGCTGACGATATTACTGGGCATCGGCATTTGCGTGCTCGATGCAGCCATGGTCAACGTGGCTTTGCCCAGTAT
>CBFHXV010000012.1:29367-53433 GCA_965659885.1 Burkholderiaceae bacterium | reverse complement strand
CAGTCACTGCAAGTCCAGGCGTCGACCGTAATCTGGGTGGTCAATGCCTATGGCTTAACGGTTGTGGTGACTTTGCTGCCCTTTGCCAGCTTGGCTGAGCGTCTTGGGTTTAAGCGGGTGTTTGCCGGTGGGTTAATTGGATTCTCTGTGGGCGCTGTTGGCAGCGCCTTGGCACCATCCATTGAACTTTTAGTGCTCACGCGCGTTCTTCAGGGGCTTGGGGCGGCTGCCATCATGTGCCTGTTTGGCGGCTTGATGCGCCATGTCTATCCGGCCCGATTGCTCGCGCGCGGCATTGCGCTAAATGCCATGAGCGTGGCGGTCAATGCCGTGATTGGGCCCACCATCAGCTCGACCATCTTGTCTTTTTCAGACTGGCGCTGGATGTTTGTCTCTTTGATGCCGCTAGTGTTGATTACGGCTTTGATCATGCGCCACTTGCCTGATGTGCCGACCGTGCAAAGCCGCTTTGACCTCAAAGCCGCCTTGTTAAGTGCCGTCACAATCGGGCTTTTTATTCTTGGGCTGGACTACCTCGCGGCTTACCCGCTTTACGCCAGCCTTTGCATGGTCACCAGCGTGTTTTTAGGGGTGGGGCTCGTTAGGATGTCGGCGGGCCAAACCCGGCCATTGGTGCCTGTAGACCTGTTTCGTATCGCCACGCTGCGCTCGGCACTGGCGGCCTCGGTGAGTTCGTTTGCCGCGCAAATGGCCACATTCGTGTCTTTGCCGTTTTATCTGCAGTCGGTTTATGGCCATGACCCACTGACCGTGGGATGGCTAATGGCCAGTTGGCCGCTCGGTGCCGCCATCATGGCGATTGTTGCGGGGCGACTGACCGATCGGGTGCCGGTGGCTATTATGTGCGCCATTGGTGCCGCGGCCATGGCCAGTGCCACCCTATTGATTGTCTCGACACCGGTGTCATTACCGACGCCTTGGCTCATGGCCATCATGCTACTGGGCGGCTTAGGGTTTGGGTTTTTTCAGACACCGAATAACCGCGCGCTACTGACATCAGCACCGCGCGAGCGTGCTGGCGCTGTGGGCGGCTTGCAGGCAGTCACGCGGGTGTTTGGCCAAACGACCGGTGCGGCTGTGGTGGCATCGGCCTTTGCCGCTAGCCAGACACAAGGCGCAATGTTCGGGCTACTGGCGGGTACCTGTTTTGCCCTGGTGGCGCTGCTCGTTAACGTAAGACGGTTTTTAAAACAACCGTCAGGCAACGCTTAAATTGGCAAGAGCTTACCCATAAAAACGAGATAACGCCCCGAGCATCCCTGGCAGCGAAAGCGCAGCCCATCTGTCGGATGGGAAAATACGCGAGTCTTGGGAAGAGACACGAGTGTGCCTGAACAAGTTGGGCACGATATCTTGGCAGTATCAACACGATGGTCGCTGCGATCGGGCAAAATCAAGCGGCGCAAGGGCTTGGTCTGCGAGGCAGCCAACACCATCGTGACGTGATCGGTATCTTGAGGATCTGATGATTTTTGATGCGGTAGGGGTGGTACCAAGGCTTTATCCTCAAAAGATCAGAGTTTATAAGGATAGTTTAACACCTTGGTTGCGCTGAATCGGCCGGTGCTGCATTGGCCAGGTGGGATCGGTTGCGCCCAATGCAGCTGACCCGCCATGGCCACCTAGAGGTTAATTGACTGCACGCAGGGCCTGACGCACCGTCGAGAAGATCTGGTCAATGTGAGACTCTTGGACAATGAGCGGTGGTGAAAAAGCCAGGATATCGCCGGTGAAACGCACCATGACACCGTTCTTGAAACACTCGAGGAAAGCATCGTAAGCACGCGTGCCGGGCTGCCCTTCACGGGACTCGAGCTCAACACCGCCAACCAGACCCAGATTGCGAATGTCTTTGACGAAGGGCTCACCTTTTAAGTCATGAATAGCTGCTTCAAACTTGGGCGCCATCTCAGCGGCCCGTTCAAACAAAGCCTCACGCTCGTAGATGTCCTGAGCCGCTAGGCAAGCAGCGGCTGCCACCGGGTGAGCCGAATAGGTATAGCCATGGAAAAGCTCAATCCCATTGGCAGGGCCGCTGTCGACAATCGTGTCGTGAATCGTACGGCTAGCGGCCACGGCACCCATCGGAATGGCCGCGTTGTTGATCGCCTTGGCCATGGTGATCAAGTCAGGTGTCACCCCAAAAAACTCACTGGCGGTCGCCTTGCCCAAGCGTCCAAAGCCTGTGATGACCTCGTCAAATATCAGCAAGATACCGTGCTTGGTGCAGATTTCACGCAGTCGCTGCAAGTAGCCCTGCGGAGGCACCAGTACGCCGGCTGAACCGGACACCGGCTCGACGATGACGGCAGCCACCGTAGACGGGTCATGCAACCCCAGAATTCTTTCGAGCTCATCGGCCAAATGCCCGCCCCAGGCAGGCTGGCCATGGCTGTATGCCGCCTCTTCAATATTCAGGGTCGCAGGCAAGTGATCCACGCCCGGCATGAGGTTGGCTGAATAAGCCTTACGGTTTGCCACAATGCCGCCAACCGAAATACCACCAAAACCTACACCGTGATAGCCACGCTCGCGACCAATGAACCGGGTGCGTTGCCCTTGACCGTTGGCGCGATGGTAGGCCAAAGCAATCTTGAGCGCACTGTCAACAGCCTCTGATCCAGAGTTCGCAAAAAAGATCCGGTCCATCCCCTCAGGCATGATTTCGGCCACGCGTGTGGCCGCCTCAAATGCCAATGGGTGCCCCATTTGAAAGGTGGGGGCAAAATCCATGTTCGAGACTTGGTCGGCCACAGCCTGAGCGATCTCGTCGCGTCCATGGCCAGCATTGACGCACCACAAACCCGCCACAGCATCAATGACCTGTCGGTCATCGACCGTGGTGTAGTACATGCCCTTGGCATGCTTGAACAACCGGGGTGCAGACTTGAACTGCTTGTTGGCAGTAAACGGCATCCAGAAATTGGACAAATCAAGTGACTGGTCTTGATGCAAGTGTTTGGCGTCGGTAACGTTGTTCATGTTGTGCCCCTATTTCGGCGTTAGCAGGCGTGGCAAGCGCTGCTCAGTTCTGTGTTACACCGAGAATAGCGCTTTTGTGGGCTGGTGCAAAGACGTACAACACACCTGAGCGCGCGACAAACACCCGTACTTTGCCAAGAACCCTGCTAGGAAGACCTCATGATGCACTTTCTGGGTGCGAGCCCCATCGTCAAACACGCCGAGGTATGGACAACACTGCCAGATGAGTTTCGCCAAAGCGCAAGGTCCACGGCCTGGGCCGAAGCCAACCGTGGCGGCGAAGTCATCGATTCGTTTCTTGAAGGGCCTGTGTTTGATCGCCACGGCAACCTGTACGTCACCGACATTCCCTATGGCCGCGTTTTTAAGGTCACGCCGGCCGGTCGCTGGGAGCTTGTGGTGAAGTATGAGGGCGAGCCTAACGGCATGAAGTGGTGGGGCGATCATGTCTTGGTGATCGCCGACTATCAAAACGGCCTGATGAAACTCGACCTGAACACAAAGGCTGTTTCTCCACTGTTGGCACGACGCAACTCGGAATCCTTCAAAGGCGTCAACGACCTGACTTTCGACAGCCGCGGCAATCTGTATTTCACAGACCAAGGCCAAACTGGTCTGCATGACCCAACGGGACGCGTCTATCGTTTGCGTCCCGATGGTCAGCTCGACTGTTTGCTAAACAATGTCACAAGCCCCAACGGCATTGTGCTCTCGCCCGACGAGCGCGTGCTGTTTGTGGCTGCGACTCGCGGCAATGAGGTCTGGCGAGCGCCCTTCATGCCTGACGGTAGTGTTTCTAAGGTGGGGCGGTTTTTTAGCTCGCATGGCCCCATGGGGCCTGACGGACTGGCCATGGATGCCCAGGGTCACCTGATGGTGGCCAACCCAGGGCTAGGCTGCGTCTGGCGCTTAAACGACAAAGCAGAACCAACCGATGTTTGGCAAAGTCCCGCTGGCCATGGCGTCACCAACCTAGCGTTTTACCCTGGCCTGCCGGTCGCATTTGCGACCGAATCAAGTTGCGGCTCTATATTGAAATTCGAAACGCCATGCGCTGGCGCATCAGTGGCAATGGG
The DNA here is from genome assembly GCA_965659885.1 of Burkholderiaceae bacterium. Lineage (GTDB taxonomy): Bacteria > Pseudomonadota > Gammaproteobacteria > Burkholderiales > Burkholderiaceae_B > Algicoccus. The sequence goes on along the minus strand of CBFHXV010000012.1, from coordinate 49,354 downwards.
CGAGGGCGCAAAGAGGAAATGACATGAAACGCTTGGACTTGAAGAGGGTCATCACGGTGCTGGTCTTCAGTGGTTTAACTGGTATCTTGACTGGTGGTTTGACTGCAGCTGCGCAAACACAACACCATCAGGGTACGCACGCGAAGGCAATGCAACATGGCAGCATGCAAACCAGCCCTTATGCTGGCCAGCAAAACCGGGGCATCACCTCGTTGTCGGCCGATGACAGAGAGGCGTTGAGCAAGGGCGAGGGCTGGGGCCTGGCCAAACCGGCCGAGCTCAACGGGGTGCCGGGCCCTGCTCATTTGCTTGAGTTAAGCGAGCAAATCGGTTTGAGCGAGGTACAGGTCGAGCAACTGCAAAAGCTGTATAGTGACATAAAAGCCCAAGCCATTGCGCTTGGCCATGAGTACATGGCTGCTGAAGCAGCACTAGATGATTATTTCCGGGCCGCTGAGCTTGACGATCGCGTGTTGCGACAAAAAGTCGACCAAGCCGAACAGGCGCGCGCCAATCTACGGTTTCTACACCTGTCCTATCATCACCGCACGCTTGATGTCGTCACCGACGAACAGGTCAAAGCCTACAACAAGCTGCGTGGCTACGACAACGTCATGGATGACCCTTGCGCCAATATCCCTGAGGGACACGACCCCGTCATGTTTCGCAAGCACATGGGCTGCGACTGAGCGAATCCGTGAGGACTTGGCTAGCGGCGCGAACGCTGCTTGGTGACCTCCCCTAGCGAGGCATAAAAAGGCCCGCCAAGACGGCAAATAGGCGCCAACGCTACCGAATCGACACGCACGGCCTCGGTGTCAATGATGTCATCACGCAAATGAAACGCGACCACTTCGCCCACGTAAAACTCTGAACCACCCGTGCCAAACGGGATCATTTGCCTGAACTCACACTCCATTTGAACCGGTGCTTGTGCAATCCGGGGCGGTTTGATGAGCGTCGAAGGTTCGGTCGACAACCCCAGCAGTTCGATCTCGCTGGTCTCGGGAGGGTGATGATCAGCACTGGCATGCAGGTCATCAAGTTGTGGCCAATGGGCAATGTTCACGACGAACTGCTCTGTCTCGAGAATGTTGCGGGCTGTGTCTTTACGCCCGCCGTACTCTTGCCCTATGTTGATGCCAACCATGGGCGGCTTGTTGGCCACACTGGTGAAATAGCTAAACGGCGCCAGGTTCGTTGTGCCGCTCGTTGACAGGGTACTTACCCAGGCGATGGGGCGCGGTACGATCACGCCAGTGAGTAACTTGTAGGCCTGCTTGGCATCCAATGTCTCGGGTAGGATGGTTTTCACGGGGGGGCTCCAGGTTCAAATTGCCACAAAGATTGGGCTCAATGTAACGCCCAGAACAACCGCGTGCCACGGCTTGCTAACATTGGTAAAACATTCCGGCATTCCGGCATTCCGGCAGTAAACCATGACACACGACACCAACATCCCAAGATTGACTTCGCTTGCTCACGGCGGCGGCTGCGGCTGCAAAATCGCCCCCGGCGTGCTTAGCCAATTGCTAGGCGATCTCCCGCTCGCGGCACCCTACGCCAACCTGCTCGTTGGCACCGAAACGGCCGACGACGCTGCCGTTTACCGGTTAAACGATGAGCAAGCGTTAATTGCCACGACCGATTTTTTTATGCCTGTGGTTGACGACCCGTATGACTTTGGCCGCATTGCAGCCACCAATGCACTGTCAGATGTCTATGCCATGGGCGGGGCGCCCATCATGGCACTGGCCATTGTCGGGATGCCAATCAATGTGCTGCCGGCTGACATCATCGCGGCCATATTGCAAGGTGGACGCGACGTCTGCCAAGCCGCGGGTATCCCTGTGGCTGGCGGACACTCGATTGATTCGGTCGAACCGATTTATGGACTGGTGGCTCTTGGCCTGGCCCACCCCGATCACATCCGTTGCAACGCCACCGCCCAGACCGGTGATGCGCTGGTGCTTGGCAAGCCCATCGGCGTTGGCATCTATTCCGCGGCCCTAAAAAAGAACCAGCTTGATGACGCAGGCTATGCCAGCATGATCAAAAGCACCACCACCTTGAATCGCGCCGGCCCGGCCATCGGGAAACTTGCCGGCGTTCATGCCATGACCGATGTCACGGGTTTTGGGTTGCTGGGACACGCCCACGAAATGGTGCGCACCACGGCGCTGGACATCGAGCTACAAAGCACACAGGTGCCGTTGCTGCCAGGCGTGCTTGAGTTGGCCCAGGCCGGGTTCATCACCGGCGCCTCGGGTCGAAACTGGGCTTCGTATGAACACGGCATTGATGGGCGGGTGCGTGACGATCAACTGTGGCGCGACCTGCTAACAGACCCACAAACCTCAGGCGGGCTTCTCGTGGCTTGTGCCCCGGAGGCGGTTGATCAGGTGATGAATGAGTTCAGGCTTGAAGGCTGCGAGCCCGCCTGTGTCGGCCATGTCACGCACGGCAGTGGTGTGGTGAAGGTTCTTTAAATCGTCAACCAGCCTATGGACACCGCGGCAACCACCACCCCGGCAACGACAAACGGCAAGGTGCGCCAACCGATGGTGTTGCCGCCAATCGTCCATGACAGCACCAGCTTGAACACGCTGTTAGACATCGCCGCAATCAGAATGCCTTGCGCGGCCAGCCCCAAGCCAAGCTCTTTGCCAGCGATACGAGACAGCGACAAGTTAATCGCATCCACGTCGGCGGCACCGGAAATAGCCGCTGTGATCCAGACACCCGCTTGGCCGAAATACTCACGGGCCACTTCTACGGCAAACATGATCACCACCAGAATTAAGGTAAAGCGAAGCGCTTGGCCAATCTGAAAGGGGTTTTGCAGGCCGGTGTCAACTGCTTGCTCAGCCGCTGGCAACTGTCGCTGGCCCACCCAGGCCAACCAAGCCGCGCCGCTCAGGTAACAAAGCGACGCCAACACCAAAGGCCAAAGCAAAAACGTCATCAATGACGGTGCGACCACGGCGCTGACCACCAGCACGCGGGGAAACATCAGTGCCGAACTGAGCAGCAGGCCCGCCGAAAGCGTACTCGGGTGTGGCGTGGTCTTAGCCAGGCGGGCCAGCGTCAGGGTCATCGCCGTTGACGAGACCAGGCCCCCGAGCACTGATGTCAGGAGAATGCCGCTTTGCTGTCCAATTACCCGCATGCTGACATAGGCGGCAAACCCCAAGCCCGTGATGGCCACCACCATCCACCAAATCACATAAGGATTGAACACCTCGTAAGGACCATAAGACTCGTTGGGCAACAACGGCAACATCACGACCGAAATAAACAGCAATTTGAGCGCGCCCGATACTTCTTCAGGCGTCAGGCGATGCACTTGCGTGTGCAGCAAGCGTTTTAAGCTCAACAACCCTGCCACCAGAACGCCAAGGCCGGCGGCCATGGCGAGCTGCCCCGATGCTGCCATGACCCCCAGCCCAAATGTCACGAGCATGGCAACTTCGGTGGTCATGCCCCAGTCACCCGTGGCTCGTGCCTCGGCGATATAGCCCGCCACGACCAGCAAAGCCACGGCAACCAGCACAAATGCCCAGGCGTGGTCACCGACGATGTCCGTGAGAATGATGGCCACTGCCCCAAGCAGGCCCAGCAAGCCAAAGGTGCGAATGCCCGCCATCACGCGCTCGGTTTTTTCATAGCGCTGGCTCCACTCGCGCTCAGCGCCAATGAGCAGGCCAATAGCCAGCGCGATGGCAATGCCGGGAACATAACTGTCAAGCGCGACGGTTTGAGGGTTCATTCAGGGCTCGTCTATAAAGTGCCGATGCAAACTCATGCAGACAAGTACACCGGCAGTTTCGATGATACGCTTTGAACACGTACACGTTTGCATATCCGTTTTCACCAAAGCATCAAGGTCCATCAATGCCAGACTCACCCGATCTCGACACGCTGGCGCTGCGCGTCAAAGGCGTCATGCAAAAAATCGAATCCGCCTGCCAAGGCGCAAGGCGCGACGTCTCAGAAGTGACACTGTTGCCGGTGAGCAAAACTTTCGGTGCTGATGCCATACGCCACATGGTGACATTGGGCTTTAAGCGCTTTGGCGAGAACCGTCTGCAGGAAATTGCACAAAAAGCCCCAGCGCTTGAGGATTGCGACATCGAGTGGGTGGTCATTGGCCACGTTCAAACCAACAAGGCCAAAGAAGTCGCCAAGTACGCCAGCGAACTGCAGTCGCTTGATCGCCTGGCTTTAGCCGAGGCTTTGCACAAACGATTATCGACGCTTGACCGTACGCTAGACGTTCTGGTGCAGGTCAAAACATCGCCTGAGCAAACCAAAGCCGGGGTTGACCCACATGAGCTGCTTGCGCTGCTGCAAGACCTCACGAACTACCCCACTTTGAAAGTCAAGGGGCTCATGACCATGGCTGTGCTCTCTGAAGATGAAGACGCAGTTAGGCAATGCTTTGTGCGGCTGCGCCAGTGTCAGGAGCAAGCGCGCGCAGCCAACCTGCCCGGCATGACGTTCGACCGACTGTCCATGGGCATGAGCGGCGACATGAGAATTGCCATTGAAGAAGGCTCTACTGAAGTGCGCGTGGGATCGGCGATATTTGGCGCACGCTAGTGCGTGCCATTCACAACACGCAACGTGCCACGCATGGCCGGTGAGAAACCTGGAATCGTCGACAAATAGGTATACGCCTGATCCGGCTCAAGCTGGCTCACGGGGATTTGGACCTGTACCGATTGATCGCGACCAATCACCGCACTGGCGACCAAAACTCGATCATCATTGACATCAACAAAGCCTTGCGCTTGGCCGGCTGCCGCGCCTGTACGCGCCACAGCATCGGCATCGTCGGCCTTGACCAACACCCAGTTGCGTGGCGAGGCCACGGCAGGCAAACGACCCACGTGCTGCAAGGTCACCGTAAAGTCGCGACATGACGACGGTATCTCAATGGTGTCGGGCCGAAACCGTAACGTGTCGTCAACTCGCACCGTCGATTCGCAAACCGTGGCGGGCTCATCCACAGCCAACGCTTGCGCATGGGCGGCAAACGCTGCCAAGCCCAATGCCGATGACATGGCGATACCCAAAACCCTGTACAACTGTCTCATCACCGTACTCATCTAGTTATCTCAACTGCCCTGCAGATGATACAAGCCAAATGCCGCCCACAAATCATCGGCACTCTCAAGCAATCCTGCCCCCTGCCGAATCAAGTCATGTGTGCCTGCAGCCAGGGGGTCTGTTGCACGACCGGGCACGGCCAGTACCTCTCGTCCCATGTCGGCCGCCATCCGCGCGGTAATCATGGAGCCACTTGCCCGTTTGGCTTGCACCACAATCGTGGCTCTGGCCAGCCCCGCCACAATCCGGTTGCGCTGCGGGAAGTGTGCTGGCAGGGGCCGAGTACCCGGGGAAAATGCGGTCAACCACAAGCCACCTGCATCCACAATGGCATGGGCCAGTTTTGTGTTCTGCACCGGATAGACCACGTCAATGCCGGTGCCAAAGACAGCAACCGTGCTGCCCGGCACACCGCTGGCCAGCGCGCCCTGATGGGCGGCCGTGTCCACGCCTCGGGCCAAGCCACTGACCACACACCAGCCGCGTGACGCAATGTCACGTGCCAAGTTATAGGCCATGGTGCGTGCACTGGCACTGCAACCACGACTGCCCACAATGGCCACTGCAGGCTTGCTAAGCAAACCCAGATCACCTCTGGCATACAGACGCCTAGGCGGTTTCGGCATGGTGCGCAACAGCACGGGATAGTCTTCATCGGCCAAGGTCAGTCCAACGACGCCGTGATTTGATAAGTCGGATTGATTTGGGGTTCGCATCTGTTCCTTACGCGGTGTCACAAAAAAGACATCCAGCATCCCGCATAATGGTGGGCTATTTACGCTGCCCCAAAAAATATGCCCTACCTGGACATCCTGCGCGTCTTTTTACGGCTTGGCTTGACATCGTTTGGCGGGCCGGTGGCACACATCGGCTATTTTCGGGAGGAGTTTGTGGCGCGCCGGGCTTGGGTCAGTGACTCGCAGTTTGCCCATTGGCTTGCGATTTCTCAGGCCATGCCTGGCCCGGCGTCAAGCCAAATGGGGTTTCTCATTGGCCTTCACCGTGGTGGGCTGGTTGGGGCTCTCATCGCCTGGGCCGGTTTTACGCTGCCCTCGGCGCTGGCGCTGGTGTTGGTCGCCCTGTATGGCTTGGCGCATCAAGCAGGTTGGTTTGAGCTGATCGTAGACGGCTTGAAACTGGTTGCCGTTGCCGTCGTGGCCCAGGCGGTCATTGGCATGTTTCGCAGCCTTTGCACAGATACCGTCACACGGGTGTTATCGGTGGTGGGGTTTGGGTTGGCGCTCGGGCTTGGCGGCTGGGCCGGCCAAGTCTGTGCCATCGCCGCGGGCGGCATCGCGGGCTGGTTTGTCTGTCAACGCCCCGGTGAATCGGTGGGTGGATCAGCGGCATCAAGGCTTGCGCCCGATCACAGCCCCACGCGCTTGACAGGCGCGTTGATGCTCATGGCTTTGGCCGTGTTGCTGTTTGTCGTGCCTTGGTTTGCTGCGCACACGCCCATGCTACAAATGTTTGACGCGTTTTTTAGGGCGGGCGCGTTGGTGTTTGGCGGCGGCCACGTCGTGTTGCCGCTGCTTGAAAGCGCCACGGTGACCCCCGGACTGGTGTCATCGGAGGACTTTCTAACCGGCTATGGGCTTGCGCAAGCGGTGCCCGGGCCCTTGTTTACATTCGCCGCCTGGCTTGGCGCTCTGGACCCCACGTGGCCGGGCTGGTCGGGCGCCGTGCTGGCATTGGTTGCGATTTTTGTGCCGGGCTTGGTACTCATCGTTGGGGTACTACCTTGGTGGCAGTCGTTTGGCCGCCGGCCCAAAGCGTTTGGCATGCTGGCGGGGATCAATGCCAGCGTCGTCGGTGTATTGGCAGCAGCCTGGGTAGATCCGGTGCTGATGACAAGCGTGAGCTCAGTCATCTATGGGCTGATTGCCTTGTTTGGTGCTGCCCTGCTGTTGTGGCGCAAGCTGCCGGTCTGGTGTGTCGTATTGATATTGCCTGCGCTGACCCTTTTGGGCGATAAGTTTCAGCTATGACGCTAGTATGGACATTTGATTCACGAACGAACAAATCGACATAAAATACTCGCATGGCACTTTTAGATATCCTTCACTATCCCGACCCTCGGCTGCACACGGTTGCCAAGCCTGTTGAAGTCGTTGACGATCGTATCCGCCAACTGGTCAAGGACATGGCGCAAACCATGTACGATGCGCCAGGCATTGGCCTTGCCGCCACGCAGGTCAATGTTCACGAGCGCGTGATTGTGATCGATCTGTCTGAAGAACAGAACGATTTGATGGTTTTAATTAACCCTGAAATCGTCTGGCGCAGTGACGAAGAGCAATCCTATGAAGAGGGTTGTCTGTCAGTGCCCGGCATCTACGAGACGGTTAAACGCGCTGCTCAGATCCGAGTCAAGACGCTCGATGAAAACGGCCAAGAAAAAACCATCGAAGCCGATGGTTTGCTAGCCGTGTGCATTCAGCACGAAATGGATCATCTGGCCGGGCGGGTCTTTGTTGAAAAGCTTTCCACGCTCAAGCAGTCCCGCATTAAAACCAAGCTGCAAAAACAAAAACGCGAAACCGCGGCGGTTTAATTCATGAGAGTTGGGTTTGCCGGCACGCCGGCCTTCGCGCAAACGGCTTTGCGTTCCATTCTTGCGGCCGGCTACACAGTGACGGTGGTGCTCACGCAGCCTGACAGGGCGGCTGGGCGCGGCATGAAACTGACCCCTAGCCCAGTCAAACAAACCGCCCTGGAACATGGCATTGAGGTGTTGCAACCCGCTGGGCTCAAGCTTGATGGACGCTACGCCGACCAAGCCAATACAACCCGAGAACAGCTCGAAGCGGCCAAGCTCGATGTGCTGGTGGTGGCGGCCTATGGTTTGATTCTGCCGCAATGGGTGCTCGATCTGCCTCGCTGGGGGTGTTTGAACATTCACGCCAGCTTGTTGCCAAGGTGGCGCGGTGCAGCACCCATTCATCGGGCCATTGAGGCTGGCGACCAAACCACCGGTGTGACCATCATGCAAATGGACCAAGGCCTAGATACCGGTGACATGCTGCTGTCTGAGACGCTAGCCATTGAGGCTGACGATACGACGCTTAGCCTGCACGACAAGCTGGCAAATTTGGGCGCAGACCTGATTGTGCAGGCGCTTGAGGAACTACCGAAGGGCCAACTCTCGGCAACGCCTCAACCACATGAAGGCATCACCTACGCCGACAAAATCCTTAAAAGTGAAGCCGCACTTGACCTGACGGCCAGTGCCGTTGAGCTTTGCAGAAAAATTCGTGCCTTCAATCCCTTTCCGGGTGCCACTGTGAATCTGCCAGGCCTGTCTGAACCGGTCAAGGTCTGGAATGCCCGTGTACTCGATGTCACAAGCGAGCAGGCGCCTGGGCAGGTGCTTGCCGTGAGCGCTCAAGGCATTGATATTGCTACCGGTGCGGGTGTTTTACGGTTGCTGGAATTGCAACGCCCTGGCGGCAAGCGTCAGAGCGTTGCCACCTTTGTCCAGTCTTATTCGTCTTCTAGCGCCTGAGCCCACAAATCATAGGCATCTGCGTCGGTCACGCGCACGCGCAGCAGTTGGCCTGGGCGCGCGCCGGCGTTTGTCGACACGTAAACCACGCCATCGATTTCCGGGGCGTCGGCCGCTGAACGGGCAATCACGCCCTGCTCATCGACCTCATCGACCAATACGTCAATCTCGCGGCCGATTTTTTGTTGCAGGCGAGCCGCTGATATCGCTTGCTGGTGTGCCATGAAGCGCTCATAGCGCGACTGCTTGACCTCTTCGGACACCGCATCGGGCAGTTCATTGGCGCTCGCCCCCTCGACTGCGGAGTACTTGAAACATCCCACGCGATCAAGCTGAGCTTGCGTCAACCAGTCAAGCAAATACTCGAAGTCCTCTTCCGTTTCGCCCGGAAACCCTACAATAAAGGTCGAACGAATCGTCAGTTCGGGACACTGCTCGCGCCAGCGGTGAATACGCGCCAGCGTCTTGTCTTCAAAGGCCGGGCGCTTCATCGCCTTTAATACTTTCGGGCTGGCATGCTGAAACGGAATGTCCAGGTAAGGCAGAATCTTGCCCTGCGCCATTAACGGAATCAATTCATCCACATGGGGGTAGGGATAGACATAGTGCAGCCGAATCCAGGCGCCAAGCTCAGACATCGCCTCACACATCTCGGTCATGCGTGACTTGACCGGACGTCCCTGCCAGAACCCGGTTCGATACTTGATGTCAACGCCGTACGCACTGGTGTCTTGCGACACCACCAATAACTCTCGCACACCGGCTTGCACCAGACGTTTGGCCTCATCAAGCACATCACCCACGGGGCGACTCACCAAATCACCGCGCATGGAAGGAATGATGCAAAAGCTACACCGGTGATTGCACCCCTCGGATATCTTCAAATACGCGTAGTGTCGCGGCGTGAGCTTAATGCCCTGCGCTGGCACCACATCGACGAACGGGTCATGCTCACGGGGCGGGGCAGCCACTGCATGCACAGCATTGACCACGGCTTCATATTGCTGTGGCCCGGTCACAGCCAGCACGCCAGGGTGGATGTCGCGAATGGCATCTTCCTGAACACCAAGGCAACCCGTCACGATCACCCGGCCGTTGGCTGTCAGCGCTTCACCGATGGCATCAAGTGACTCAGCCTTGGCACTGTCAATAAAGCCACAGGTGTTGACCACCACCACGTCAGCGCCGTCATAGTCACCCGCTACTTGGTAACCCTCGGTGCGTAGTTGCGTCAAAATTCGTTCGGAATCGACCAGCGCCTTGGGACAGCCCAAACTGACGAAACCGACTTTAGGGGTAGCCATAATCATCCTGCGTGATAACAAACTGACCATAGTTTAGCCGCGGCCACTCTACAATGACGCGATGACCACGCCAACTCTCGCTTTGTCGACAATCCTGTACCAAAGTAGCCGCTGTCTGGCACAGGTCGAATCTGGCCACTCCCTGACTAGCGCCTTGGTGCAAACCCCCAGACATATGCGAGGCGCCACGCAAGCCATCGCCTGGTATGCCATGCGTCACTGGGGTCTGGCCCGCGCTTGGCGCAGCCACTTGCTGGCCAAACACCCGAACAAACCCTGGCTGGCTGCCCACATTGCCTTAAGCCTTTTGTTGCTTGATGCTGCGATGATGGCCGATGACCCTGAACTGACGCGCTCATGGCAAGCGCCACTGGACGAGGATTGCCCGACCTACACCCCTTACACGCTGGTCGATCAAACCGTTCAAGCGGTTTCGATGGCCAAACTCGGCAAGCCAGCCTCTGGTCTGGTCAATGCCGTCATGCGGCGTTTCCAACGCGAGCGAGCGGCCTGTGTGATGGCGGTTCAAGACGATCCTGTAGCTCAGTGGCGTTACCCACGCTGGTGGGTCGACAAGATCAGGAAACATTACCCCGCGCAATGGCAAGACATTCTGGGCGCAAGCCGTAAACGTGCCCGGCTGGTGTTGCGCGTTAACCGTAGACAAGCCACGGTCGCGCAGGTGGTCCATGCCTTTATCGAAGCAGGCGTTCAAGCGACACCCATTGGTGAGCACGCGCTGGCGCTGCCATCATCTGTTGTGGTGGACACCCTGCCCGGTTTTAACGAGGGCTGGTGGTCTGTGCAGGACTGGTCGGCCCAGCAGGCTGCTGGCTTGCTTGATTTGCAAGACAATCAGCGGGTGCTCGATGCTTGTGCCGCGCCCGGGGGCAAGAGCGCGCATGTGCTGGAGATCGCCAATGTCGAGCTCACGGCCATTGATCAGGACGCCTCACGCCTGGCCCGGGTCGAGGAGAATCTCACGCGCCTGAAGTTGATGTCATCGCACGTGCGGCTGCAGGTTGCAGACGCAACAAGGCCTGCCGACTGGTTCGATGGCCAGCCCTACGATCGGATTCTGGCTGATGTGCCTTGCACCGCCAGTGGCGTGGTGCGGCGTCATCCCGATATTGCATGGCTGCGTCGCGAGTCCGATCTGGCACAGACCGTCAAGCTGCAAACGCAGATTCTTGATGCCCTATGGGAACTGCTGGCGCCCGAGGGCATCCTGTTGCTAGTAACATGTTCGGTGTTTCCCGAAGAAGGCGAGCAGCAGGCACTTGCGTTTGTTCAACGCCATCGCGATGCGCTCAGGCTTGAAGCACCCGGTCAATGCCTGCCGCAGGCCTCCTTAGGCTCTCATACAGGTCAAGATGGGTTTTTTTATGCAAAATTTCAACGCAAACCCAACGGCACATAATTAATCGACATGCTTGCTTCACGCTTCGTGATGATTTGCACCGGCCTGCTCATACTTGCCACAGGATTAGCGGGCGGATTTGTTCGCGCCAATGACGCGGCAAGTGCCTCAGTTCAACGCATTGAGCCGCTGGTGGTCAGCGGACAACTCATGCTTGACGTCGATCTGAACGTGCAATTGAATGACAGGATGAAGCAAGCACTCTCAAGGGGTGTGCCGCTGACGTTTTCTGTGGAGCTCGAAATCAGCGAGCCGCGCTGGTGGTGGTTTGACAAAACCATTGTCGATACCTCCTTGCAACGCCGTTTGTCTTTCAACACGTTAACGCGCGTCTGGCGCGTGAGTACAGGGGATTTCTCTGTGATCGCCGCCTCATATGAAAAAGCCATCGAGCTGTTGTCTACCGTGCGCAATTGGCCGGTGGTCTTAAGCGACCGTTTCGAGCCTGAGCAAACCTACGTGGGTGCAATGCGTATACGGCTTGATAACGCCGAACTGGCCAGGCCCTTGCAAATGGACAGCGCAAAAGAACAGTGGGTACTTAGCAGCGCCTGGAAATCATTTGATTTCTCGATTTTGCGTGAACCGGGAGCACAGCCGTGAGTCGGCGCACCCGTCTCTTGTTGGCACTAGGTGCCATGACGGGCCTTGGCCTGTTCGTCTTGCTGGCCTGGTCCACCGGCAGCGCTTCACGGCTGGCTCAGTTTCACGCCCTGCTGGTGTATCTGAACTTTGCGCTGGCGCTTGGTTTATTTGCTTGGGTATTGGGGCTGACTGTCAAACTCGTCAGACAGATGCGGCGCCACAAATTCGGCGCCCGACTCACCGCCCGTTTTGCGCTGGCGTTTGCCTTGATTGGGGTGTTACCTGGCGCCTTGATATATACCGTTTCCATACAGTTCATGTCGCGCTCCATTGAATCGTGGTTTAACGTGCGTGTGGACTCAGCGCTTGATGCCGGCTTGGCGCTCGGACGTGTGGCTCTTGACGCACAGCTCAATGAGCTTGACACTCGGGCTCGCGCCCTGTTGCCTGGCTTTACCGATGCCTCGGACGCCGAGCTGCCCCAATTGCTTGAGCGCGTTCTTGAAGTCACCGGTGTTCGCGAGGCCAGTGTCATCACCAGCTCGGGACGTCCGGTGGCGTTTGTGACAGAAAAACTCAGCACCTTGTTGCCACAAGGCCCACCACCCGGGGTGCTGCAGCGACTGCGTCTGTCAGGCAGCTACGCCAGCGCCGAGACCGTGTCGAGCCAAGCGCTCGAAGGCGATCCTTCGGGGCTGATTCTTCGGGTGATTCTGCCTTTAGGCTCGTCGGCACAAACGCCGGGCGCACTGGTGCGAAGCGAGCTGCGCTGGTTGCAGCTGATCAAGGCCGTGCCTGAGGAACTGGTCATGAACGCCGATGAGGTGCGTGAGGGCTATCGTGACTATCAGGAGCTGGCCTTGTCTCGTGAAGGGCTCAGACAGCTATTTACCGTCACACTGACACTGGCCTTGTTGCTTGCCGTATTTGCCGCCATGGCCGTGGCGCTGTTTCTTTCCAAACGCCTGGTGCAACCGCTGCTGGCGCTAGCAGCGGGAACACAGGCCGTCAGTGTCGGCGATTTCAGGCCATTGGCCGAACCACCACAAAACGATGAAGTCGGCCAACTGACCCGTTCGTTCAATGACATGACCCGACAGCTTGAAGAGGCCCGACGGCTCGTGGACATGAACCGAAAAGAGCTTGAGGCATCAAAGGTATATACCGAGGGGATTCTGGCCAACTTGTCCGCCGGCGTGCTGGTGTTTGATGAACAGTTTCGGATCACCCTGTTCAATCAGGGCGCGCAGTCCATTCTCGGCGTGGACTTAAGAGCTGCAAGGGGCCGTCCACTTGAGACCGTGTCGGGGGCCTTGCCACTGGCATCAACCATCAAGCGGGCGTTTTCTCAGTTGCAAGCCACAGGGTCTGAGCGCCTGCACTGGCAAGAGCAATTCGAAATCACACTGCCAGGCAGTGGCACCGAGGACAAACCACACACCACCACGTTGCTGGCGCGCGGAACACATCTAAGCTTGGACGGGCGTGGCAACGGCTATGTGGTGGTGTTCGATGACATCACCGCTGTGATCTCGGCAAACCGGACCGTGGCTTGGGGGGAAGTGGCGCGCCGCATGGCCCATGAAATCAAGAACCCGCTCACGCCGATTCAGTTATCGGCTGAACGGTTGGCCATGAAGCTTGAAAACCGGCTTGAGCCGGCCGATGCTGAACTGTTGAGTCGCTCAACAAACACAATCGTCAACCAAGTCACCTCGCTCAAACACATGGTCGATGAGTTTCGCGAGTATGCCCGCACGCCTGTGATTGTGTTTAATGCCGTCGATCTGAATCACATTATCGAAGAAGTGCTTATCCTCTATGGATGGGATCCCAACACCCAAACATCGCCAACCGATCAAGCCGGCGTGACATTCCAATCCGCCTTGGCACCGGACTTGCAGCCCGTGCGTGGTGATCAGACACAATTGCGACAAGTCATTCATAACCTTTTAAGCAACTCGCGAGATGCGCTCAGAGAGCAAGGCCAAGGCGGTACTATCCGTGTGACAACCGAAATGATTAGCGCTGCGGACAACGGTCAGCCCGCGGTCAGGCTAGTGGTGTCAGATGATGGACCTGGCTTCTCGGCACAGCTGCTACAGCAGGCATTTGAACCTTATGTCACCACAAAAGCGCACGGCACCGGGCTCGGTCTGGCCATTGTTAAAAAAATTGTGGATGAACACGGTGGTTACATCGACCTGTCGAATCGACGTGATGGCGGGGCGCGTATCACCATTGTGTTGGTGCCGATGGATACCGAGGTGGACGATAACGCCGATGCGGACGATAATCATGGCTGTAACTAGGTAAGGAAATCATGGCTCGAATTCTGGTAGTCGATGACGAAGTCGGTATTCGTGAGTTGCTTTTTGAGATTCTGTACGACGAAGGCCACTCCGTAGAACTCGCCGAGAATGCCGCGCAAGCACGCGCTGCCCGCCAGCGCATGCGGCCCGATCTGGTGCTGCTCGATATCTGGATGCCAGATACCGATGGTGTGACGCTGCTTCGCGAGTGGGGCTCACAAGGCCTGTTGGATATGCCGGTGATCATGATGAGTGGACACGCCACGATTGACACCGCGGTTGAGGCCACACGAATCGGGGCAGTCGATTTTCTGGAAAAACCGATTACCTTGCAGCGGCTTTTAAAGACCATCAGCAATGGCCTGGCCCGTGAAAAGCCGCCCACGGTGCCGGGTGCGCCTGCGCCGGCGGCAAGCGCCGAGCCTCAGGCACCGTTTGTCGATGGCAACAGCGAGCAAGCGGATTCAAACACGGCGTCAAATACGAGTGAAACCGAGGCGATGTCGGGGTCATCAGGCAATATTTCGCTTGACCAACCATTGCGCGAGGCACGTGACGAGTTCGAGCGTGTTTACTTCGAATACCACTTGGCACGTGAGAACAACAGCATGACACGGGTCTCTGAGCGCACTGGCTTAGAGCGCACACACCTGTATCGCAAACTCAAACAGCTTGGCATTGAGGCTCGCAAGCGTCCAACATGAAAATCTTGATCGTAGGCGCCGGCCGAGTCGGAACCAGCGTGGCCGAGAATCTGGTGTCCGAGCACAACGACATCACCGTCATCGACCCTGACCCCTCCCGTTTGTCAGATCTGCAAGAACGCTTTGATCTGCGTGGCGTGGTTGGCGATGGCTCTCAAGTGTCTGCCATGCAACGTGCCGGGGCCGAGGACGCGGACATGATTATTGCCTGTGCCGCCACCGATGCCATTAACCTGGTGGCCTGCAAGATTGCCAGGCAAGTGTTTAATGTCCCACGGCGCGTGGCCCGGATACGCTCCTCGGAAATCCCGGCCATGCCAGAGTTGCTCGGTGAGGACGGGTTTTGTGTTGATGCGTTGATCAGCCCCGAGTCCAGTGTCACCGACTACCTGACCAAGCTCGTAGAGTTTCCTGAAGCGCTGCAGGTTGTCGACATGGCGCGTGGCAAGATCAGTGTGATCACCATGCGGGTGAGTCTCGATGGCTTTATGGCCAACCACCCCCTCAAAGACTTGCGGGTCATGAACCCCGATGTCAATGCCAAGGTGGTCGACATCGTACGTCTGGGTAAAACGGTGACCATTTCGCCAGAAACCATCTTGCGCCCGGGTGACGAGTTGCTTTTGATTGCCGATGCCGGCCATGCTCATCAGGCCGTGCGCCAGATGAGCCGCTCAAAAGAGCAGGTTCGGCGGGTCATGATCGCCGGTGGTGGCAACATTGGCGCACGTCTGGCACGCAACCTGGCCAATGAAGGCTATAACGTGCGCATCATCGAGCAAGACATCGACCGTTGTGAAGAATTGGCCACCACGCTGCCAGACAATGTGCTGGTGTTACACGGCAATGGCACGGATGAGTCCTTGCTTGAGCGTGAGAGCATCGAGGACATGGACACCTGGATGGCGCTAACCAGCGATGATGAAGACAACATCATGTCCTCGCTCATGGCCAAGCGCATGGGCGCGCAGCGCGTCATCGCACTTATTAATCGGCAGGCCTACGGCGAGCTGATGCAGGGCAGCCATATCGACATCGCCATTTCGCCCTCGCAGGCCACCATGAGTGAATTGCTTCGCTACGTGCGCCGTGGTGATATCGTGGCTGCGCATCGGCTGCGAGGCGGGCTGTCTGAGGTGCTCGAGCTTGTGGCGCACGGTGACAAGAAATCATCCAAAGTGATAGGCAAAAGCATCTCTAGCCTGGAATTGCCCAAAGGGGCATCGATCGGTGCTGTGGTCAGGGAGCAAGAAATCATCGTCTCTGACCCCCATGTGGTGATTGAGCCCGAGGACCATGTGATCGTGTTTGTGCCCTCACGTGATCAGGTCCGCCAAATTGAAAAACTGTTTCAAGTCTCTGCCTCGTTCTTTTAATTTTCATGAAACGCTTGCTCGCCGTCTTCCATGTGCTGGGCTTTACCATGGCGCTGTTTGCCACGACGATGTTCGTGCCCATGGTGTGGTCAGTGCTGCTAGACGATGGGCAGCTCATGCTGTTCATCCAGGCCTTCCTGATTGCGCTCACACTGGGTGGCGCGATGTGGGCCGGCACGCGACGCTATCGCGCAGAACTCAGGCCTCGCGATGGGTTCTTGCTGGTGACCCTGGTGTGGAGCTTTTTGCCGCTGTTAGGCACTATTCCCCTGCTGCTGTACTTTCAGGATATTGGGCAGCCGCTAAAGTTCAGTGACGCCTATTTTGAGTCGATGTCGGGCTTAACGGCCACGGGCGCGACGCTGTTGAGCGGCTTGGATCAACTGGCGCCAACGATCAATTTATGGCGCGTGACCATGCACTGGGTGGGTGGCATGGGCATTATTGTGTTGGCAGTGGCCATTTTGCCGCTGCTCGGTGTCGGTGGCCATCAGCTGTTTCGGGCCGAGACACCTGGCCCGATGAAAGAGGAAAAACTCACGCCACGCATTGCCAGCACAGCAAAAGCGCTTTATGCCATTTACTTCGGGCTGTCGATTGCCTGTTTCCTGGCATACAAGGCCGCTGGCATGACATGGTTTGACGCCTGGTGCCACATGGCCTCGACTGTCGCACTAGGTGGGTTCTCGACGCACGATGCAAGCTTTGCCTACTTTGACTCGCCTTTGATTGAAGGCGTTGCTGTGGTGTTCATGCTGCTCTCGGGCATTAATTACGCCACGCACTTCAATGCGTTTCGGCTAGGCAGCGTCAAAGCCTATCGGCGTTGTCCTGAAGCCATACCGTTCGTTGGCATCGTGCTCGGCATGGCGGTATTGATCGGGTTTTATCTTTGGTTCATGGGGGTGTATCCCGATATCCAGACGTCACTGCGCTATGCCATTTTCAACACCGTATCGATTGCCACGACCGCTGGGTTTGCCAGCACCGACTACGATGCCTGGCCACTGATCGTGCCTGTCTTGATGCTAGCGCTCGGTATGTTTAGCACCAGTTCGGGTTCTACCGGCGGTGGCATCAAGATGATTCGGGCCATGATGCTGGTCAAGCAGACCCGTCAAGAGATGGTGAGCATCTTGCACCCGCACGCGGTCACGCCGGTGTTGCTCAAGGGCCGGTTAATTCCGGCCCGGGTGCTGGCTTCGGTGCTGGCTTTCATGCTGTTGTATGGCTTTTCGATTGCCGTACTGACTGCACTCATGCTCTTAAGTGGTGCCGATGCCACCACGGCCTTTAGTTCAGTCATCGCGAGTGTGAACAACATTGGGCCTGGGCTGGGCGAGGTGGGGCCGTCGAGTAACTTTTTTAGCATGAATGACTTTCAGGTCTGGATACTGGCGTTTGCCATGATGATTGGCCGACTTGAACTATTCACGGTGCTTGTGCTGTTTTCTGCGGCGTTTTGGCGCAGATAAACGTAATCAGTCACCACGCCCGGTGGTTATACTGAACGCCATTGCCGATTTTTTCTGATTGTTGACCCCATGGATCCCCTATTTTTTATTGCCTATGCCGCTTTAGGCTGCGTGGCAGGCTTTGCTGCAGGCTTGCTGGGCATTGGTGGCGGCATGCTGCTTGTGCCGTTTATGACCGCCTTACTGACCGCGCAAGGCTTGCCACTCGATTTGGTTGTGCACGCTGCGATTGCGACCTCCATGGCGTCCATCCTGTTTACCTCCATGTCTAGCGTGCGCGCCCACCACAAGCGCGGTGCGGTACGCTGGGACTTGGTGCTGCGCTTTGCCCCTGGTATTGTGATCGGAGGTCTTCTGGCGGGCGGAGCTGTCTTTGCTGTACTGAAGACCGGTTGGCTGGCTTTGCTTTTTGCCGTTTTTGTGGGCTATTCGGCCTTGCAAATGTTGGTTAATCGAAAGCCCAAGGCCAGTCGGCAGATGCCCGGCACGGTTGGTACGGGCGTAGCAGGGGCTGGCATTGGTTTTCTGTCGGGACTTGTGGGTGCCGGTGGCGGGTTTGTGTCGGTGCCGTTCATGCTCTGGTGCAATGTAGCCTTGCATCACGCGGTGGCCACATCGGCGGCACTCGGATTTCCCATTGCCTTGGCTAACACGGCTGGCTACATCTGGTCTGGCATGGCCGTGCAAGACTTGCCGCCGGGAATGATTGGTTACGTCTACTGGCCGGCGTTATTGGTACTGGTCATGTTTAGCGTGGTGTTGGCGCCCGTTGGCGCCAAGGCAGCCCATGCGCTGCCGGTGGCCACGCTCAAGCGCGTTTTTGCGTTTTTGCTCTTTGGGTTGTCAACCTACATGCTCTACAAATCAGCACTGTCGTTTGGCTGGATTGGTTGAGTCGTTCATCGCACAAATGCTGGATTGCAGTTTTAACGGTTTGAGCGTACATTCGAGTTGTCGGTTGTTGCTTAAACAGCAACACGCTAGATAACAGGAGGGGCGAGCCATGTTTGACGTATTGGTATACCTGTTTCACAACTACTACACGCCCCAAGCCTGCCCAACGGCCGATGTGCTGGCCAAACGACTGGCGGCGGCGGGATTTGAAGACGACGAAATCGACGATGCGCTTCAATGGCTGATGGGGCTGGCGCAAACGACAGAGCACTGTGTCGAACTTGCGCATCACTGTGGCAGTGGCACCCGCATCTATTCTGAGTCCGAGCAGCAGCGTCTGAGTCCCGAGGCCATGGGGTTCATCACCTTCCTGGAAAACACCGATGTGCTCATCGCCCCCTTGCGTGAGATCGTCATCGACCGCGCGCTTGCGTGTCATGAAACACCGGTGACGCTAGATCGCATCAAAATCATCGCGCTCATGGTGCTCTGGAGCCAGGAGGCCGAAGTCGACCACCTGATTCTGGAGGAGTTGCTTCGCCAGCATGATGGTCAAGATGTCTGCCACTGAACACTCAACTGATAACACCCTGCCGTCCTCGCTGTGTATGTAGGACGTTTTGCGCCTAGCCCAAGCGGCCCCTTGCACCTCGGTTCACTGTTGGTGGCTGTGGCGAGCTTTCTTGATGCACGCGCCGCTGGCGGACGTTGGCTTGTGCGTATCGAGGATATTGACACCCCACGAAGCGTGGCCGGCGCCGACAAGCTCATTTTGCAACAGCTGTCCGCGCTCGGCATGGCATGGGATGGCGACGTCTGGTATCAATCCGAGCGTCTGGCTGCCTACGAACACGCATTCGAGACGCTTCAGGCCAAAGGACTGGTTTACCCCTGCGGCTGCACCCGGCGCGAGATTGCCGATTCGGTGTTGGCCGCTCACGGCAGGTTGCCTGACGGTGAGCGCCCCTATCCTGGCACTTGTCGAGACGGGCTTGCGCCAGGGCGCAAGCCCAAGTCGTGGCGCTTCCGGGTTCTGCCAGACACCGTGCGTTTCCATGACCGCTGGTGTGGGGATCAGGCGCAGTGTGTGGCCGAACAAGTTGGCGATTTTGTGATTCGCCGTGCTGATGGCATCTGGGCATATCAGCTTGCGGTGGTGGTCGATGATGCCGAGCAAGGCATCACTGATATCGTGCGCGGGCAGGATTTGCTCTCAAGCACGGCCAGACAGCGAGCGCTGGCCCAAGCGCTTGAGTTACCTACCCCCTCGGTGATGCACCTGCCATTAGTGACTGACGGT
>CBFHXV010000012.1:19514-29260 GCA_965659885.1 Burkholderiaceae bacterium | reverse complement strand
GGCCTCTAATCTGGAGCAGTTCTGGGGCGAGGCAACGGCGCGCTGGGCAGGGCATTTTTATGAGTAGACTTGCGCCGTAGTTAAATACACCCGTATCATCCCCGCTGGTATCGCATCTGGCGACACGCAGGAGCTTCATGAGCAAAGCACTTATCATCGCGGAAAAACCGTCAGTGGCCCTTGATATTTCACGGGCCCTGGGTGGCTTTACGCGACATGGCGACTATTTTGAGAGCGATGACTTTGTTTTGTCGTCTAGCGTCGGGCATTTGTTAAGCCTGATGGCACCCAATGACCCGGTCAAAGGCAAATGGAGCTTTACCCATTTGCCGGTGATTCCACCAGAGTTTGGCTTAAACCCCTCGGACAAGAAGTCTGCCGAACGTCTCAAATTGCTGGTCAAGCTGATCAAGCGCAAAGACGTTGAGCGCCTGATCAACGCGTGCGATGCTGGCCGAGAAGGCGAATTGATCTTTCGCTATATCCAGCAATACGCCGGCACCAAAAAACCCGTTGAGCGCTTGTGGCTGCAGTCAATGACGCGCGATGCCATCCGTGAGGCGTTCACCAAACTGCGACCTGATGACGCGCTCAAGCCGCTTGAAGAGGCCGCAAGGTCGCGCGCTGAGGCTGACTGGCTCGTTGGCATTAATGGCACCCGGGCCATGACCGCCTTCAATAGCAAGGATGGTGGTTTCTTTAAAACCACCGTCGGTCGCGTACAGACGCCAACCTTGACGATCGTCGCCGAACGTGAGGCCAAAATCCGTGATTTCGTGCCACGTGACTATTGGGAGGTGCGCGCCACCTTTGTAGCAGCCGCTGGCCTGTACGAAGGCAAATGGTTTGACCCTGCTTTCAAGAAGGATCCGACAGACCCAGAAAAACGCGATACCCGGCTCTGGAGTGAAACCGCTGCCAAGACGGTCGAAGCCGCTTGTCGTGGGCAGACAGGCACGGTCTCTGAAGAGTCCAAGCCTAGCAGCCAACTGTCGCCTCTGTTGTTTGACCTGACATCGTTGCAGCGTGAGGCCAACAGCCGGTTTGGGTTTTCTGCCAAAGCCACGCTGTCGCTGGCGCAAACCCTGTACGAACGCCACAAGGCGCTGACGTATCCTCGAACGGACTCACGTTACCTGCCAGAGGACTACCTCAACACGGTCAAAGAAACCATCGGCATCATCGCGCAGGGTGAGGGCAAGATTGCCAACGCGCTGGCACCGCATGCGCAAAAAATCTTGGGCCAAGAGTGGATCAAACCGAGCAAACGCGTGTT
The DNA here is from genome assembly GCA_965659885.1 of Burkholderiaceae bacterium. Lineage (GTDB taxonomy): Bacteria > Pseudomonadota > Gammaproteobacteria > Burkholderiales > Burkholderiaceae_B > Algicoccus. Next base: position 27,984 of record CBFHXV010000012.1, on the reverse strand, counting down.
TGACAACAAGAAGGTGTCAGATCACTTTGCCATTATTCCCACGCTTCAGGTACCCAAGGATCTTAGCGAAGCTGAAGCCAAGCTCTATGACCTGGTGGTCAAGCGCTTCATGGCGATTTTCTTTCCTGCGGCTCAGTATCGCGTCACCACGCGTATTACCGCGGTGCAGGGACATCAATTCCGCACCGAAGGCAAGGTGCTGGTGTCACCCGGATGGCTTGAAATCTATGGCCGTGAGGCACAAGGTGATGACGCCACTCTGGTGCCTGTGGCAGCTGACGAGACGGTTAAAACTGAAGACATTGAATCGGTTGGTCTAGCCACCAAACCGCCACCACGCTACAGCGAAGCGACGTTGCTCTCGGCCATGGAGAGCGCCGGCAAATTGGTCGACGACGATGAGCTCAGAGAAGCCATGTCTGAGCGCGGCTTGGGCACGCCAGCCACACGCGCATCGATTATCGAAGGGTTGCTTAACGAGAGTTATCTTCGTCGCGAGGGCCGCGAACTCGTGCCCACCGCGAAAACGCGTCAATTAATGACGCTGTTGACCGGGCTTGATGTCAAGGAACTGACCTCACCGGAGTTAACCGGTGAGTGGGAGCACAAGCTCAAGCAAATCGAGCAAGGCGAACTCGCCAGACAAGCCTTCATGCGCGAAATCGCGCAAATGACACAAGTCATCGTCAAACGCGCCAAAGAATATGACCGCGACACGATTCCTGGTGACTACGTCACACTAAAGACACCTTGTCCCAAGTGTGGTGGGGTTGTCAAAGAAAATTACCGGCGGTTTGCCTGCACCGAATGCGACTTTTCCATTAGCAAGCACCCGGGCGGACGCACGTTTGAGCCTGCCGAGGTTGAGACACTGCTCAAAGACCGCGAAATCGGCCCCATGCAGGGGTTCATTAGCAAGATGGGTCGGCCCTTTGCCGCGATTTTGCGCATTGACGCGGACTACAAACTGGCATTTGATTTCGGGCAAAAAGACGAAGAAGACAATGAGCCCGTCGATTTCTCTGGCAGCACGGCGCTTGGCAAGTGCCCCAAATGCGGCGCCAACGTTTTTGAGCACGGCATGAACTATGTCTGTGAGAAGTCTGTCGGCCCTGAAAAGTCATGTGACTTTCGCACCGGCAAAGTCATCTTGCAACAAGAAGTGTCGCCAGAGCAGGTGACAAAGCTGTTGCGTGAGGGCAAAACAGATCTGTTGACTGATTTCGTTTCAAGCCGAACCAACCGCAAGTTCAAGGCTTATCTCGCTGTGGGTGAGGGTGGTAAAGTAGGGTTTGAGTTTGAGCCCAGGCCAGCTAAAACAGCCGGCAAGACAGCCTCCAAAAAAACGGCAGCTGCTAAAACGCCCGCTAAAAAGGCCGTAAAGAAAACCGCAACCAAAAAGTCCGCAACCAAGAAAGCCGCCACAAAAAAAACAGCGACTAAGAGAGCCGCCAAGACCAAGGCCGAGACGGCTTGATCAAACCAACACAGGAATAACGCGCCGTGAGCATTCATCAGTCGGTTCAACGGGTCACGATCCCACAGATCCGGGCCTGCAAACACCAACGCAAAATCGCCGCGCTGACCGCGCACAGCAGTGTCTTTGCCAGCCTCATGGACGAATACCTCGACTTCATCCTGATCGGCGACTCCACTGCCATGGTGGCCTACGGGCTACCCAACACGCTTTCGATGACCGTTGAGCAAATCGCGGCGCATACGGGTGCAGTCGTGCGGGCAACTTCGCACGCTTGCGTGATCGCCGACATGCCATTTGCTTCCTATCAGCGAAGCCCCGAACAAGCTTTTGATAATGCCGCTTATCTGCTTGCCCAGGGCGGCGCTGATGCCGTCAAGCTCGAGGGTGGTGCCGTGATGGCACCCACGATAAAGTTTCTGGTCGAACGGGGCATCCCCGTTTTGGCGCACGTGGGTCTTATGCCACAGCATGTCAACACCATGGGAGGCTACAAAGCGCAAGGCATGGATGATGAGGCCGCCCAAGTTGTTTGCGCTGACGCGCGTGCTGTGCAAGATGCCGGCGCTTTTGCGGTGGTGCTTGAAGGAGTCAAGCACAGTGTGGCCTCAGACATCTCGCATGAGCTGTCCATACCCACCATTGGCATTGGGGCCTCACCCGAATGTGATGGCCAAATCCTGGTCACCGAAGACATGCTCGGGCTAAACGGAGAAAAAGTGCCGAAGTTTGTCAAACGTTATGCCGACCTGGCCACCGATGTACGCCAAGCCGTGCAGCATTACGCCGAAGATGTCAGAGCAGGCAACTTCCCCGAAACCCAGCATTGTTTCGGTGTTAAAAAGCCACAATCCTGACTGGCATCAACCCGGAGCCCCTTTTGAGCGAATCTGCCAAGCCTAAAACGGATGCCATTGTCTGGCATGTTGTGAAGCAGTCACCCATTCATGGCCGGGGGGTGTTCGCCAAACGCCGCATTCCAGCCGGTACCCGCATCATTGAGTACATCGGAGAAAAAATCAGTGGGCCAGAGGCCGATCGGCGCCACCCCACCAACCCGGATGATCCGTTTCACACGTTTTTCTTCATGCTCAGCAACGGCACGGTGATCGACGGTGCGGTCAACGGCAATGACGCGCGTTGGATCAATCACTCATGCGATCCTAACTGCGAAAGCGAAGAGGGTCGAGGCGGCAAACGTGTCTACGTCAAAGCCAAACGCGACATTGCTCGCGGCGAAGAGTTGAACTATGACTATGGGTTGGTGATGGATGGCAAAATCACCAAACAAAACCGGCGAGAATACGCTTGCATGTGTGGCAGTGAGAACTGTCGCGGCACGATGTTGGCGCTGCCCAAAAAGAAAAAGCGCAAGGCCAACAAAAAAGCGGACTGACAACATCCGCTTTGCATTTAGGCCCAGGCAAAACCCTAGACCAAAAACCACCAGGCGACCGCCATGCTCGCGAGCACCCCTGCCGTGAGAATCGTACGCAAGGCAAAGAGCCAGACCGGCGCAACACCGGGATAGCGACGCACCAGCCAGGCATCACCTAGCCACTGCAGTGCAAAGCCGGTTGACAGCAACAATACGCCAAGGTCAGGCGCCACCAACGTGGCAAACCAACCAATCAAGGCTGGCACAACACTCCAGCCAAACATCAAGGCCCTCGGCGCGCTCGGGCCAGCCGCTGCAGCCAGCCCCCACCAAATCGCCCCCACAAAGCTCAAAATGACAGCCCCATAGGTATTAAAAGCCAAGAGGCTGATAATTGGCGGCAACCCAAGTGCCAACACCTCGGACAGTGACAGCACCACAAACGGTATCAAGCCAGCCAAGCCCGGTAACAAAACGGACAGCGGAATTTTTTGGGCTGATAAAGGGTCAGCTTCAGAGAGTCGATCTGCGTTCATGTTGCGATTCTCGCACATCTATTAACCGCAGGTCAGTTTCGCGCGTCACATGGTCAGTGTTCAGTCAGTGATCATGGCAAACGGCTACACTAACCTCATGCAAACCACGCCCTTGCCGCCGGTTCAAGACCTATCGACACCCGAAGCTCGCCAATTGGCGCTTAGGGCGTTGCTATGCACCGATGTCCAGAGCAAGTGCCAGCTCGTAAGCAAGCTAGATGACCACATCCATGTTGATGCTCAAGTCGTCTTGCCCGAGCCCGAGCCCTTGCCATTGTCTGCGGGCCGACCAGAGGCGCCAGCGCTCGTGTCGCCGGCAAAATTAAAGCACCGTAGCGTGAGCACGGCGCATGGCCGCGCGGTTTTATTACATGCGCTGGCGCATATTGAATTCAACGCCATCAACTTGGCGCTAGACATTGTGTGGCGCTATCCCGATATGCCTGTGTCGTTTTATCGGGACTGGCTCAAAGTGGCTCGAGAAGAGGCTTACCACTTCTCGTTGCTGCAAAAACGTTTGCAAAGCCTTGGCCATACCTATGGGGACTTTCCGGCCCACAACGGATTGTGGGAGATGGCAACCAAAACCGCTTCAGATCTATTGGCGCGTTTAGCAATAGTGCCGCGCACGCTCGAGGCACGCGGGCTGGATGCGTCACCGGCCATTCGCGACAAACTCGCACAAGCCGGTGATGATGAAAGCGCCGCGATACTGGACATCATCTTGCGCGACGAGATCGGACATGTGGCTATCGGTAACCACTGGTATCGGTTCGTCTGTCAGCAACGCGACTTAGACCCCATCACCACTTACGATGTGCTTGCCCAACGGCACAACGCCCCTCGCTTGCGCGGGCCATTTAATCTTGAGGCCAGGCGGCAGGCGGGGTTTGATGACGAAGAACTCGCCCGCCTGCAAGCCACGGTTTGATAACGGCGCTGTTTCAGGCCGCGGTTTTATCAAAAACGCCTGCGATCTGGTCGGCGCCGTTTGCTGCCACATAACGGTTCAGGGCGCTTAAGACAGCACGAAACGATGCCGTGACAATGTCTTTGTCCACACCAACACCGAACCCTGTGGGCGCATCGGCAATACGCGCCTCCACATAGCAGGCCGCTTTAGTCTCGGTGCCAGCACCGATGGCATGCTCGTGGTAGTCAACAATGCGCAATGGCACACCGAGGCTATTGACGAAGGCAGAGATAGCACCATCGCCTTCGCCATGCAGTGTGTGGCGCTGTCCATTGATCTCAAGCTCAACCTCAATAGAAAACTGCTTGCCTTCGCCAGCATCCGGGTCGCCAGTGATGCGATGCTTAATGAGCTTAAATGGTGTGCCAATCACCAAGTACTCGCGCTCAAAAATGCCATAAACATCGCGAGCGCTGACCTCATGGCCCGTCTCGTCGGTGACACGCTGAATGGCGCGACTGAACTCGATCTGCAAACGGCGCGGCAATGCCAAACCTTGCTCTTGCTCAAGCAGATAAGACACGCCGCCTTTGCCGGACTGGCTGTTGACGCGAATAACGGCATCGTAGCTGCGACCAAGGTCGGCAGGGTCAATCGGCAAATAAGGCACTTCCCACACAGCATCGGGCTTTTGCACGGCAAACCCTTTCTTGATGGCGTCCTGGTGAGACCCGGAAAAAGCTGTGAAGACCAGATCGCCCACATAGGGGTGGCGGGGGTGAACCGGCAATTGGTTGCAATGTTCCACGGTGCGTCGAACCTCATCGATATCCGAGAAATCGAGGCCGGGATGAATGCCCTGGGTGTAAAGGTTTAAGGCCAGCGTCACCAAATCCACATTACCGGTGCGTTCACCGTTGCCAAAGAGGCACCCTTCAATGCGATCAGCACCTGCCATCAGGCCAAGCTCGGCGGCAGCTACCGCCGTGCCTCTGTCGTTGTGCGGGTGCAGGCTCAACAAAACGCAATCACGTCGCTCTAAATTACGGTGCATGAACTCGATTTGATCGGCGTACATGTTGGGCGTGGTGGCCTCAATGGTGGCTGGCAAGTTAAACACCATTTTTTTGTCGGGCGTGGGCTGCCAAGTGGCGCTCACGGCATTGCAAACCTCAAGCGCAAATTCCGGCTCGGTGGTACTAAAGACCTCTGGCGAGTATTGGTAGTACCAGTCAGTCTCTGGGTGCTTGGCCATGCTGGCCATGACCGCTTTGGTGCCTTGGACTGCAACTTCGAGTGTCTGCGGTTTGTCGAGCTGAAACACGATTTTTCTGAAGGCCGGTGCACAGGCGTTGTACAGATGAATCATGGCTTTTTTAGCGCCGGCAGCCGCTTGGACTGTGCGTTCAATCAGTTCAGGCCGAGCCTGTGTTAACGCAATAATGGTGACATCTTCGGGAATGCGTTTCTCATCGACGAGTTTGCGCACAAAGTCAAAGTCGGTTTGAGATGCAGACGGAAAACCAACCTCGATTTCTTTCAAGCCAATGCGAATCAGCATCTCAAAAAACTGCAACTTGCGCTCAACGCTCATGGGCTCAATCAGAGACTGATTGCCGTCTCGCAAGTCCGTGCTCATCCAGATAGGCGGGTGTGTGATTTTTTTGCTAGGCCAAGTGCGCTCGGCATAGTCGCGCTCAAATGGCTTGAACGGTATGTATTTGGTAGCTGGGTTTGCAAGCATTTTGGTTACCTTTTTTAGCCTGTCTGGCAGGCTGGCGTTTCATAATAGGAATACGGGAATCGAGCACAACAACAAGTCTTGTGCGGATGTGGCTACAGGCTGCCGGACTGCCACGAGGCGCTAGGCCCGGCAACCGATCGGTAGTAGGAGAGGTAGGGTTTGGAGTGTGCGGTCAGCGCAAGGCTGAGCACAAAGCGCCTCGCCGCGGGTCGCAGTGTCCCGGCCGCGAGCAGGCGCTGCAGCATTCGAAGAACAGAGCGGACAAGGAATCATTGACATACTTGAAATAAAACACAAAAACCAGGTTTTTGCAAACATTGGGGTCACAAGCGCGCGTGAGAGTGTTGCAGATAGGCCCTATTGCAGCTTAGGCGCAACAATATCAATCAGCTTGGTTCGATGCGCTTTGGCGAGCCTGCAACAGCACTTGGTGCTGGGCACGGGCGGTGGCCAACTTGCGAACGCGACCGCTTTGCAACTGGTCTCGCGCAGAGATCAAATCACCGATGGTCACCGGGCCAGTCTCATGGTCCCAAACCCAGAGCAAGACATCCACACCCTCGCTGGTCATGTCTTGGGACAGTTTCTGGATCTCTGCAACCGAAACAGCAACCTGCCGCCCCTTTCTGACACTCGATTTAAGCCAGCTGCGGGCCAAAGAGAGCACAATCAGTGACAAAATAATCATCAATCCCCACCACAGATAGGGGTTGATTCGGGTTAAAAACTCAACGACTTGCGCCCCAAGCGAACTTAAACCGCTATAGTTAACCAATGAGCCACCGATCAGGATCTGGTTGGCGATCCAAATCCAAGCCAGTGTCACCGCCGCCAAAATGCCAGCCCGGCCAAGCCATCGAGGCAGACAAAGACGGCGCAACAAAGCGTTGATCCGGCTGGCGTCGGTTTTAGTGGTCAAGGAAGACTCCCCAGAATGCATAAGCAGTATTTTACCCTCTCTACGCGTAAAGCCCCGATGCTTCAGGCCGGGGAGTAGTCACTCATGGTTAAGCAGTCATTAGACGTTAAATTAGGGCAACACCTGACTTTGACGCCGGCGCTGCAGCAATCCATCCGAATGCTTCAGCTCTCGAGTCTCGATTTGCAGGCAGAAATTGAGCGCGCGCTCGACGAGAATCCCATGCTCGAAGCCCAAGGCGCAGAGCCCGAGGACCCAGGTGTTGAGCCAGTTGTGCAGTCGCTGCAACCCCAAGCAACACCGATTAGCCAAAGTGAGCGCTACAGTGCATCACGCCAGAGCCGCGACGACGACCAACAAGAGCTGCCTGAATCGAGCAGCCAACCTAGCCTGCGTGAGCATTTGTTCTCGCAACTTGGAACCACCAGAGCCAGCGAACGTGACGCTGCGCTCGTGGGCTTATTAATTGATGACTTAAACGACGACGGGTTTCTTGTCTCCTCGCTGCCATCTATCCACGAACTGCTTGATGCATCGCTTGATGTAGAACTTGACGAGCTGCAGGCCGCGCTTGGCCTGCTGCAATCATTCGATCCACCTGGCATTGGCGCACGTGATCTGGCCGAGTGCCTCAGTTTGCAATTGCGTCAGCCTGACCTGAAGTGCATTTCTTCGCTGGCAGACCCGAAGGTCTTGGAACTTGCCAGACAGATCTGCACGCAACACTTGGCGCTGCTTGCCACGGGCAACTTGTCCAAGCTGCAAGACGCGCTTGACTGCGATCTTGATACCTTGCAACAGGCCCACGCCGCCATCTTGCGACTAAACCCCAGACCAGGCTCGGCATGGGCCAGGCCAGCAGCTCAATATGCGATTGCTGACATCGTGGTGCGCAAAACCAATCATGGCTACGAGCCGTTTCTCAACGAATCGGCGCTACCCAAACTGAACATCAATGCCATCTACGCGCAGGCTTTAGGCAGTTCACGCTCAGGCGAACACAGCGCTTTGCATGGCCAATTGCAGGAAGCGCGCTGGCTGATTCGCAACGTGAATCAGCGCTATGAGACGATTTTGCGGGTGTCACAGTTCATCGTGGCTCATCAGCAAGCGTTCTTTGAAGGCGGTTGGGGGCGCTTGCGACCGTTGACACTGCGAGAGGTTGCTGGTGAGCTCGGGATGCATGAGTCCACCATTTCGCGTGCCACCAATCAAAAGTTCATGCTCACCCCGCATGGCACCGTCGAATTAAAGCGGTTTTTTGGGGCGGGCTTGTCTTCGGCCAACGGCCAAACCACGTCAACAACGGCGGTCCAGACCCGTATTCGCGACCTCATCGAAGCAGAGGAACTTGGCAAGCCACTGTCCGACAGTCAACTCGCCAACCTACTGCAAAAAGAGGGTGTTCAAGTGGCCAGGCGAACCGTCGCCAAGTACCGAGAGCAGATGCGCATCCCTAGCGCCTCGCTTAGAAAGTCCCACGCCCAAGCTCGACGCTCCTAA
>CBFHXV010000012.1:0-19506 GCA_965659885.1 Burkholderiaceae bacterium | reverse complement strand
CGTCGCCAAGTACCGAGAGCAGATGCGCATCCCTAGCGCCTCGCTTAGAAAGTCCCACGCCCAAGCTCGACGCTCCTAAGCGGCGAGTCAAACATCTCGGTCAATGACATCAGTGGCAGATGTCAATTGAGGATGTTGGATTGACTCGGGCACAATGGGTGTGTTCCCCAAGCCCTGTTTGGCTCACAGAATTTTTGTCGCGCCCGCTTGATGCAATCTGGCCTGGAAAAAAAGCCCACATTCTGGCAAGCCTCAATGGCATCAGCCAACTGCTCGTCCCAAGCCTTGGCAGCCGGTGCTTGCGCAACTTCGACTGGCGCAACCTCCGGTGTCTCTGGCTCAGCCGTCAAGTCCACCGTCGCAATATCACCCTCACCTTGCGCCAGTCCTTGCCCAGCCGCTGACAGCATATCCGACACGGTATAAGCATCATCACCGCGACCGAGCACGACCATGGGGTCCAGATTGGTTTCAAACAATGACACCGCCTGCACTTCCCACAGCGGCTGTATCGTCTCAACTGGCGTGCCTAAGGAGCCATCAAGCAACGGCTGAGGCGGCACTGAAGTCAGTGGCCTGCCTGCTGCATCGCGCACAATTTCCGGGGCTCGGGTGGTGTTGGTGCGAGCCTCGGCAGAAATAGATGGTGCGGCCTGAACAAGCCAATTGCCAAGCGCTACGCCACCGGCCGCCGATGCGGCCAGAATAAAAATCACAAACACAAACAGCCAGCGCCAGGACATTTTGCTCGCTTCCTCAGGCAACGCCCTCGTTAGTTAAATACTCGGGCACCATGCTCTCGCATGGTGTGAAACTGTACGTCCGGATAACGGTCTTGCACAACCCGCAACTGGGCGGGCGAACTTGCTAGATATGCCGGCGCATCAATCACATCATAGGCAATCTGTGCGGCATTAGCATCTAAAAACTTGGTTAAAACCTTGGGATCTTCTGCCGTTACCCAGCGTGCCAGCGTGTATCGAGCTGGCATGAGCCTGGCCTGGACACCATATTCGGTTTTAAGTCGCTGAATCACCACTTCGAATTGCAGCTGGCCAACGGCGCCGAGCAGAATCGTTGCCCCGGCAGCCACGGGTCGAAACACTTGAATCGCCCCCTCTTCACCGAGCTGAGTCAACCCGGTGCGTAGCTGCTTGGTGCGAAGAGGGTCAGTGACTTCAACGGCTTGAAACAGCTCCGGCGCAAAAAACGGCAGACCGGTAAATTGCAGCTTCTCACCTTCACTCAGAACGTCGCCTAGATGCAACACCCCATGATTAGGTATACCGATGACATCACCGGCAAACGCCTCGTCCACAAGTTCTCTTCGCTGTGACAGAAACGAAACGACATTGTTCGGACGGATTTCTTTCTGGTTTCGACTGACTTTAAGGCGCATGCCGCGGGTGAAGCGCCCGGAGCTCACGCGCACGAATGCCACGCGATCGCGGTGTGCCGGATCCATGTTGGCTTGGACTTTAAAGACCACGCCAGTAAATTTGGGCTCTTGCGGCTCGACAGTGCGCTCAAGGGCCTGACGTGCGCCTGGCGCTGGGGCATAGCGCACCAATGCCTCAAGCACCTCCTGCACCCCGAAATTATTAACCGCAGAGCCAAAGAAAACCGGTGTTTGGCGCGCGTCGAGAAAGGCCTGGTGATCAAACGAAGGTGACGCCGCCTGGATCAGCTCAATTTCCTCTTTGGCCTGCAAAAACGCCTGACCAAATCTTTTTTCCAGTTCTGGGTTCTCTAGCCCGGCAATGGCTTCATCGTCTTCGTTGGCGCGCCTGTCCTGGCCTGCCTTAAACAAACGCATGCGATCTAGCGCGATGTCAAAGACTCCACTGAATTGCTTGCCCATGCCCACCGGCCAGGAAAACGGAACCACATCCATGCCCAGATGTGATTCGACCTCTTCGATCAGGTCCAGCGGCATTTTGACTTCACGGTCAAGCTTGTTGATGAACGTGATGATGGGTGTGTTGCGGGCCCGACAGACTTCCAGCAAGCGGATGGTTTGCGGCTCAACACCATTGGCCGCGTCAATGACCATCAAGGCCGCATCCACGGCTGTTAACACCCGGTAAGTGTCTTCGGAGAAATCTTGGTGCCCTGGGGTGTCGAGCAAATTGATGACGCAATCTTCGTACTCCATTTGCATAACCGAGGAAGCCACGGAAATGCCACGTTGCTTTTCAATTTCCATCCAATCAGAAGCGGCATGACGTGAAGCCTTGCGCGCCTTGACGCTGCCAGCAATCTGAATGGCACCAGCAAACAACAGGATTTTTTCTGTGAGTGTGGTTTTACCGGCGTCGGGGTGAGAAATGATGGCAAAGGTGCGTCGGCGCTTGACCTCTTGCTCAATAGAATGTTTGGACATCTGAAGACAATCGTTCGGTTACGGGTCCGATCAAACCTGCCCGTCAAGCAATGGGCAGGGGCCACAGTTTAACGGCTGGTTCGGTTTATCTCACGTTTTATGCATGGTTGCCCGCAGGCGCGCGTCTGGCCCGACCTTGCCCGGCGTTGCCTGAATGAGGCTTGCGCGAGCTTGCCGGCCGTGGGCGTGAGACTGCCGGCCGAGGCGCACGAGTATCCGGTGCGTCAGCGCGACGCACCCAACCCGTGGGCGCAGGACGTTGCTCGATCGACTGTTTGGTCAGCCGTTCAATGGCTTTCAGGTATTTCACCTCATCTTCGGCAACTAGCGACAATGCCTGTCCGGCCGCACCGGCGCGACCTGTGCGCCCGATACGATGCACATAATCTTCGGGCACATTGGGCAACTCAAAATTGACCACCTGCGGCAGCTGATCAATGTCTAGGCCGCGCGCGGCGATATCGGTTGCCACCAGCACGGACAGCTTGCCCGTTTTAAAACCGTCAAGCGCCCGAGTACGTGCTGACTGGCTTTTGTTGCCGTGAATGGCAGCGGCTTGCAAACCGTCTTTGACCAGCCGTTCAGCCAGGCGATTGGCGCCGTGCTTGGTACGGGTAAAAACCAGCACTTGATGCCAGCCACTTTCGCGAATGATATGACTCAGCACATCGCGTTTGTCTGACTGGGGCACCAGGTGCACCATTTGCTGAACACGCTGCGCGGTGGTGTTGGGCGGGCTGACAGAAACTTCCGTCGGGTTATTCAACACGCCACGTGCCAACTGACGGATGTCATCAGAAAACGTCGCAGAAAACAGCAGGTTTTGACGCTTTGCTGGCAACAACGCCAGGATTTTTCTGATGTCACGAATAAACCCCATGTCCAGCATCCGATCGGCTTCGTCAAGCACCAGCGTGCTGACCTCAGACAAATCAAGCGTTTTTTGGGAAACGTGATCCAGCAGCCGCCCGGGGGTGGCCACCAGAATGTCGACTGGCTTTTTAAGCGCGCTGATCTGGGGATTGATATTCACGCCACCAAACATGACCATGGAGGTGATGCGTGTCTGGCTGCCGTAAGTGCGCACCGACTCTTGCACTTGGGCCGCAAGCTCACGGGTTGGGGTCAGGATCAGCACACGGGGCCGGCCCGGTGCAGGCTTGCCAGCTTGGTTTGTGATCAGCTGGTGCAAAATCGGCAAGGTAAAGCCGGCTGTCTTGCCCGTGCCGGTCTGGGCGGCAGCCATCAAATCGTGGCCGGCGAGCACTTGCGGTATGGCTTTAGCCTGTATGGGCGTGGGATGTGTGTAGCCCTGCTGATCAATGGCTGTCAACAGGGGTTGTGCCAGCGCAAGGCCGGCAAAATCAATAGGGGTAGACAATGAAATTACTCCGTTGCCACACGAGCCGCTTATGCAGCGACTCCAATCATCGTGTGCGCATCAGGAAAAAACGCCTGAACATGGGATGTCAAAGCGGTGAGCCAAGGGTGGCTCGGCGACGTCGGGTGGACTGGAACAATCCGACGAAGCGTCAGTGTAACCCATCGTCCATTAGCGGTTGCAGCGCCACGGACTGTAACAACACCTGCTTGATCGCCTCTGTGCGTGCTTGGTCGGGCCGCTGCCCACCCATCAGGCTAACCAAATGGCTTTTTAATGATTGCTGGCGCAGCGGCGCGATGGCCTGCAAAAATGCCTTGTGATCAAACGCTGCTGCCTGATCTGACTGCAAAGCCACCCGGTGCTTACTGGCATGGCCACGCTGCTCGAGTGCCGCGATCAGGCGAATGTTGCGCGTGGCGATGGCTAACACCACCGCATCGCTGACCATCAAGGACCGTTGCCCGCGCCATTTCGCTGCCACATCCTTGCCAAAGCGGTCCACGCTTTGCCAAGCTGAGCCAGCGGCCGCACCGATCAACGTACCGGTGCCCAGCGACAAGCCAGCACTCAGAATATCGACCACGGCGCCAGCTGCGGCACCCACGGCCGCACCTGTGCCAAGCTTGATGCCCAGGTTGGCCAATGTCTGCTCAGAAAACACATCGGCTTGCCACTGGCCGGCCTGCCAGCCATCGGTACCAAGCAAGTAGTCTTGCGGATCGAATTCGTACAGGTCCAACACTTGTTCAACGAATGCCTTTTCCTGTTGGCGGACATCGTGCTGCTGCTCGCTAACGGCTATGTCTATCTCGGTGGCTTCATCCTTGACCATTCGGCTAAGCGATGTCACGCTGGTGCAAAGACAAGACAGTGATTCGAGTGCGGCCATGATCCGGTTGCGCCGCTCTTGCGCCACGCTTGCAGACAGCGCTTTGAACAAAGGCTGATGTTGCACCAGCAGCTGACCAAGCGTGTCGTACATCATCTGCTGACCGTTCACTGGGGGGCTGATGCTGTCAAATTGCACATATATGTGCATGGCCTGTCGCGCAAACATCTGCACCCAGGGCTTGATATCGGCTTCAGAACTCGCAACAAAATTCAACACCGGCAACACCGGCCTTGCACAGGCTTGCAAAAGAAACAACTCATCACGGTGTTTGGCCAGAACCTGGTCACGAGCATCAACCACGTACAGCAAGGCATCGGACTGCATCACTTGGGTTAACACACGATGCTCTTGCTCAAACGACATTTGCGCGGTCGGGTCCGCCAAAAAACGCTCAATGCGGTCATGGTGGTCGATTCGTTGTAGCGGGTCGCTGATGTTCTCCACATGGTCACGCAGCGACACGCTGTCTTCCAGGCCTGGGGTGTCATACCAGAGCAGTGCGGTCTGCCCGTCTAGCGTCACTGAAGCCGACTGCACATGCCGAGTGGTGCCCGGCGCATCATCAACCTCCCCGAACAAGCGGTCCCTTGTCAACGTGCGCAATAACGATGTCTTGCCCGTGTTGGTGTGTCCGACCACGGCGATTTTGAGGGGTTGCTCAATTTGCATGTTGTGTCATCGCCCGTTTAACCACGTCACAAGCTCGTCAGGGTTTTTTAAAGTCAACCCGATGCAGTCAAGTCGTTCACGCCAGCTGTCTGTGCGCGCTCTTTGACTGTCAGTGTGCAGCAACAGCACTTGGGTGCCAACGGCCAACTTGCCCAACGTCAGTATCGTTCGTATCAAGCCTCGGTCGGGCGTCTGTCGCGCGTCAACCACAACCAATAGCCGGTGCGGCAAGGTTTGCGTCAAGCGTTGCTTGGCATCGTCTCTTGATCGCCTGTCATCAACGGTTGGCAACATTTGCACGCCCGCTTCAAGGCGCGCTGGCAACGTGTCGCCAATCGCCGTCTCCAGAGCCACCACAGCGGCGTCGCTTTTAGCCTCGTGAGCCGCGATACCCTTAAGTTTGGGCCATTCATCGCCGGCACCTGGCGGGCCATCGACATCCGATGGCGTTGACAGTCGCTGCAGTTTTTGCCGCAACGCTAATGCATAGGTGTCATCGGCCTTGATTTGCACGTGCCGATATTTTTGACGCAAGGCCACGCCACTGACCAGCATGGCCAATAATCTTGGCACCAAACCGAACACCAGCACCGCACCTACCAGCCAATTGGCCCAAGCCAGCCTAGCAGAGGGCTCATCGATGGCCACGTTGCCACTGGCTTTAATGATGTCAGCGCCTGGCACCGTAAAGCCGAGCTTGGAAGGAATTGCGCCGATAGCTTGGGCTAACTGCACAAACACCCCATCGGTAAGCCACGTGGTCTGCCACACAAAGGTGTAGTGCCGCAAACTGAATGCCGCAACCAAGCCCAACACCATACCCAGCAACACGGACAGCCAGATCGTGTGGGTCAACAATGCCAGCCACCATCGCTGGCTGCGCGTACGCTCGGCAAGCACAAGCCACGCCTTCCAGGTCAGCGCCCGCGGGCCCGAACGCAACACACGCCCCATGGCAAATTGCCACAATCGCCCAAACGAGCCTGCCGAGTCCGAGGACAATAGAAATGAAACCAGCCAGACAACTAGCATCGCCGTTGGCAACAAGAGCAGCGAAATCAGCGTCCAGATCACGTTGACCGGTTGTGCGCTGTCACCGAGGCTGGCCAAAGCCGCGCTGATGCCACCGACAAAACCAGCAAAACACGCCACAAGTGTCATGGCTCGCATCAGTGTCTTGGCCTCTTCACGGGCGGAATTCAATCCGAGCGCAAGAGACAACGTCCGCGCACGCGCCATCAGTCGGCTGACCATAGTGTCACCGGCTTGCAGTGCTTTTTGATTGGCTTCACGGTCATCGAGCGCAGGCGGCTGTTGCTCGCGCAAACGCACGGCCTCGTAGCACCAAAGATCTTCAAGTTTCAACATGCGGTGATTGTAGAAGCTACTGACACCGATTAAGGCTGCAGCAAAAATTTACACCCTAGCCGCTTGTTGGGTTGGTTATCGCCGTTATGGCAGCCTTATGCGGGCTGTGGTGCTGAGCTAGCGTCAATGGGCACAAGAAAGTGCCCACTGATGTCCACAGCCAGCTGATTGATGCCCGCCAGAAACTCGATAAGGTAGGCGTGCAAACCCTGCTCAAAGACCTCGTCGATGTCTGTGTCCTTTAACCGCGCTAGCATCGCACGCGCGTCGTGCTCGGTGCGCCCTGAGCTCGCGTTTCGCACCTTGGTCAACAAATCCACGATTTGCTCCATACAGGCAACGAGCGAGCGTGGGTTGCGCGGACTCAGGATCAAGAGGTCTGCCACCCGAGCTGGCGTGATGGCATCGCGAAACATCATCCGATAGTTCTCAAAGGCAGACAATGAGCGCAAGATCGCGGCCCAATAGTAAAAGTCTTCAACATGCTCTAGATCCTGGTCCATGTGTTGGGCTGCGGCCAGAAACTTTACATCGAGCAAGCGCGCCACGTTGTCAGCTCGCTCAATAAAGATACCCAAGCTAATAAAGTGTGATGCCTCGTCACGCATCATGGTGCCGATGTGAACACCGCGCGACTGGTTTGAGCGCAGCTTCACCCACTCAAAGAAATCTGTGGGTGCAATGCGCAACAAACCCTGTCCAACCTGACGTTGGGCGTCAAGCCACGTGGTGTTGACGGTCTCCCATAGGTCCGTGGTCATTGAGCCCCTGACGGCACGGGCATTTTCTCGGGCCGCGCGCAAACAGCTCATGATGGACGATGGGTTGTCAGTGTCCTGAACCATGTAGGTCAAGACATTTGACGGAGTGGCATTGGCGTACTTTTCATCAAAACCGGCGGTCAGTTCCGAGATCTCGAGCATCGCACGCCACGCGGCTTGAGCTGCTTGCTCTGACTGGGGCAACAGTGACATCTGCCAGTTAACCTCAAGCATGCGAGCGGTGTTTTCAGCTCGCTCGGTGTAGCGCGACATCCAATACAGGTGGTCAGCTGTCCTTGACAACATGTTCACGGCTCCTCGGACGATTGCAACACCCACGTATCTTTGGTGCCACCGCCCTGTGATGAATTGACCACTAACGATCCTTCTTTTAAGGCCACGCGAGTCAGGCCCCCCGGCACCATGCGCACGTCCTTGCCCGACAGCACAAAAGGTCGCAAGTCAATATGGCGCGGCGCCACGCCAGAGCCCACAAAGGTCGGGCAGGTGGACAAACTCAGTGTAGGCTGTGCGATGTAATGGTCAGGGTTAGCAATGAGTTGTTGTCGAAAAGCTTCTATTTCGGCCTTGGTGGCTGTAGGCCCAATCAGCATGCCATAACCACCTGCGCCATGTACCTCTTTAACCACCAAGTCCTTGAGATTGGCCAGCACATAGGACAACTCATCAGGCCGGCGACACATGTACGTGGGCACGTTCTTCAATAACGGCTCTTCACTGAGATAAAACCGGATCATGTCTGGCACGTACGGGTAGATTGACTTGTCGTCAGCCACGCCTGTGCCAACCGCATTACAAATACAGACGTTGCCAGCGCGGTAGGCGCGCATAAGCCCTGCCGGTCCTAGCACCGAATCTTCACGAAACACCGCAGGGTCGAGAAAGTCATCATCCACACGTCTGTAGATGACGTCGACACGTCGAGGTCCCCTGGTCGTTCGCAGGTACACCACGTCATCACTGTCGACGTATAGATCCTGCCCTTCGACGAGCTCAACGCCCATTTGCTGGGCTAGAAAAGCGTGCTCGAAGTACGCCGAGTTGTACATGCCCGGTGTCAATACCACCACATTGGCGTAACGACTTGTGCTTGGGGCGACCTGTTGCAACACACTTAGCAAGAGGTCAGGATAGTGATCCACGGGTGCGATGGCATGGGAGCTGAACAGGTCAGGAAAAAGCCGCATCATCATCTTGCGGTTTTCCAGCATGTAGGACACGCCAGAGGGCACTCGCAAGTTGTCTTCCAGCACAAAAAACTCGCCGGCCTCATCGCCGTGTGTGGCCCGCACCAGATCGATGCCAGCGATATGGGCATAGATATCGAGTGGCACATCAATGCCCTGCATAGCCAGCCGGTAGCTGGTGTTGGCTAGCACCTGCTCAGCAGGCACAATGCCGGCTTTCAATATTTTTTGATCATGGTAGACGTCTTGCAAAAACAGGTTTAACGCTTGCACTCGCTGTTTGAGCCCTGCCTGCAACCGTTGCCACTCGTGCCCGGGAAACACACGCGGCATGATGTCGAAGGGAATCGTGCGCTCAGTCCCGTCATCATCGCCGTAGACCGCAAAAGTGATCCCCACCCGCCTAAAGATAAGCTCGGCTTCCTCGTGGCGTGCGCGCAGCGTTTCCATATCCTGGTCGCGCAGCCAGTGCTGCAGCTGACGATAATGGCCCCATGCCCGACCTTGAGCGTAACCGACTGAATGCTCGGCCGACGACATCAGCATTTCATCAAACGCGAGCTCGGTTTTCATGTTCACTTGCTATGTCCCTGCCTAACCATGGTGTGCGCACGAATCAGGTTCGTGCCTAGTCGTTGATCAATAAAGCAAAAGCATTAAAGCAAAAGCTATGCCATGATTAAGTGAAGTTAGTTCTGGCATGCTTATTGCTCGCTTTGCCGTGAAGGTCATGCACCATATGTGTCAACACCCAAGAAGAGGCGCACTTGAGTGCACCAAGGTGGAAACCACATTGGGGAATGGCGCACCTGTTTGGGGCATAATTTTTAGCGGGAATGTATGTTTGTGTATCAACTAAAGAGAAACGAAAAGCTGTGCACGCTTGAGTGCGGTTTCACCCAGCTTTTTACCGAGCTTCTAAACCATGAATGAGTCTCAGACCCCTGTCCATCTCGCATCATCTGCGCAAGCAAGCGGGCAGTCATGGTTAAGTTCGGTCTGCGCATCAATCCCGCCTGCGCAATCGGGACACTATGACGAACTGCGAACGAGCCAGTTAGCGCTGCGTGCGCCGTGGGAAAAGCTTTTCTCGAACATCGGGCCCCAGGCGCTTGCCGAACTGGCTGACTCAGCAAAAACCGTGGATCGGGTGATCGCTGAAAACGGCATTACTTATAACGTGTTTGTCGACAAGCAAGACCTCGCCAGACCATGGTCACTTAACCCTTTGCCCATGCTCATCGAACCTGATGACTGGCGCCAGATTGAAGCAGGTCTGTCACAACGCGCCCGTTTGCTCAACCGCATGGTAGGTGATGTCTATCACGCCCGTGAACTGCTAGCTGCAGCCTACCTGCCAAGCGCGTTGGTGCTTGGCAACCCGGGCTACCTGCACGCCATGCAAGGCGTCTCTGTCCCCGATGACATCTATCTACACGTCATCGCTTTTGATCTGGCACGTGACGAACAGGGCCAGTGGTGGGTGATCGGCCAAAGAACACAATCGCCATCTGGCCTGGGTTACGTACTAGAAAACCGGCTGATCGTCTCTCGTCTTTTCGCCCAGCCTTACCGAGACATGCGCGTACAGCATTTGGCCTCAAGTTATCAGCGGCTGCTGGCTGCCCTTGACGCGCAAGCCAGAGCCATCGCTGATGGCGCGCCGCGGTTTGCGTTTCTGACACCGGGCCCTTACAGCGAAACTTATTTCGAACATGCTTATTTGGCTCGGTACCTCGGTATCCCTCTTGTCGAGGGTCCGGACCTGACCGTGCGCCATAATCAACTATTTCTTAAAACAGTGCATGGCCTGCAACGAATCCATGGCCTGATGCGTCGGCTTGATGATGACTTTTGTGATCCGTTGGAGTTACGTGCTGACTCGGCCATCGGCATCCCCGGGCTCTTGCAAGTCGTGCGTTCAGGCAATGTGGTCATGGCCAATGCTTTGGGCACGGGCTTTCTGGAGTCACCTGCCATTCAAGGTTTCTTGCCGGCTATTTGTGAACACCTGCTTGGCGAACCTTTATTGATGCCATCGCTACATACGTGGTGGTGTGGCGAGACCGCGGCCTGGAAAGATGTCAGCCCGCAGTTGCACTCTCAGGTCATCAAGCCCACTTTTGCCAACCGACAGGCCACAAACTTTGAGCCTGTGATTGCCAGTCTCTTAACCGAACACGGCCTTGAGCAATGGCGCGACCGTATTTCCAGACAGCCCGACATCTACACCACGCAAACGTACTTGCCGTTTTCTCAGGTGCCAACGTTTAACGGCCAAGGCCTCGAACCCAAAACAGCCATGATGCGTTTTTATGCCATTGTGGGCGCCGATGGGCAATGGCAAATCATGCCCGGCGGCATGACCCGGGTCGCGGCACTTGATCCACACATCGTATCAATCCGAAGTGGCGGCAGCACACTCGATACCTGGGTCTTGGCCGATGGTGACGTAGACACCTTCTCTAGGCTGGCCACACAAACACAAGTCACGCGCTGGCACTCTGACGACGAGCTCGTTTCAAGCCGGTCAGCAGAAAACCTCTTCTGGCTCGGTCGCTACACGGAGCGCGCCGAGGCCATGGTGCGATTGGCCAGAGAGGCGCTGTCGCTGTTGTCGGCCGATTCGTCTTCAAATCAATCCACATTAAATGATGCGGTGACCGACTTGGCGCGTCGGCAAAACCTTGTGCCGTGGGACAGCCCTGACATATCTGGTGCTTCTCGGGCATTTGCTCACTCGCTGATCAGTCGTATGCATGAGAATGGCGCTGGCGGGCTGCCCGATGTCGTACAAAGCATGCAATTTGCCATGCAGGCGGTGCGTGATCGGCTGCCGCCCGAGCACGTGGAGATTCCCGGCAAAATCAAGACTCTCCTACAAAAGGAGCAATCCGAGTATGACTTGCTAAACGTGCTCGACCAAGTCGAGCTGCCACTGGCAGCACTCGTTGGCTATCAGCTCGATCGCATGACCAAGGATCTTGGGTGGCGCCTTCTGGCTGTTGGGCGGCTGCTCGAGCGGCTAATCAACCAGTCCCAAATCTTGGGTCAGTTCTTTGATTCAACGGCCGTCTACACGAGCCAAGGTTTTGATTCGTTGCTAACCTTGTTTGACAGTGCGATTACCTACAGAACGCGCTATCAAAGACAACAGGATATTCCAGCGTTGCTAGACTTACTGGTGCTTGACACCACCAATCCCAGAGCCATCGAGACAACCGTGGCTGGCTTGCGCGAGCAACTCTGCTTTTTGCCGGGTAATGAGTCGATTACCCAATCGGTGGCAGCATTGACATGGCAAACTGACAGGAGCACAGACCTAATGGCACAAGTGCGCGACCTGCCCGCATTAGGTTTCCAGCTGTCCAATGACATCAGCCACCAGTTCTTCCTGCACACCACTGAACAGCGGTTCACATCATGACAACCGTACTAAGCATTGAGCACAGCACACAGTACGACTATGAGCATGATGTCATTCTGGCTCAGCACCTGGCGTATCTGCACTTGCAGGACTCGCCCTGGCAAAAAGTACGCCAGCACGAGCTTGTCATCACGCCAGAGCCTACGTATTTGCAGCAGCAACATGATGCGTTTGGCAATCAGCGCTCATACTTCTCCATCACCAAGCCGCATCGCTGCCTTGTGGTGCAAAGCCGCAGTACGGTAGAGAAGAAAGCGCGGTATCACGGCTTCGATCTCGCCTTAACCGAACCGTGGGAACAGGTGCGCGAGGCCATGGTTTATTCACTGGAACAGCCCTTTGTGCCAGCCTCCGAGTTTGTATGGCCAAGTACTTACGTCGGCTGGCATGAGAACTTGAAAGCCTATGCACTTCGCGCCTTTTTGCCCGGGCGGCCTATCGGCCAGGCGAGCATGGCGCTTTGCCAGCAAATTTATGACGACTTCACCTATGAAAGCGGGTCCACACAGATACACACACCGATGCAAGCCGCCTTTAACGATCGCAAAGGTGTTTGTCAGGATTTCGCCCACATCATGATCGGTTGCTTGAGGGCCATTGGCCTGGCCGCTCGTTATGTCAGCGGCTATTTGCTGACAACACCACCCGAGGGTCAACCACGTCTACGAGGTGCCGACGCCTCGCATGCCTGGGTTGCCGTCTACTGCCCCAATGCGCCAGGCCATTGGCTGGAGCTAGATCCGACCAACGCCACCATCGCAGACCTTGATCACATCTGTATTGCCCAAGGGCGGGACTTTGGTGATGTGTCGCCACTTAAGGGCATTATCCGTGGCGGTGGTCACCATCAACTGCAAATTGCCGTCACCGTTGAGCCTATGGCAGCGAGTCAGTCGGCTCTCTGAGGCGCCTGTCGTCTGCATAGGGGCGCGGGTCCTGCAAGACACCACGCGCGACTTGCTCACGGCAGTTTTGCCACCACTGAGGTTCAAGCAAATCCGTGTGTGACTCGCGAAACACTTTCCTGATTTCGACATTGCCCAACAAAAAGGTTGAGAACTCCTCGGGAAACACATCGTTTGGCCCAATGGCATACCAAGGCTCGCTGGCCATTTCAGCCTCCTCATTGGGTGCTGGTGGAATGGCTCTGAAATTCATCTCCGTCATCGGCTGGATTTCATCGTAGTCGTAAAACACCACCCGGCCCAGGCGCGTGACGCCAAAGTTTTTGTACAGCATGTCGCCCGGAAAGATGTTGGCTGCGGCGAGCTCACGAATGGCCTCACCATACTCGTGAATAGCCCGATAGCGCATGGCTTGTGGTGCATCCACCAGATAAAGGTTTAACGGTGTCATGCGACGTTCGATATATAAATGCTTGAGCACCAGTAAATCGCCACGCTGCTCAATTTGTGTCGGTGCCACACGCTCAAGCTCAGCGATCAAAGCCTCAGAAAACCTCGCGCGCGGCAAGGCAACTTGCGAGTATTCCCATGTGTCGGCCATGCGGCCAATTCGATCGTGCAGCTTGACCATTTGGTATTTGGCACGCACTGTGGCTGGTGTCATGCCATCTTTGGATATCTTGTCTTTGATCAGCTTAAAGACGTAAGGGTATGAAGGCAGGGTAAACACACTCATGACCAAGCCGGGGATGCCAGGCGCGAGGTCAAATTGATCATGCGAGTGGGCCAAGTGCTGCAAAAAGTCCCGGTAGAACAGGGTTTTTCCTTGTTTTTGCAAACCAACCATGGTGTAGATTTCAGCTTTGGCCTTGCGCGGAATCAAAGACGCCACAAACTCGACATAGGCTGCCGGCACCTCCATGTCCACCAGAAAGTATGCTCGCGTGAAACTAAAAATCGTGCTTAGGTCAGCCTCATCGGCCAACAGTGCATCGACTTCAACCTGCCCGGCAACATTGCGCACCAGTGGGATGACAAACGGATAAAGCGAGCCTTCATTAATCAGTCGGCCCACGACATAGGCGGTTTTGTTTCTAAAAAACAGACTGCCAAGCACATGCAGCTGACAATCACTGGCCAGGCGGTGGCCACTGGTGCGTTCGATGCGCTTGGTCAGTTCACGCACGCCAGCACGGGCAAGCAAACGTACGTCTCGCGGCAGGTTGTCAAAGCCACAGGCCAGCCCAAAGTCCGCAAGCATTTGGGTCAGGCTACGCGTCAAGCCCTGCGCTGCAGGGTAGTAGACCCGATATACCGGACGTTTGCTGTCCAGATAGTCAGTGGCCACAGCCGGGCGGACAAACAGAAAATCGTTGTGAAAATAGTCCCGGTGCAAGGCCCGACAAGTTACCGAGTTATAAAAAGTCTCGGCACACTCCGGTTGCTGGTGGTCGCCAAGCAGGGCCACGTAGCTTTGACGAACCGCTTGCCAGAACTGGCGCTGCTCGTCGCTCATCACGGGGTCCTGGCTGCCAGCCTGGCGCGCAAGCACAGGATTTAACTTCGAGAGACATTCGCGCACGCGCCGATCGTAATATTCGATGCGCTCTCGTGACAGCTTCTGTATGCCAAGCCAGTCGCCCGACTCAAACAAAGATTTAGCCCTCTGCGCGCCGTAGCGAAACAAAGCGTAGTGGCGGTCAAAGCCCGCCAGTATCATTTGCGCCACTTGTGCTGGATCGAGTTGCACAGGTTTGGGTTCGACCACCAAATTATCAGAAGTTTGCATTGCCATGTCACCGCGTGAAAGAAGCTGGCGAGAGGTCATTTCTCGACTTATCATGGGTCAATCGGGCACAAGCTGCCGCTGACCTTGATAACCCGGGATAGTGCATATGAACCCTCAAGAACACAAGCTGGTTTACCCCTTTAAAGACGAACTGCCGCTGCCAGGCCACGGCCTTGAAGTCGCTCAAGGCGTGTACTGGATAAGAATGCCTTTGCCATTCGCCCTTGATCATATCAACCTCTGGCTGCTTCGCGACGAGATTGATGGTCAACAGGGCTGGACCATTATCGACTGTGGCATTGGCCGTGATGAAGTCAAGACGCTTTGGGATTCGGTTTTTGAGAACATGCTGCAAGGCCTGCCAGTGCTCAGAGTGATAGTGACGCACATGCATCCAGACCATGTGGGCCTGGCGCATTGGCTGTGCGATCGCTGGCAAGTGCCGCTTTGGATGAGCATGACCGATTACATGACCGCGAGCCTGTGGTCTAAAGGTGACAATGGCAGTGCCGCTGGCGGCACGGGGGCTTGGCGCCACTTTCATGCGCACGGGCTGCGCGATGATCAAGCACTAGAGCAGATCAAAGAGCGCTCAGGCTACTACAAAGGACTGGTGCCCGATGTTCCCAGACAATTCATTCGCATCATGCATGGCGATGAAGTTCAAATTGGCGGCTCGTCGTGGCGAGCCATCGCTGGCTACGGTCACGCGCCCGAACATTTGTCGTTTTTCTGCGCCGACAAAAAGCTGTTGATTTCTGGCGACATGGTGCTGCCACGAATTTCAACCAACGTCAGCGTTCAAAACCTTGAACCGATGGCCAATCCATTGCCGCTATACCTTCAGTCCTTGGACGCTTATGCCGACTTGCCGGCCGACACGCTGGTGCTGCCCTCACACGGCAAGCCCTTCACCGGGCTGCATGAGCGCATTGAGCAACAACACGCCCATCACGATGAGCGACTCGCCGAGGTACTGGCAGCCTGCGACACACCGATGTCTGCGTATGATATCTTGCCTGTGTTGTTTAAACGCCAGCTGGACTTGCACCAGATGACTTTTGCCATGGGTGAAGCGATAGCGCACTTGCATGCCTTGTATTTTGATGCAAAGCTGCAACGGCGTGTTTCAGCCGATGGTCTGATCCAATTCGTACGCCAATGAGCCACAACCGAAACACTAAACTCTTGCATATCGGTGCAGCGGAATTTGATGTCGCCACAAACGCCGCGCCGGTGAACATGCCGCCGGTGCGCACAAGCACGGTGCGCTTTAAAAATCTCCAGGCACTCGACTTGGTGCTCGACAAGCGTCGTCACGGTGAACGCGCGGTAACTTACGGCATCGCCGGGCTTGACACACACCGTGCGCTAGAAGACGTCTTCAATACCCTAGAAAACGGCTCGTATTGCATCCTCAGTGCTTCGGGGCTTGCCTCGATTCATCTGGTGTTTATGTCTGTGCTTAAAAGTGGCGACCATGTGCTCATCTCCGACAACGTCTACGGACCGGTTAGAAACCTCCATGACACGCTACTAAAAAAGCTCAATATTGAAGCGACTTATTTTTCCGCAGCCAAAGATGACCTCGCCACGCTGATTCGACCTAATACGCGTTTGCTCTACCTCGAGTCACCCGGTTCACTGTTGATGGAAATGCTTGATTTGCCTGCGCTTGCCACCGTTGCCAAGGCGCACGGCTTAACTGTGGCCGTCGACAACACCTGGGGGACTTATCTCTATGAGCCCCTGACATTGGGTGCTGATATTTCGATTGTCGCGGGTACCAAATACGTCAGTGGCCATTCTGATTTGCTATTGGGCGCAGTCGTGACCGATAAAGACGATGTGGCACAGCAGTTACAACAGATGCAGTATGCGCTTGGCAACAGCGTGAGTGCCGATGATGTATGGCTTGCCCTGCGTGGCGTTAAAACCTTGCCCGTACGGCTTGAAACCCACGCGCGACATGCCCGGGCTGTTAGCCTGTTTCTGTCACAACACCCCAAGGTAAGCCGAATATACGATCCCGCATGGCCGCAAGACCCTGGCCACGCCATCTGGCAGCGTGACTGCCGTGGCGGCAACGGTCTGCTGAGTGTGTCGCTGCGCTGTTCACCCCAAGCCGCTAGAGCATTTGTCGACAGGCTTGAACTATTTGGTATCGGTTTTTCCTGGGGCGGGTTTGAAAGTCTGGTGCAGTGGGTCAACCCTGCCGTGTTAGACAATCACGCCTATTGGACTGAGCAGGGCCGTGCGCTGGTTCGCCTGCACATCGGCTTGGAACACACAGATGATTTGATAGCAGACCTGGATCAGGCCCTTAGCGTCTTGCCCGATCCGTCTGTATCCTGAAGTTGTTTGTGTGGGTCGCCACTGGCGATCAGAATCGCTCGATAAGCTCGCTAGCCACATCAAGCGTTTCCTGATAACCACCGGCCTCTGAGGGCGAGGTGACATATCGACCCCCTACGGCAACCGAGGGTGTGCCTTGAATGGCGTAACCTTTAGCGAGCTGATCGGCCCGGGTCGCTTTGGATTTCACGCCGAAAGAATTCATGGCTGCGGTGAATTTCTCCCGGTTAACGCCCTGATCGACAGCCCAGTCAATCATCGCCTCCTGGCTAAACAGGCGCTTGCGCTCCTGGTGAAGCGCGGCAAAGAACTTGGGATGCAAATCCAAACGACCAACAGCCTCTAGCGCGTAGTAAAAATACTGAAACGGCTTCATCGATTGGTTAAACGCCACGGGCACAGAGCTAAACGCCACATCGCCTGGCAAGTCTTTTTTCCATTTCGTCACGAGCGGCTCAAGCACAGCGCAATGCGGGCAGGTGTAGGCAAAAAACTCCAAGACCACAACCTTGCCTGGCTCCGTAGGCTGCGGTGGGTTGACGTTAACGAAGGTGCCGGCTGGCTGAGCAGCTACGGTGCCTGCAGCAAAAAACGAGATGGCGAATAACCGGGCAATAAACTTCCACATGTTTGCGGTCCTCTAAAAACTGAATCGTTGAATCTGCCGTTGTCGACCTGCCCTTGTTTGGCTATTGTCGAACAACATTGGCTTTAATGTTTTCTGTGGCGAGCTTCTCGCGCGCGGCATTCATATCATCGAGCCGGGCGTAGGGCCCGATCCGGACCCGATTGACTTGTATGCCATTGACTTCAGCTCGTTGAATCACCGTGGGTAATCCCAATAGCAACATTCTAGCCCTAAGTGACTCTGCGTCTTCTAATACGCGGAAAGCGCCTACCTGCAGGTAGTAGTTCGTGCCCGAAGCTGATGCAGGTGTGGGCGGTGCCGGGGCCGCCGGTTGTGCCACCGAGCCACTTGCCGCAGGAGCAGGTGGTGGGGGTGGTGGCATCGGAGGTTTGGCCTCATCGCCATCGACGGGCAACGTCGCGATCAACTGCCCAAGCGTATCTTGATTGTCTTTTGGCGTTGTCGTTGTGGGCACCAGCCCTTGGTTAGGGTCAGGCGCCTCATTGGGGTTAAGTTCGGTATCGGCCACCGATCGGCTCGCCTTGTCAACAAATGGCATCGGCGAATGCATCACAAAATAGGCGACAGCAGCCGCCGCACCAAGTCCAATGAGCAAACCCGCAATCAAGCCGTAAAACGTACTGCCGCGAGAGGTTTTTTTTTGCTTTGCCATGGCTCAAACGTCGATACCCTACATTCGTTCTGGTGCACTCACACCTAAAAGTCCCAACCCGTTGGCAATGACCTGACGCGTCGCGTCAGCTAGCCTCAGTCTGGCCAGGCGCGTGGCCCGATCGTCGACCAGCACCCTTTCGGCGTTGTACCACGCATGAAAGTCCGCAGCACAATCGCGTAGCCAAAAAGAAACCAGATGTGGTGACAGCTCACGGGCGGATTGACGCACCAGTGCCGGAAACTGTGCCAGACGCTTCAAGAGCACCTGCTCTGTTGGCGCATGCAATGCATCGCCAGATGCTGCGTGTATCTGAGCCATTGACGCTTGCGCCTGCAGCAAAATAGAGCAGATACGTGCGTGTGCATATTGAACGTAATAAACCGGGTTTTCGTCGGTCTGCGAACGCGCAAGATCCACATCAAACACAAACTCGGTGTCAGCGCGGCGCTGTATCAGAAAAAACCGCACCGCATCACGGCCTACCCAGTCAATCAGATCGCGCATGGTGACGTAACTGCCCGCACGCTTGGAAATCTTGACCTCTTTACCATCGCGCATGACCTTGACCATCTTGTGCAAGATGTAGGAGGGATACTCTTTCGGGATACCAATATCTAAGGCCTGCAGACCGGCGCGCACGCGTGCCACCGTGCCGTGGTGGTCAGAGCCTTGTATGTTGACCGCCTGCTCGAAACCGCGTTGCCACTTGTCAACGTGGTAAGCGACATCCGGCACAAAATACGTGTATCCGCCTTCTCGCTTGCGCATGACCCGGTCTTTGTCATCACCCGTTCCAAGCTCAGTGGTTTTTAACCACAAGGCACCATCGGACTCATACGTGTGCCCCGATGCCAAGAGCGCGTCAACGGTTTTTTCTACCTTACCGGTGCTGTAGAGCGAGCTTTCCAAAAAATAACGGTCAAAGGTCAGGCCAAATGCCTGCAAATCGAGGTCTTGTTCATGGCGCAGATACGCCACCGCAAAGCGGCGAATCGCGTCAATATCATCGACATCACCGCTGGCAGTAACTGGCTCGCCATCGCTTGCCTGTACAGTCTGGC
>CBFHXV010000011.1:55160-57462 GCA_965659885.1 Burkholderiaceae bacterium | reverse complement strand
ATCAAAATCCACCATGGCCTGAGGCGTGCCCGTGGCATCGTCGTACACCAGCACATTGCCTTGCACCGATGGTCGTTTCGATGCGGCGTTGTCCGGGAATATGGTCGCTATCTTGACCGCCATGCCCAAGCCATCAATCCAGGCCGAGCGCATCAGCAACGTCTGGTTCTCACGTTGCAGCACCCGGTCACTGATGCGCGCTCTGGGCAAGCGATGCCCTGCCTCCAGAGCCTTGACCAACGACAACCAGTCAAGGCAATGCTCAACATCGCTGGCATGAATCATGCGCATGGCCGGTTACCTCACTGGCAGCGGGTGGTTGTCGGTGGCGTTCCTGTGCGCCAGGTCACAGCGATGGCCTGCGCCAGTTCGCTGATATTGGCCTGCTGGGCTTTGACCAGTGGCGCCACGCCAGGCTGAACCGACTGACTAAGACTTGTGTAGCAGGTGCGCGCTGAAACTTCGCTGCCTTGAGTCGGCGTTATTTGCCACAGCGCGGTCAGCGCCGCATACTGTCCCGGCACCAAATCAAACTGCTGCACGTCAACGTCCATGCGCGTGACCGAGCCGGGCGGCTCGTCCTGAGCTGCCGTTTGTGCACGCGACAATGGCGGCATGCCGAGCTCGCGGGTGAGCGCCACAGACAAGGCGTTGCTGAACTGCTGTCCGAGCGGCGCGGTCCACCGGTCGTGCGCGAGTTTCATCAACACATCATCGGAGCGGCGCACCACCAACATGCTGTCATCGACTGGCGGTGGCACAACCACTGAGGTCAATGTGTACAGACTGGGCGCAAACGCGTCTGGCGACAACGCATTGGGCGACATTTGCGATGCGCTCGCTGTCACCGGACCTTGCTTAGTCAGTGTGTAATAAACATTCGGTTCACTGGCACAGCCAGCCAACACCCATGCGGCTACTACCAGTGTCAGAGGAAGTTTCATCAGCGATCTGCTCCTAGCGTTTCACGCGAGTACGACGTGGCGGGCTCACCGAACAGCAACGAGTTGGGTTTCTGGCGTATCTCGTCCACGAGCTGGCGAGTCGAGCGCAACACATCGTCAAGCTGCTGTATGGACTGCTCAACACCATCAGGGATTTGCTTGGACGATGCCAGCAGGCCATTGACCTCATCAAGCGTGGTCTGCATATCTTTGAGTGTCTGCGCCAACTCGGGTGTCAGCGTTTGATTCAAGCTTTTGCCCACGGCGGTGAGCTCTTTCAGTGAGGTCTCGAGCTCTTTGCCGATTTGCTCAAATGGAATCTTGTCGATGTGCTCAATGATTTGGGCGATCTGCTTTTGCAGGTCATCAATCGTTTGCGAGGCAATGGTTGGAATGTGGATCGGTAACTTGCCCGTATTTTTGACATTTGCTGGCTGGTCACTGGCGTTAACGAGCTTGATGTAAAGCCCGCCGGTCAGCAGGTTCGATTGTTGCAACTGCGCGCGCATCCCACGATCAACAGCCTGCAAAACGATCTGGCCAAGCGTTTGAGGATTGCGGTTTTGTTGTTTGATCGTGTCATACGCAGCGCCAAGCATGGCCGGATACAAGGTGGCTCGCACGCGGGTGTAAAACTTTTTTTCGCCCTGATCAATATCGAGCTCGACCGATTCAATCACCCCAATGTGCAACCCGTGAAAATCGATCGGTGCGCCCTCGTCCAGACCACGCGTCGATTGGTCAAACCGCATCTGTACGGCCACCGACGGCCCTTCAGGCAGGGATTTCGCTTGCTCATGGCTGGCAAATAACTTAAAGACCTTGTCTTCAGGCACGGGGTGGTTCGGGCCGAATGACGCAAACGAGATACCACTCGATAGCAAGCTTGCCAATGATCCGATTTGGAGCTGAAAGCCGTTGGGGCCCATACCCAGCTGCACCCCGCTCTCGTTCCAGAAACGACTACTAGCGTTGACGTATTTGTCGTATGGTGCATCGACAAAAACGTCTATGTCAACAAACTTGCCGTTCTCATCCAACTTGTAGTTGGTCACCACGCCCACTGGTATCTGCAGAAAATAAACCGGTGTGCCCGGCTCAATTGAGCCAAGCGAGGCCGCGCGCAACTTAAACCTCGATCCCGGCCGATCGCTGGCAATCGGCGGTGGTCGCTCAAGGCCCACAAACTCAAATTTGCCCGCTTTGGTCGTCGTGTCAGCCCCGGTGTCTGCTTTGGTATCAGCCTCGATATAGGGCCCGGACAACAACGTAGCGAGGCCCGAGATGCCCGTGACACCCACCGTGGGTTTGACCACCCAGAACTGTGTCTGCTCGTGGGCCAATGCCTCAGCGTCCTT
>CBFHXV010000011.1:0-55061 GCA_965659885.1 Burkholderiaceae bacterium | reverse complement strand
GGAGATGCCCGTGACACCCACCGTGGGTTTGACCACCCAGAACTGTGTCTGCTCGTGGGCCAATGCCTCAGCGTCCTTGTCAAGCTGTGCCGTGACGATGACGTTTTCACGGTTTTTGCTAAGCGCGATGTCGGTGACCATGCCAATGACCACATCGCGAAACTTCACTTGTGTTTTACCTGCCTCAATGCCTGATGCCGAATGAAAGGAAATTTGAATCGTGGGTCCCTGATTGGCCCAATGGCGCCAGACAATCGAAGCGCCAATGACGGCAGCCACTAGCGGAATTAACCACACCCAGGCCGTATGGCGACGCGAGCGCTGCCCAACGCGAGGCTTAGCTGGCGACTTTTGCGCTTGTTCGGTCGTTTTGGTGTGTTCGGTGTCAGTCATCGGTTCGCGATTCAAGCAAAATCTGCGGATTCGTTGCGGATGTCCTCACGCACGACAGCATGACGTCGGTGTCCGGCCCGTCGCCAAGCCAACCGGGCATCAAAGGACATGGCAGACAACATCGTGAGCACCACCACGGCACCAAAGGCCACAGCACCGCCGCCGGGCTCAATGTCTAGCAACCGCCCGAATTGCCCAAGCGCCACCAAGAGTATCACGACAAACACATCGAGCATCGACCATTGGCCAATGGACTCAACCAACCGGTACAGTCGAGTGCGTTGCCGCAACCTGCTCGCTGATCGGCGCCCGGTTAACCAAAGCAACACGGCAAGCAGCAATATCTTGAATAACGGCACGAATACGCTGGCGGTGAACACGACAAGCGCCAGTTCCCATGAGCCCATCTGGGCAAGCTCAACCACCCCACCCAGAATCGTATGACCTGACGTGCCATTAATCGCTGTGATGGTCATCACCGGCAAGGCGTTGGCGGGGATGTACAAGATCGCAGCCGCGAGCAGTAAGGCCCACGCCTGTGAAAGGCATGCCGGGCTTGGCGCTGGTTCGGGTTCAGGCGCACGCACCGGCAGCCCGACGTCAAGCGCCATCAAGCGTAGTTTGCTTGGCTTGAGTTTGGCCAGTGCCGTAAAAAACACCACGCTGACCGCTGTGGCATATAAGCCCAGTCCTAGGGTGAGCTGGGCTAGATCGACAAGCTTGACCACCGCCACCAGCGAGCCCAGCAAAAACACCGGCACCATGCACCAAGGCCGAAGCCATCCGAGCGCTTTCACAGCGGGTTCGAAGTAAGGCGGCGCTTTACCTAAAGCCATTGGTCCAAGCACCGAGAGCAATACCAGTAAGAGCGCCAATGGCAATGCAAAACCCACCAGCCCCGTTAGCACCGCAACCTCAGCATAACCAGCCTGCCAGGTCGCGCTAACCGCCCCCAGAAACGTGGTTGACTGAGACTGCCCCTGAAACGACAGCGTTGCCACCTCAAACCCATTGGCCAACAAAAACGTGATCAACGCCGAAACCACCAAAGCCAGCCAAGCCGAGGCCGTAAAGCTGCTGTGGGTCTCCAGAATCTCATCGCAACGCGCACACCGTGACCACTGGCCAGGCTCAAGCGCGACTCGACGGTACCGTGCGCCACAGTCATGACAACTTATTTCAATTGAACCTGACACTGGCAACGACACGCTAGGACACATCCATCAAGTCAGAAAGAAAAAAACACTAAACAAATCAGCAAAAAACGGATGGCAAAAGCCAATGACAAAAGCAACCCGCAAGAACAGCTCTCAACAACAATACGCCAGTGTATTCCAATGGCCCGTATTTAAGAACCGATGATTGGTAACGCTAGTCAATGCCGTGGTCAATGCCTGGGCGCTGGTTGTTGCTCTGTTTTTGGTCCGTATGTCACGATCCGTTCATATTTGATTCAAGTCAAATTACACCTTATCGCAGTAGGGACTTTCACCCTGCGCCGCGTGACAATGAAATTTACACGCACGCCCCCACAGGAGATCGCCCGCAATGGCCACCCGAACCGCAAAGAAAACCACATCTTCCACACCCCGCACTCAGACTGCCGCACGCAAGCCTCGGGCCACCAAACGCGGTGACGTGCTTGGTGTGACAAGCGCTGGCTCAGCAGCACGTAAAACACCCGCTGAGGCGGTTGAGGCAGCCGAAAGCTCCAAAGAAGTGGCGGTTCGCGACATTATTCATGGGCTGCTCCCGGAAAAAACCCACGAGCTTGCCGAAGCACTCGAGACCATTATGCGTGGTGCTTCGCCCGATGATGCACAAGTTCTCAAACGGGCGCTCATGACACCCATGCATCGCGGCACACCGGCTGGCAAGACCCAAGTCGCTGACGAGGAGCTCTCGACAAACTGGCGTGAAGGGGCCTACCCCTACCGCAATCTCATGGCACGCAAGTCCTATGAGAAGGCCAAATACCAGCTGCAAGTTGAGTTGCTCAAGCTTCAGGCCTGGGTCAAAGAAACCGGCCAGAAAGTGGTCATCCTCTTTGAGGGACGCGACGCCGCGGGCAAGGGTGGCGCCATCAAACGCTTCATGGAGCACTTAAACCCGCGTGGCTCACGTGTCGTTGCCCTGGAAAAACCCACCGACATTGAGAAAGGCCAATGGTACTTCCAACGCTACGTCGAACATCTGCCTACCACCGGCGAAATCGTGTTGTTTGACCGCTCTTGGTACAACCGAGCCGGGGTAGAAAGGGTGATGGGGTTTTGTGATGACAGTGAATACGATGAGTTCATGCGTCAGACACCAGAGTTCGAACGCAACCTCACACGCAGCGGCATTCACTTAATCAAATTCTGGTTTTCTGTCAGCCGCCAGGAGCAGCGCCGCCGATTCAAGGAGCGCCGCATTCACCCCTTGAAACAATGGAAACTCTCGCCTATCGACTTGGCTTCGCTTGACAAGTGGGATGAGTACACCGCTGCCAAAGAAGCCATGTTCTATCACACCGACACCGCCGAAGCGCCATGGACAGTGATCAAGTCCGATTGCAAAAAGCGCGCCCGCTTAAATGCCATGCGCTATGTGTTGCACAAACTGTCTTACGACAACAAGGATGTCAACAACATCGGCTCAGTTGATCCGCTGCTCGTTGGCCGTGCGCATGTGGTGTATGAACATGGCGAACGCCCCATGGCTTTGCTTTAACAGGGCGCTTGGATCGCAGCGGCGAGCGCATCACCACCAATCAAGCAACAGCGGTATCCAGATCGAAGCCAGCACCGCTTGGGCGGCCAGCGCCAAGCCGGCATAAGCGCCCGCTTGGTGGCTGACTTGTAATGCACGCGCCGCGCCAATGCCATGCGAGACCGTACCCAGCGCATAGCCACGGCGCATCCAGGCCAAGCGACTCGTGCCTTCGCCCATGACCCGGAACACGGTTCTGGCCAACAAAGCACCAATCAAGCCACTGAGCACCGCAAAAATCGCCGCGAGTTCAGCAATGCCACCAATGCCATCGGCTAGCCCCATGGCAACCGGCGCCGTCACAGACTTGGGAATCAAAGACAAGGCCACGGCTTCGGGTACACCCAACCACCAAGCCAGGGCAAATGCGCTAAGCGCACTGACAGCTCCGCCGCCCAGTGCCGCAAGCGTCAACGCCACCGCATGGCGCTTGAGTTCGGCGCGTCGCTGCCACAGCGGCAGTGCCAGTGACACCACGGCCGGCCCCAACAAAAAATGAATGAACTGAGCGCCAGCGAAGTAACGCTGATAGGGAATATCCAGCCACCACAAGGCCGTGCCCAAGGCCACAATGCTCCAAAGCACCGGGTTAAGCCACGGGGTCTGGTCGTAGCGCTGATACACCGCCAGGCCAATCACGTACACCAGCAAAGTGGCTGTCAGGCCAAACAGCGGCGTGGCCGACAAATAGGTCCAGAGTTCGACAAACTCAGCCATGGCCACGCCCGCCTTGAGCCTCAGCATCAGCCGCGCCACCCGACCCAATGGCCTCATCCTCACTCGGTCGAATCAACCAGCGCAGCAGCCAAACCGTGGTCATGAGACCGAGTAGCGTAGACACCAACAACGCCAGCGTGACCTGCCACCAGATCGTTGAGAGCAACTCCAAATGCAAAATCACGCCAACGCCCACCGGGATGAACAACAGCGACAAGTTTGACAACAAAAAGCCGGCCACTTCAGAGACGTGTTGCCGCACCCAACCGATGGCCAATGATGGCCACAGCAACATTAATCCGATCACAGGTCCAGGCAGCTCAAGCGCAAACAAACGCGCAATGGCTTCACCGGCCACCTGATACAACAACAAAAGCGTAAAGCCAATCAAAGCCGACATCAGAACGCACCCCTTGTACCAATGCACAAACCCGTAAAGACACCCTAGTCTAAAACAGTTGACGGACAGACCTCATCAGCTAAGTAAGCGGATGTCCCGTCAGTGCTGGCATCTGAGCCAGCGTCAAATACTGACTTGCCGTATCGGGGGTGGCATTTAACCAACCTTCAAAGTGTATTGGTGACAGCACCACAGGCGTTCGTTTTTCATCATCGGGTTTGTGCATGCGTGACATGAGCTCATGCCCGTCGGCATTTATCGTCAGCATGGTGAACGAGGCCACGATCTGGCCAGTCTGTGGTTGGCGCCAACGCTGCCACAAACCGGCAATACCCATTGGCTCGGCGGTCGCCAACTCAAGGCGCCAGCGCACGGCTTTGCCGGTTTCGTAACAAGGTTCATAAAACGCATCCGCCACAACAATGGCCCAATGCGCATCGCGCCAGGCATCGCGATAGCTTGGCTTCTCGGCGACTGTCTCAAGCCGCGCGTTATAGGTGTGCCGGGCAATCTTTGTGTCACGAGCCCACGATGGTATCAACCCAAAGGTCGCCAGCCCAGCCGCGGTTCGCTCATCGCGACGACTGCGCACCACGATCACGCCTTGATGGCCTGGATAAACTTCAGAGCCGGCCGCTGGCAGGTCCACGCCGAAAGTGGCGTGCACCCAGTCTTGCCGAACCGTTGGTGTGTATACCGCACACATCGCGCTGATCCCTACTTATGGCCTGATCAACATTTGAGCTTCATGTGGGCTTCATGTGGACGTCATTTGGACATCACGCCATTCATGGCCCGATAAGTCTGAATCACCTGGCTGTCGTCGGCCTTGCCATCGCCGCGCCCTGATGCGGCCAGATACATTTGGTGCGCCGCCGCGGCAATGGGCAAGCCGGCACGGATGTCATGGCCTGTCTGCAAAACAATGCCCAGGTCTTTAACAAAAATATCCACCGCGCTCTTGACCTCTGGATCAGACTCAAGCATGCGCGGCCCTCTGTTTTGCAGCATCCAACTCGAGGCCGCTGACCCACCCATGATCTGCAGCAACATGTCAAGATCAAGGTCAGCCTTGTCAGCCAATGCAAACGCTTCGGCGGCCACAGCGATATGCACACCGCAGAGCAATTGATTGATGGTTTTAACCATCGCGCCTTGGCCCGGGGCCTGCCCCACATGAAACACCCGCTCGCCGAGCACCTGCAGCAGCGGATCGATTTCGTCATAGACCGAAGTCTCGCAAGCCACCATCATGGTGAGCGTGCCCTGCTGCGCACCGACCACGCCACCTGAGACCGGTGCGTCTACCAGTCGATGCCCGAGCGCCTGAACCTTTGCATCGAGCGCCTGCACGGCCGCTTGCGCACACGTGGCCATAAGCACCACGGTTGCTCCAGGCTTTAGGGCTTCAAGCGCTCCATCAGCAAACATCACCTGCTCGGCCTGTGCGGCGTTGACCACCATCAACATCAGCACCTCGGCGCCCGAGGCCGCGTCTTTGGCACTTGCCGCAGCCTGGCCGCCTGTATTCTCGAGCTCAGCCAATGCCGTTTTATTCAGGTCAAAGCCACGCACCTCGTGGCCAGCTTTGACCAGATTCTGTGCCATGGGCAACCCCATGGCGCCCAAGCCTACAAATGCAATCGTTGCCACCGCCATCTCCTGAAATGAATTCGTTCATCGCCTTTCGGGCAAGCTTGCATTCTAGGACCAAAGTGCCCAATAACGCAGACTGAACTCTTTCGTGCAGACCATCGCGATGTAACAAACTGCAACCTTAAGGGTTAATACCCACGCATAAAGCTTGTGCAATCACCATAAAGCAAATAAATTTGCGTTACATGCTTAGTTGCACCAATTCTTTGCAACTAATTTTTAGTTACATCACCTTTCTTCCTCCTTCTTTCAACTTCAGGAGATGTTCACATGCACAAATCTTTCACCAAACTGCTCGGCTCGGTGCTGACTGCTGCTAGCCTGGTTGGCGCGAGCGCGGCTGCCGAGACCCTGATCGTGGCCACGGACACGGCATTTGTGCCGTTTGAGTTCAAGCAAGGCGACAAATACGTTGGCTTTGACATTGACATGTGGGATGCCATCGCCAAAGAGATTGGCGTTGAATATGAACTGCAGCCCATGGACTTCAATGGCATCTTGCCTGCTCTGCAGACCAACAACGTCGATGTGGCGCTCGCCGGTATCACCATCAAAGACGAACGCAAGAAAGTGATCGACTTCTCTGATGGCTATTACGACAGCGGCTTCATGATCATGGTCGACGCCGACAGCGACATCACAGGCGCAGCTGACCTTGACGGCAAGAGCCTGGCCATCAAAACCGGCACCTCGGCAGCTGACTACGCCAAAGAAAACTTCAAAGGCACCGAGCTGCGTCAGTTCCCCAACATCGACAATGCGTATCTTGAACTGGTCACTGGTCGGGTTGATGCGGCCATGCACGACACACCGAACGTGCTGTACTTTGCCAACACCGCCGGCAAAGGCAAGGTCAAAGTTGTGGGTGAACAAATGATGGCCCACGAATACGGCATTGGATTCCCCAAAGGCAGCGAACTTGTGCCCAAGGTCAACGCCGCACTGGCCAACATGAAGCAAGACGGGCGCTACGACGCCATTTATAAGAAGTGGTTTGGCACGTTGCCTCCTTCGAAGTAAACGCCCTGGCGCGAAGTAGGTGCGGGTGTAGAGCTCGGGGGGCAACCCTCCCTACCCTACACCCTACCCACACGCCGCCTAGGCTGCGCTTACGCGCTGTCCACAAACCGCCCGCACACTAGCCACACCCCCAGCCGTACTTGCCCACATCGAAGCACATTTGACGACACGCGACTGACACCGCAGGACACACCGCCATGGAATTTGATTTTTCCGTCATCATCGACGCCTTGCCTGCCCTGTTCAAAGGGGCTCAGCTAACCCTTTTTATTACCGTCGTGGGTTTGGCCGGCGGCAGCTTGGTTGGCCTGATTTTTGGTTTGATGCGTGCCTACGGCAACCGCCTCGTTAATGCCGTTGCGTTTGTTTATATCGAGGTGGTGCGTGGCACACCGATTGTGGTGCAGGTGATGTTTATCTACTTTGCGCTGCCGGTGATCGCCGATGTTCGAGTCGACCCGATCACCGCGGCGGTGACCTCCATTATTGTCAACGCCGGCGCCTACATCGCCGAGATTGTGCGTGGCGCCTTTCTTTCCGTGCCCAAAGGCCTCAGAGAAGCTGGCCTGGCACTGGGCATGCCCGTATGGCGGGTGCTGGCCTTCGTGATTGGTCCCGTGGCGTTTCGTCGCATGACGCCCCCACTGGGCAACCAATTCATCGTAAGCCTGAAAGACACGTCTCTGTTTATTGTGATCGGTGTGGGTGAACTCACACGCCAGGGCCAGGAGATCATGGCAGCCAACTTTAGGGCCGTGGAAATCTGGAGTGCAGTGGCGATTTTTTATCTGGTCATGATTGGTGTGCTGACCTTTGCCCTACGGGTAGTAGAAAATAGGATGCGTATTCTGTGAAGATGGTCGAATTCAAAAATGTCAGCAAACGCTTCGGCGACACGGTTGTGCTCGATGGCGTTGACCTTGACATCGAGGCAGGCGAAGTGGTGGTTCTTATTGGACCATCGGGTTCGGGAAAGTCAACGCTATTGCGTTGTATCAATGCACTAGAGAGCATTGATGGTGGCGATCTGCTTGTTGACGGCCTTAGTGTGCGCGGCGGCAAAGCCACCGTGCGTGAAATCCGGCAAGAAGCGGGGATGGTGTTTCAACAGTTCAACCTGTTCCCGCAAATGACGGCCCTGCAAAACGTCGCTTTCGGCCCGCAACAGGTCAGGCACACCTCCAAAGCACAAGCCGAAAAAGAAGCACTGGCCTTATTGGACAAAGTTGGCTTGCTTGAACGCAAAGACCACTTCCCCAATGAGCTGTCTGGCGGCCAGCAACAGCGAGTGGCCATCGCCCGCGCATTGGCCGTCAGGCCCAAACTGATGCTGTTTGATGAGCCCACCTCCGCACTCGATCCAGAGTTGCGCCAGGAGGTGCTGCGCGTCATGCAAGACCTCGCCGAGGAAGGCATGACCATGATTGTGGTGACACACGAAATCAGCTTTGCCCGCAAAGTGGGCACACGATTGATCTTCATGGAGCACGGCCATATTTCAGTCGATGGCCCACCCAATGAACTGATCGACAAAGCCAGCAACCCCCGGTTGCGCGACTTTTTGCAGCACGTGGGGTAAGCATGCTGAGCTTTTTAAAGATTTCAGGTTCACACCATGCGGTGGGAAAAGCGCTTGGTCAGTTCGGGGCGCCAGCACTTCACCACTACGCTAAAACCAGCCCGGCCTGGCATCACATCATGCGCTTTCGTGATCACCCGGCTGTCAAGCAAATGCAGCAGCAGGTACAAGCCCGGCACCCGCAATACTGGGCTGAACTTCAAGGGCTAGCCGACGGGTTGCAAATGCCACTGGCCGATGTCTTTGCGTGGAACTGCCGCGGTGACTTGTGGGCCTGGGGCCCGGATGGCTGTACAACCGTATGGCAGCCCAGTGAACCCATGCTGTTGGCACACAATGAAGATGGTGACCCCTTGTTTGCTGGTCAGTGCGCCATGGCTCACATCAACGTTGACCAAGGGCCTGCCTTCACCGGGTTTGTTTACCCGGGCTCGGTGCCTGGCCACACCTTTGCCGCTAACGCGTTAGGGCTTTGCATGACGGTTAACAACTTGCGCACCCTGCATGCCAAAGCCGGTTTGCCCCGCATGATCATCACGCGTCACCTGATCGCACAGCACGACTTGCAAGCGGCTTTGCAATACGTGCAGGCCGTGCAGCCGGCTGGCGGATTCCACGTCACCCTCGGTCAACGCGGCCAACATCAAATGGCAAGCGTGGAGTTCACCAGCTTCCTATGCTCGGTCATGATGATCAACAACGCCGGCGGACACGCCAACCACATGGTGCACGATGCCACGCGCCACCAACCCCAGATTATCACCGGCTCATCAGGGTTTCGCCAGATTCGTCTGGCGCAATGTTGGCAAGAGCCGGAACACAGAGAACCGCTCGAGATTCTTTTTGACCAGCACAACACGGCTTTTCCGATATTTCGTGATGACCCGGCTGACCCAGACACTGAAAACACGTTGGCTAGCGCACGCTTTGAAATCACGGCAGATGCGGTACAGTGGCAAGTCCACCAAGGTCGCCACCACGAACCCGTTTATCGGTTCAAAGACGACCAACCCATTGACCTTGCCCAGAACACAACCGCTTTATGCAAGATGGCAACCGACCCGCAGTAAGAGCACCGCGCACCAGAGCACCAAGCGTTAAAGCCCCGCTCGTGGGCACGCTTGACGAACTCAAGGCGCTCACAGTTGCCATTAATCGCGGCGAATCAAACATCAAGCTCGGCAGCAAAACCATGCGGGTGCTTGGCGCCTTGCTGCAAGACCCCAACGATGTCGCGCTGCATTCAATTTCGGCGGTGGCCAAGCGCGTTGGGGTCAATGCATCCACGCTAACCCGGCTCGCGGCTCGACTTGGTTTTAGTGGCTACAGCGAATTCCAAGGCCTGTTCAAACAAAACATCACCACAACAGCGCCGTTTTATTCCGAACAAGGCAAACGGCTATTGGGCAACCAGTCCAAAGGCGCGCAAGGCAAGGCCTTGCAAACCTTGGATCGGGTAGCACAAGACTCCATGCGTAACATCGAAGCGACCTTGGCCGGCCTTGACCCGGCGCTCATGTCGCAGGCCGCGCGTCGTCTGGCACGTGCGCCTCGCGTGTCGCTGTACGGGCTGCGACAGTTTCACGGCATCGTCAGCTACCTCGCCTATGGCTTGAGCCTGGTACGCCCTGATGTCAGCTTGCTTGACGCCAACGGGCTTGGCATTGCTGAAGGCTTGGCAGCGTTGCGTGAAGACGATGTGCTCGTGGTTGCAAGCGTGGCACCCTATACGCGCGGCGTGGCCGATGTCGCCAAAGCCGCGCGCCAGAACGGCATCGATGTTCTTGCCCTGAGCGACAACCTGAACTCGCCACTGGTGGCGCACGCACAATACGCCTTTCAGATCCCGCATGCAGGCAACTACATCAGCAATAGCCTGGCGGCCTACCTAGTCTTTAGCGAGGGGCTTGTCAATCTGGTTGCCCAGGAACTTGGCGCCAAAGGCCTTAAATCCTTGCAACAGCGCGAATCCATGATCGAGCAGCTGAACATCGAAACGCCTTAAAGCCAGCACC
Organism: Burkholderiaceae bacterium; assembly: GCA_965659885.1. GTDB lineage: Bacteria > Pseudomonadota > Gammaproteobacteria > Burkholderiales > Burkholderiaceae_B > Algicoccus. Next base: position 44,530 of record CBFHXV010000011.1, on the reverse strand, counting down.
TAGCCCTGCAGCGCTTTGGCAACAAACATCAAACGATCCTGGCCCCAGAACAGCTCACCGTTGACAACGTAGGTAGGTGCACCAAACACGCCAAGGTCAATGGCCGCTTGGGTGTAGTCATCATAGGTTGTCTGCACCGCAGGTGAATCTGTCTCGCCCAGGCAATCCTGTGGCAGCTCACACTCGCTCAGAATGGCTGCAAGCGTCTGTGGGTCGGCGATATTGCGCTCTTGCACCCAGACCGCGGCCATCAAAGCTCCGCTGAGCTTTAGTGCCGCGTCATCGCCAAGCGCTTGTTGCACAGCAATGATGAGCTTGGATGCCGTGGTGGGCACCACGGGAAAATACTGCGGCTCCAGTACCAGAGGCACTTCCAGGTAATCACGATAACGCGCTAATTCAACCAAGCGATAGGCCTGACGCTGTTTCGGGCGGTCCTTGAGCTGCACGCCGCCAGAAGCGGCAAACACCCGGGCCATGTCCATCGGGCGCACTTGTATCTTGGCACCGGCTGCTTGCGCGATTTCGATGAGCCGCCCATGCCCGAGGTACGTCCAAGGGCTTTGTGGTGCCATGTAGTAATCGATGGTGGTGGTCATGTCCCCTCCTGAAAAAGGCGCGATAAATGTCATTGTTGTTTGCAGAACCGACCAACACCATAATCGATTGTCGCGCACGGCAAAAGACTTTCTTTTACGTCAGGCCCGAGGCGGCGCACCCTCGATGTGAAGCACATCTATCGCGCACACAAGGCACACCTGAAGACACGCATGAATTGACCCGCCAATGCCATCACTCTAGACTGACAGTGTCACTCGTTCGGAGCATCGCGATGAAACGGTTATTTGCACTTGCCCTCGTGGCCCTGATGCCGGCTTTAGCGCTGGCAGACAAGGTGCCTGCACCAATGCAAGGTATCTGGGCAACCCCGAACTGCAACAGCGCCACTGACACACTGGTGTTCTTTAACGGCTTTTACCTGTGGATCGGTGATAGCGACAACAGTGGTGGCGAGACCATTTTGACGGGACTTGAGCTTTCAGGTGAGCAGCCCGAGGGCTTCGCCAGACTCGAAGAGTCCGATGGCTATCCAAACTTCTTTCAAATCCTGCCCGATGGCAGGTTGCGAGAAGCCTTCCTGCCTGATGGCGCCGATTGGGAAGCTCTACCTGACCAAGACTGGGCAAGCACCGACTACGAGCGCTGCGAGCAGCTTGCTAGCGACAAGGCCATGCTGCACGGCGAAGCGCTCGCGCTGCTCGATATGGCCAACACCGTGCAAACCGTGTGCCAGACGGATCAGGCACTTTGTGCCACGAGCGTATTCGCTGGGCTTGACGTCTCTGGCGACGGCAATTTAAGCATTGCTGAATTGGCCAGACTGTTTCGCGTGGCGGGGTACTTAGCCGCCGTCTCTGAAGACACCGGCGCGACCAATGATGATCTGGCGGGGGTGCTGGCAGCCAGTTTGCCCATCGCACCGCTGGTTGCTGCTGCTTTGGTCAATTCCTTCGATTATGATGACAACGGGACGTTATCCTTGGCTGAAATCAGTCAGGATCGAACGGCGGCCATCGGCGGGCTTGAACCTGACGCCAGTGCCGAATTGGGCTCGCGCATGGATCGAATGAAGCAAGCGCTAAAGCCACTGGGCCGCTTGCTGGAGAATTTCGGGCAGTAGGCAAATATCAAAGGTTGGGACATCATGGCACTGAACTGTCAACTCGGTGACTTGGCTATCACGGTCAAATGCGAAATCCCGGAAAACCTCGGACGCATTGTTCGGGTGGTGGCTTCAAACGGCGTTGAGAACTGGTCTAACCACGGCCCCTTGCACACCTGGGAGGTCGAAACCCTTTCACAAGCCGACACACTGACCTACGTCATCAAGGGCAAACTTTGCTTTAAAAACAAAGGCCCGGTACCTGACGCCTTTTTACGCCCCCTGCGGCCACCGGCCGATGAGCCGGCACTTGAAGAATCAGAGCCTTTGCCCGCCGAGCCGGTGAGCGCCTAGCATCAGCTTGCAACTGCACCCTCAAACAAGGGTGCAGGTGGGCTCGATCAAACCTTAAGCAAGACCATCTCACGTGGGCTGTCGCGCGCCCGCCAACCGGTGCTTGACGGTATCATGCTGACTAAAGCTGTTCACAAGGGGGAGATATGAAGAAATACCAAGCGTATATTGATGGCCAGTGGATCGACCCGGCCAGTGGCCAATGGCTCGACACAGAAAACCCATACACCGGCAAGGCCTGGGCGCAAATCCCGCGCTGCAACGCCCAAGACGCCGAGCGCGCCGTGGCAGCGGCCTGGCAGGCCTTTGACAAAGGGCCATGGTCAACGTTTACCGCAAGCCAGCGAGGCGCCATGCTGCGCAAATTGGGCGACCTGATCGCTGAGAAGGCCGAGCATTTGGCTGACATTGAGGTGCGCGACAACGGCAAGCTCAAGGCCGAAATGTACGGGCAAATGCAATACATGCCGCAGTGGTTTTATTACTTTGGCGGACTGGCCGACAAGATCGAGGGCGCGGTCATCCCGGTAGACAAGCCCGGCATGTTTAACTTCACCCGACATGAGCCTTACGGCGTGGTGACCATCATCACCCCGTGGAACTCCCCGTTGCTGTTGGTGGCCTGGAAACTGGCGCCTGCCTTGGCAGCAGGCAACACCGTGGTGATCAAGCCCTCGGAGTTCACCTCGGCGTCCATGCTCGAGTTCATGGCACTTGTTGAAGCGGCCGGATTTCCCAAGGGCGTGGTCAATGTGGTCACGGGGCTGGGCCACGAAGTGGGCAGCGCCCTGGTTGAACATCCCAAGGTGGCCCGCGTGGCCTTTACCGGTGGCGAGATGGGCGGGGTCAAGGTGGCCGAGGCCGCTGCGCGCGGCCTAAAACCCGTGTCGCTGGAGCTAGGCGGCAAGTCACCGAACATCATATTTGACGATGCCCACATCGATAACGCCGTCAAGGGCGCGGTGTCCGGGATTTTTGCGGCCACCGGCCAGACGTGCCTGGCAGGCTCACGCCTGCTGGTACATGAAAGCGTGCACGACGAAGTCGTCGAGAAACTGCTGGCACTGGCTAAAACCGCACAAATGGGCGATCCCATGCAGGCCAGCACACAAGTGGGGCCGGTGACCACGCGCCCGCAGTACGAGAAGATCCTGTCCTACATCGATGTGGCCAAAGGCGAAGGTGCCCAGTGTGTGCTCGGTGGTGCGCCAGCCTCGCGTGCTGAGTGTGGCGAGGGCTGGTTTGTTGAGCCAACCATTTTTACGGGCGTGAACAACCAGATGCGCATCGCGCAAGAAGAGGTGTTTGGACCGGTGCTGTCGATCATCAAATTCAAAGATGATGATGAAGCGGTTGATCTGGCCAACGACGTGCTCTACGGGCTGGCTGCAGGCGTGTGGACGCAAAGCATTAACCGAGCACTGGACATTTCAGCGCGCATTCGCGCTGGCACCGTCTGGGTCAATGCTTATCGCGTGGTCAGCTATATGTCGCCTTTTGGCGGCTACAAGCGCTCAGGCCTTGGCCGAGAAAACGGCCAGGCCATGATTTACGAGTACCTGCAAACCAAGAGCGTCTGGATCAACACCAACAAAGAGATTGCCAATCCGTTTGTCATGGGTTGAGATCTGCAAGCCTTTGAGATCCTCGCTTGAGACACCATAGCCACGCTGACACGAGCACCGCACCACGCTCCTACCACCGCGCCGACTGGCAGGTGATCAAGGACTTGGTGCCCTACTTGCTGGCTTACAAGTGGCGTGTCGTCTTTGCCTTGGCCTTCATGATCCTGGCCAAGTTCGCCAACCTTGGCGTGCCGATTGTGTTGAAAGACATGGTCAACGCGCTAGACGTCAACACCATGGCCGGGGCCCTTTTGGTGGTGCCCGTGGGGCTGATCATCGGCTATGGCTTGTTGCGCTTGTCAACGTCGCTTTTTACCGAACTGCGCGAAGCCCTGTTTGCCCGCGTCACGCAAAACGCGGTGCGTCGCATTGCCATTAGCGTGTTTGATCACCTGCACCGGCTGTCGTTAAATTTTCACTTGTCACGCCAGACCGGCGGGGTCAGTCGCGACATTGAGCGCGGCACGCGCGCCATACAGACCCTTGTGTCGTTTTCGCTGTACAGCATTTTCCCGACATTCTTTGAGTTCGCGTTGGTGCTGGGCTACCTGGCGATTTTTTATGACATTTGGTTCTCGGTCATCACACTGGTGGCGCTGGTGCTTTACATCGTGTTCACCGTGGTGGTGACCGAATGGCGCAGCCAGTTGCGTCGCACCATGAACCAGCTCGACACGCGAGCAAATCAAAAAGCCGTTGACGCGTTGCTGAACTTTGAGACGGTCAAATACTTTGGCAACGAAGCCTATGAGGCCAATCGCTACGACCAAAGCATGCAGCAGTATCAAAAAGCGGCCATCACCTCACAAAAGTCACTCGCGGCACTGAACCTGGGCCAGCAAATCATCATCTCTGTGGGTCTGGTGCTCATTGTCTGGCGCGCCGCAGCTGGCGTGGCCGATGGCAGCCTGACGCTTGGCGACCTGGTGCTGGTCAACACCCTGATGATCCAACTCTACATGCCACTGAACTTTCTGGGCGTAGTCTATCGCGAGCTCAAGCAATCAACCGCTGATATCGACCGAATGTTTAGCCTGCTAAATGAGCCCGAGGACATCACCGATACGCCGGGTGCGCCCGCGCTGCGCGTGGCTGACCCGGCTCGCGGCCCCACCGTTGTGTTTGACCGTGTGAGCTTTAGCTACGACAAACAACGCCCGATACTTAAAAACATCAGTTTCCGCATACCGGCTGGCACGACCACGGCCGTGGTCGGACGCACAGGCGCCGGCAAAAGCACGCTGTCGCGACTACTGTTTCGTTTTTATGATGTCGACGAGGGTCGTATCCTCGTTGACGAACAAGACGTGCGGGAGGTGACGCAGTCAAGCCTGCGTGCAGCCATTGGCATCGTGCCGCAAGACACGGTTCTCTTTAACGACACCATTGGCTACAACATCCGTTATGGCCGACCCGAGGCCACCGAGGCCGAGGTGCATGCAGCTGCGCAAGCTGCCCAACTCGGTGCCTTTATCGAGCGCTTGCCGAAAGGCTATGACACGCCCGTGGGCGAACGCGGCCTGAAGTTGTCTGGCGGCGAAAAACAGCGCCTGGCCATTGCGCGCACCTTGCTTAAGCACCCGGGCTTGCTGGTGTTTGACGAGGCCACCTCGGCTCTGGATTCACGCACCGAGCGCGCGTTGCAAGCCGAGCTGTACAAACTCGCTCGCAACCGCACCACGCTCATCATTGCTCACCGGTTATCGACTATCGTGCATGCCGACCAGATTCTTGTCATGGAACACGGCGAGCTTGTCGAGCACGGCACCCATGCCGCGCTCCTGGCCCAACAAGGCATCTACGCCCAGATGTGGCAGATGCAGCAAACACAGGCTGATGCGGGCTGATCAACCGCTTTCCAAGCGGGGGATAAAGTAAATCTCGCTGCCGGGGGCGAGCGGCTGCGTATAGATGATTTCGTGAATCACGCCATCAATGGCCACCGCACTTTCCTCTTCAAGAAAAGCCGCAAGCCCCGGGTACTTCGCATCAAGCTCACGCAGCACCGCGCGAACGGTGCTTGCCGCCATCTCGAATGTTTGCGGGCCCGAGGTGAACGGCTCAAAGGCGCCGGCCAACGTCACCGTCACGCAGGCTTGCTCAGACTCAGGCACTAACGGCCTCTTGCTCAAGTGCAGCAAGCACCACGGGTGGCGACATCGGCAAAACCGTCAAACGCACCCCGGCCGCGCTGCGAACTGCATTGGCCACGGCAGCCATCACCGGCACGATATTGACTTCACCCACGCCTTTGACACCAAACGGATGGTTGGGGTTGGCTACTTCTACGATCAGCGGCTCAATCATGGGCAAGTCCGAGGCCACCGGCACGCGGTAGTCCAGAAATCCTGCATTCTCCAGATGACCCTGGTCGTTATAGACATAAGTCTCGTTCAGCGCCCAGCCAATGCCTTGCACCACCCCGCCTTCGATTTGCCCCTCGACGTAACTGCGGTGAATGGCGCGACCCACATCCTGTGCAGCCACGTACCGCAAGATCTTCACTGCACCTGTCTCAGGGTCGACCTCGACGTCACAGAACTGACTAGAAAACCCTGGGGCTTGGCCGCCAGCGTTAATAGCCACCTCTGCCACAATCGGCCCACCAGTCACCGCGCGCTTGGCCGCAATCTCTTTTAAGGTCAGAGGCGCAAAGTCACCCACTTCAGGGCTTGCCGGGTGGGCTGCGCCGTTTTGCCAGACGATGTCGTTGACATCCACATCCCAAATCATGGCCGCGCGCGCGCGCAAATCATCAATCACTTTCTGGCAGGCCTGTACCACCGCCATGCCTGTGGCATAGGTCACGCGCGAGCCGCCCGTGACGTGGTTATAGCCAATCGAGGCGGTGTCAGACACGGTTGAGCGCACCGAGTCATACGGCACGCCAAGCGTCTCGGCAGCCATGATGGCCATAGACGCACGTGAGCCACCCACATCCATGCTGCCTGTGGCAAGTGCAATCGAGCCGTCTTCGGCCACATGCAGGGTAGCAGCCGATTCACCACCGCCGTTAAACCAGAACCCGGAGGCCACGCCTCGGCCCTGGTTGGGGCCTAGCGGTTGCTGATAGGCCGGATGATTTTTGAGTGCCTCCAGCGTTTCGCGATAGCCGCCATGGGCGTGTTTGGGGCCCCAGATGGTGGGCGAGCCAGGCCCAACAGCATTTCTAAGGCGCAGCTCAATCGGGTCCATGCCAATACGGCGCGCAAGCTCATCGACCACGCTTTCAACGGCATAAGCAGCGATTGGCGAACCTGGCGCACGGTAAGCGACCGCCTTGGGACGGTTGCTCACCACGTCATAAGCCACTGCACGGGCGTTTTCTATTTCGTACACAGAAAAAGCACACATGGCCGCATTGAGCACGGGTGAGCCCGGAAATGCGCCGGCTTGCAGCTTGAAGGTGCCGTCAGCCGCCACAATCTTGCCTTCACGGGTGACGCCCATTTTGACGGTCATCGATGAACCCGAAGTCGGGCCTGTGGCTTCAAACACCTCTTCGCGCGTCATGACCATTTTGACGGGGTGTCCCGACAGCTTAGACAGCATTAACGCCACGGGCTCCAGATACACCACGGTTTTGCCGCCAAAGCCGCCGCCGATTTCAGCGGGGTGAACCACCACGTCACTGACATTCAAGCCAAGCAATTTGGCGGTGAACGCGCGCACAATGAAATGCCCTTGGCTTGATGACCAGACCTCTGACTGGCCATCGGCACCCCAGCGAGCAAGTGCGGCATGGGGCTCGATATAACCCTGATGCACGGGCTCGGTCTTAAAGTGCAACTGAACCACTTCATCAGCCTGATCAAACCCAGCGGCCAGGTCCCCTGCCTCAAAGGTTTTAACGCGTGAGACATTCGATGGTGGGTTCGACTCTGCGCCACGGGTCTGCATGTCCTCAAACAGCAGGGGCGCATCTTCACGCATGGCGTCCTCGACATCGATGACGTGTGGCAACACCTCATAGTCCACATCAATGAGCGCGAGCGCCTCTTGCGCAATGGCTTGCGAGGTGGCGGCCACAGCCGCCACCGGATGCCCGGCAAACAGCACCTTCTCGCGCGCCATGACATTGCGGGTCATGTGCCAGAAATTAACCTGAACGCGCTCTGGCCCCTGATAGGCAAAGCCCTGGTCGGGCAAGTCCGCTGCAGTCATGACTGCCTTGACGCCTGGCAATGCGCGAGCCCGGCTGGTATCGATCGACTTGATGCGCGCGTGCGCATGTGGTGAGCGCAACACCTTGCCCCACAGCATGCCAGGCAACGCATAGTCAGCGCCGTATTGCGCCATGCCCGTGACCTTGGGCACCCCATCAGGGCGAACCGGACGTGAACCAATCAGCTCGGCCGGGTCGGTGACCCTATCGGTTTCAGTTTTTTTAAGCATGCTCAGCCTCCCTCATCTGGCGTGCCGCATCCAGGACAGCCTCAATGATTTTGTTGTAGCCGGTGCAGCGGCACAGGTTGCCTGCAAGCCAGAACCGCACCTGTTCTTCTGTTGGGTCGGGATGGTGTTTTAACAATTCGCGCGCGGCCACCAAAATGCCGGGGGTGCAAATGCCGCATTGCAAGCCGGCATGCTCGAGAAACTTTTGCTGCAACGGGTGCAAGCCCTCGGCCGGTGCCATGCCCTCAATGGTCCCGATCGCCTTGCCATTGGCTTCAGCGCCAAACACCAGGCAAGAGCACACCAACTCGCCATCGAGCGTGACGCTACAGGCCCCACAGTCACCCGTGCCACAGCCCTCTTTGGTGCCCGTCATGTGAAGCTCATTGCGCAACACATCAAGCAAGGTTTGGCGGGTTTCACACAAAAACTCCACCGGTTCACCGTTAATCGTGGTTTGAACGTGATGTTTGCTCATGTTTTCAGTCCCCCTTGTTTTGCTGGGCGCGTGCCAGCGCTTTGATCGCCGCGCGTTTGGCGATGACCCCGGCCAAGCGGGTACGGAAAGCCTTGGTGCCGCGCTTGTCATCGATGGGGCGTGCCGCTGCACTTGCTGCCGCCGCCAACGCATCGAGTGCCGCCTCGTCAACCGCCGTGCCGACAATCGCCGCGCTGGCCTCAGGCACCACCATGGCCGTGGCTGCCACAGCGCCTAGCGCCACCGTGGCATCAGTGCAGATGCCTTGCTCATCAAGCGTGAGCGCCACACCGGCGCCCACCACGGCAATGTCCATTTCAGTTCGCGGTGTAAACCGCACATAGGCACTGCCGCTGCGAGGCGCTGGCATCGGAAAAAAAATCGAGACCACGAGCTCACCCTCGGCCAACGAGGTCTTGCCTGCAGCGACCGGTATATCTTTGACGGGCACCTCGCGTCGACCGTTGGGGCCTTCAACACTGGCCACCGCCCCCACGGCCATCATGGCCGGCACGCTGTCGGCTGCAGGCGAGGCATTGCACAAATTGCCACCCACCGAGGCCCGGCTGCGTACCTGAATCGAGCCAATCCAATTCGCGCCGTCAACCACCCCAGGCAGGTCACGGGCAAAGTCGGCATGGCGGGCCAACTGCATGCAGGGCACGCTTGCACCCACTCGCCATCCATCGGCCTCTCGACTCACGCTCACCATCTCGTCGATGCCTTTGACATCCACAATCAATGTCGGCTCAATCCGGCCCGATCGCATCTGTACCAACAAATCAGTGCCGCCGGCTAGAACCCGGCCTTTGCCGTGAGCACCGGCCAATAGAATCGCCGCTTCACGAGCGCTTGCTGGCGTTTCAAACCTTAACTGTGCTGCCATGGTCTCTGTCCTTGTCTGGTTTTTTTCAGGTCTCTCGTGTTCAAGCTGCCAGCGCCTTGCGCGGATCACGCTTTTTGTCTCGCCACTTGAAGCAGGGGTTTTCCCTTGGGGTTGATTTTGGCAACCAAACCCTGCCTTTTTGTCGATTCTAGATCACTGGCGATCGCATTCGTCGTATGTTTTTGTTAATGTCATGGGTCAATGAGGTTTTGCTTTGCCGAAGGCTTGCTTTGCCAAAGGCTTGCCCTTCTCACTATCGAACACAACCTCACGTCTTGCAACCCTGTTAACCAAAAGGAAACTCACATGTCGCTAAAAGACAAAGTCGCTCTGGTCACTGGCGCGGCCAGTGGTATCGGTAAAGAATGTGCCATTCACATGGCCAAAGCGGGTGCTCACATCGTGATTGCCGACCTCAATGCCGAAGGTGCGCAGGCCACAGCCAAGGAAATCGAGGCGCTTGGCGTCAAGGCCATGGGTGTATCCATGGACGTCACGAGCGAAGAACAAGTTAACGCCGGCATCGACCAAGCCGTACAAAAGCTAGGCAGCATCGATGTGTTGGTCTCCAATGCCGGCATCCAAATCGTGCACCCGATCGAAGAGTTCCCCTTCTCGGACTGGAAGAAAATGCTCGCCATTCACCTCGATGGTGCATTTTTGACCACGCAAGCTGCCATCAAGCACATGTATGCCAGCGGCAACGGCGGCTCCATCATCTACATGGGCTCGGTGCATTCACACGAGGCTTCCAAGCTGAAGTCAGCCTACGTCACCGCCAAGCATGGCTTGCTCGGCTTGGCCCGTGTCGTGGCCAAGGAAGGCGCCGAGAAAAACGTTCGTGCCTATGTCGTGTGCCCCGGGTTTGTTCGCACGCCACTGGTAGACAAGCAAATCCCTGAGCAGGCAAAAAGCCTGGGTATCAGCGAAGAAGAAGTCATCAAAAAAGTCATGCTCGGCCAGACCGCCGATGGCATCTTCACCACCACCGACGACGTCGCCTCTGTTGTAACCTTCTTGGCAGGATTCCCGACGGCGGCCATGACCGGTCAATCGTTTGTGGTCAGCCACGGGTGGTTTATGCAATAAAAATACCAACAAGAGGGGCAACATGGCAGCCACACATTATTTCAATGTGCTGTCGTTAAAGACAGCCATTGAAACTGTGGTTCGAGGATTTGGCAGCGAACCTACTGAAGTCGATCTCGTCACAAGCAACCTGATCGAGGCCAACCTCACCGGCCATGACTCTCATGGCATCGGCATGTTGCCCCGCTATGCCCGCTCACTGGCCGAGCCCGGTGGGCTTCGGGCCAATGCCCACATCAAGGTCTGCGTCGACCAAGGTCACATGATTGGCTTGGACGGCCAAGCCGGCTTTGGTCAAGTCGTGGGCCACGAGGCCATGCAGCTTGGCATCGAACGTACGCAAACGCACGGCAGCTGCATTGTGGCCTTGGGCCATGCCCATCACCTGTGCCGGATTGGCGCCTGGGCTGAGATGGCAGCGGCAGCTGGCTTGATTTCCATTCACTTTGTCAACGTGTTGTCCAAGCCCGTGGTCGCACCGTGGGACGGTGCCGATGGCCGCTTTGGCACCAACCCGTTTTGTGTGGGCATTCCCATCGAAGGACGCGACCCTATTATCGTGGACTTCGCCACGAGCATCATCGCGCAAGGCAAAACACGCGTGGCACACAACAAAGGCGTGGCGCTCAAGCCCGGGCAGATGATCGATGACAAGGGCCACCCCACCACCGATCCGGTCTATGGCGTCAAACCGCCCTACGGCGCGTTAAAAACCTTTGGCGAACACAAAGGCTTTGGTCTGGCGTTGGTCTGCGAGCTGCTCGGTGGCGCACTGGCTGGCGGCCAAACCTTGCATGAGCGATCAACCAAGCAACGCATCTTCAATGGCATGCTCAGCATCCTGATCGACCCTGCCAAACTCGCGTCAGGTGATGGCTTCGTGCAAGAGTCGTTGGCCTTTGTCGATTGGGTCAAACAATCACCGCCCCTGCAAGGCACCGATGGCGTGTTGCTCGCCGGTGAACCGGAGCGGCTCACCCAAGCCCAACGCCGTCAATCCGGCATCCCAGTTGACGACAACACCTGGCAAGAGATATTGCAAGCTTGTGATGATCTTGGCGTTGATCGCCACCACGTCGACACGCTGGCGCGCGCCTGATCCGTTTCAGGCAGTCATCGCCGCTTTCTTGCGGGCGATTTCAGCTTTAGCCTGGTCGGCCTCGCGTCTTAAACGCGCCATCTCCTCGGTCGACGTTCGCTCAGGATTGCAGTAATCGAGCTTCCAGTCTGGGTCATCGGACCAACGCTGAGGCGATTGCACCGTGGCCCTGGCCGCAGGCGCGCTATCGAGCAGTTGCAGCGCCAATGCCAAGGTGTCGTGTTGGGATTGTGCGTCGTGGGGTTTGCCGGCGGCATTGCCCAACGGAAAATCACTAAACACGAACCGTGGCACGCCACAGAATTCGACAATGTCTTTGGCGCAGCCCATGAGCACGGTCGCAATACCATGGGCTTCGAGATGGCGCGCCACTAGGCTTAGCGTCTGGTGACACACCGGGCAGTTGGCCACAAGCACCACCGCATCAACGCCGTCAGCCTGGCAACGTGACAATAGCTCCGGGCAATCAACGGTCAGGGTGTGTCGCTGGCTGCGATTGGTCGGTGCGCCATGAAAGCGGCCAGCCAATTGTCCAATGGCGCCACTTGCCGCCATATCGCGCAAGGCCGGCAGCGGAAACCAACTGTTGGCGTCAGTCATGGTGGTGTGGCCACGGTCGATGGCCACATGCGAGATACGCAAGTCGTGGTCTTGCCTCGTGTCACCGGAGTAGACCTCGTAAAACTTCGCACGCGCGTTGTAGGCCGCACCAGGCCCCTGATCTCCCTTGTCTGGATCGAAGGGCGAGGCCGTGGTAATCAAGCCAACCCTGGCCTGCGAGACGGGCTTGCTCAGGCGGTGAAACGGCACGTCCGTGAAATGCGCCCACTGATAGGGGTTGTCATACCCCAAGGCCAGATACCACTGACGGGTTCGGGCCATGTAGGCAATGGGCGCATCAAAGGCCAGGGCCACGTGCAATTGCTCGAGATCGCTCATGGGGTCACGGGCTCACTGTAGCCAGACACAAATGACTTGGCAGGCCCACCCGCTTCGGGAAAGACGTGACGGTTGATCTTGCCGATGTTGCCGCCATAGGCATGGATGCTGATCGACACCTGATTATCAAAGGCATTGGCCACCCGATGCACATCCCCAATAGAAGGCGCCACAAACCCCACCTGCCCGGGCTCCAAGCGCTCAACCTCGCCCACAGGCCTTGGCTCATCCATGTCACTTGGCTCATAGGCCTGACACAGTTCCGCGCCACGCAACATGCCGATGACCCCCCACACGGTGTGATCATGAATGGGCGTGGCCTGGCCCGGCCCCCACACAAAACTCACCACGGAGAAACGGTCTTGCGGGTCGGCATACAGACAGTACTGTTGATAGTACTCAGGACGGGGCACAGCCATGCTGTCTGGCAACCAGTCGTCCTTAGACACGAGCTCGCGCATGGCATCGCCAAGCGCATCCCAAAACCCCGGTTGTGATTCGCCGCCGGCGGCCACTAACGAATCGACGCGGGCAACGAACTGTTGTAGTGCGGGAGCTTGTACTGGTACTGATACTGGCGATGTCTGGTTCATGTTGACCTCCTACTGAGTCTTCACTCTCATGGCCACCTTAACGCTCGGCAAGGTAGTTGGCAATGCGTTGTTTAAGCCCCGGTTCAGTCACTGATCGAACCAGATCGGCCATGTCTGGCGCGTCGGTGTCGCCCCGCAAAACGTCAAACAATTGCTCGCGAGTCACTGGGGTTAAGGCCTTTACCGCCTGAAGTTGCTCGTCGATCAAGCCAGGCCAATGGTCAACGTCAGCCACCTGCGACACCAGGCCCATTGCCTGCGCCTCTGGCGCGGCCATGGTTTTAGCGACTTGCTGCACGGCACGCGTGCGCTCAGTGCCGATACGACTGGCCAGCCGCCTCGTGCCAAGCACAAGCCCAAACTTCAGGCCCGGCATGCGAAACATCGCGTCCGAACTGGCCACCCGATGCTTGCACACGGCCATCAGGTCCACGCCCGCCCCAAAATTCTTGCCGTGAGCCAAGGCCAAGGTCAATACCGGTAAGGCATTGAGGCTTTGCAGCAACTGCTCGATGCGCACAAACCGCCAAAGCAAGTCACCTTCGCTGGCTTGGTCCCAATCGGTGAAATCAAACCCGGCACTGAAGTTCTTGCCTGCCCCACGCAGGGTCAGCAAGTCAGGCCGTTGCGCTTGTGCTTGGTCAACCACCTCGATGAGCGCCTCGACCAACTCGGTATTTAGCGCATTGCGCTTGTCCGGGCGATTTAGGGTCAGCGTCCAGCTGTCGCTCGTTTTCTCCACCAAGACAGGTGCATTCATGGCAACTCTCCAAACACCTCGTCGTTGTGCTCGCCAAGCGCCGGCGGCGCCCGGCGAATGGGCGTGCCCTGCCCATCGAACTGTAAAGGCGAGGCAAACGTCTGGGTTTGCACGCCGTTGGGCAAAGTCAACGGCTGCACCCACTGCATGTGCTTGACTTGCTCATCGGCCAGCACTTCAGCGTAGGTGTTAATCGGTGCACAAGGCACACCGGCCGCACGGAAACGTTCCAACCACGCTTGCGCGTCAGCTTGGCTAAAAATCTCCTCAAGCATGTCGCGCAATTCGATCTGATGCTTCGCACGCAACGTGGGTGAGGCAAAGCGCTCGTCGTCGCGCCACTGCGGCTGGTCTACCACATCACAAACGGCATGCCACAACGCATTGTTGCCTGCGGCCATACCGAAATAGCCATCGCGACACCTAAAGGCTTGATAGGGGGCGTTGCGAGGATGGGCCGAGCCAAGCTTGACCGGGTCTTTGCCGCTACCAAAAAACTCCGAGGTTTGCAGCGCGGCAATGCCAAGCGTGGCACCTAGCATCGGCACATCAATGTGCGTGCCCTGCCCGCTCGATTGCGCATTGCGCAAAGCGCACACCACTGCGTAAGCGGCATACAGACCGGCGGAGAAGTCCGCCAGAGGCACGCCACATTTCACCGGCGCGCCACCAGGCTCGCCCGTGACACTCATGATGCCACTCATGGCCTGCACGGTCAGGTCAAAGCCGCCTTCAGATGCTCTGGGCCCCGTTTGGCCATAGGCCGAAATCGACGCCATGACCAGCTTGGGCTGCAAGGCCTTGAGCACCTCAAAACCAATGCCCAGCCGGCTCATCACGCCCGGACGGTTGTTCTCAATCAGCACATCGGCCGTTTGTACCAGTTGCTTGAATTTCTCGAGATCGGTAGGCGACTTCAGGTCGAGCGTGACCGATCGCTTGTTGCGATTAAGCGAAGCGAAGTTCTCGCTGTAGCCTTCTGAGATCGGTGGCCAGCTGCGCAAGGTATCGCCCGCGCTTGGGTTCTCGACTTTGATCAAGTCTGCGCCCATGTCGGCTAGCAACATCCCACAAAATGGCCCAGCGGCCACGTTACACAGTTCAATGACGCGAACGCCTTCCAAAGGTAAGTTCTGCAAGGTTTGATTCCTCGAAATCGGTTCATGCTCAACAGATATCTAATGGTATTCTCAAAGACAACTTGGCGTCACGCGCACGGAACCACACATAAAAAGAGCCACACATAAATACCGCCCGACCATGACCACACCCACAAACATTGGGCCCAAGCGACCCTACGCGCACGGTTGTATCCATTGAAGTCTTCTGATTCATTGTCACTGCTCGATATCTTGCTCTTGTGCTTGGTCAGCCTGGGCTGGGGTATTTCGTTTCCCGTCATGAAGCTCGGACTCGAAACCTATCCACCGATCACGTTTCGAGCCTTGTCCATTGTCATTGGCATTGCCGCGCTCGGTGCGGTGCTGGCCATGCGCAAACAGTCGCTAGGCATCTCGCTGCCTGAACTCAAGAAACTATTTGCCATTAGCCAAATCAATCTGACCGCATGGCAAATGGGCTTGCTCTACGGTGTGCTGCTCATGGGTGCCTCACGAGCAGCCATCGTGGGCTACACCATGCCCGTGTGGGCATTTGTGGCAAGCGTCTTGCTTTATAAAGCGCCGGTCAGCGCGCGCGGGGTTATTGGTGTGACCTTAGCTGTCATCGCCGTAGGGGCGCTGACACTTAACGACTTCAGCGCGTTTATGGCCGCACCTGCTGGCTTGTTTATCCTAGTGGCTGCCGCCATGTGCTGGGGCACCGGCACGGCCTTGATTCGCAACACGCCCCTGTCGATTGGCAACGACTCCATGGCGTTCTGGGCGCTGATTTGTACCGTGCCCGCCTACGTGATCCTGACCTACACATTCGAAAGCCATCTCTGGCGCTGGCCGAATCTGGTCGAGTGGCTCACGATTCTGTATGGCGGGCTCGTGACCTTTTCTTTTTGCTATGTGGTCTGGTATCGACTCTCGCGCCGGCTGCCACCGGTGGTCAGCAGCCTGTCGATCATGATGGCACCAGTTATTGGCGTCATCAGCAGCGCCGTGACCATGGGCGAACAAGTCACCGTTTTAGACTGGCTGGCACTGGCGCTCATTCTCGTGGCCATGGGCGTGGTGTTGCTGCCCGCCTCGGTGTTTGGGATCAAGCGCGCTTGAACGCCGTTAGGCGTTCTTTGCTAGCGCCAACCTACACACCCTCGACAATCATCATGTTGAAGTCTGCCGCCCCTTCGCGCTCTTTTTTGCCGGCCTGATAAGTGGCTGAGTTGTAGAACTCGTGTGCCTTTTCACGCGACTCGAACTCAACCACGACAACTCGATCACCGGGAAAGCCACCTTCGGTTACATCCTTGTCACCACCACGAACCAGATACTTACCGCCGTGCTGCTCAGTTGCCTGGCTGGCCAAGGCCATGTAACGCTGATACTTCTCCTTGTCGTGAACACTAACCATTGCAATCAAATATGCCGCCATTGTCATTCTCCTTTTAAATATCAACCGAAAGCTAAAGCACGGATACTTTGCCGAATGTGCAGCCATGCCTAAAACCTAACACGTGATACCAGCCAGCGCTCGGCCATCTCACGATTAACGCGATCAACATCATTAACCCAATCAAGCCTTAACAACTGGCACACGGGTCACTAGCCACACACCCATGACGGTGACGAGCGTGCCCAAAGCCACCCAAATACTAAGCGCTTCGTCAAACAACACCCAGGCCATCATCGCCACTGTCGGTGGCGTCAAATAAATGAGACTGCTCACCCGCGTGGCCGCCCCCTGGCGCAACAACACAAACCACAGGCTCATAGCGCCGATCGACAAGAACACCACACTCCAGACCAGTGCGCCAATCATCTCGGCACTCCAAATAACCTCCATGGGTTCAAACAAGAACATGAGCGCGCCGGTGACCACCATGCTCGCGGCGTACTGGATCATGGTCCCTGCGCGCAGGTCAAACATCGGACAAAACCGCTTTTGATAGAGGGTGCCTGCCGTAAATGACAGCAAGGCAAAGAAACACAAGGCCACGCCCCAAATGGTCACGCCGGCAAACCCGAGCTTGTCTGACAGAACTATGGCCACACCGGTGAACCCAAAAATCAACCCCAACCACTGCCGTGCACTGACCTGCTCGGCCACGCGCGCGGCCAGAAAGGCGGTCAGCACCGGCTGCAGCCCGACGATGAGCGCACTCAAACCTGCCGGCATGCCAAGCTTGATCGCTGTCCACACACCGCCGAGATAGCCCACGTGCATTAGCATGCCAGCCACGGCAATATGCCCCACCGTGGCACGATTGGGCCAAGTCGGCCGCCACCAAAGCGCCAGAGGCACCATCACCACGAGCACCCCACCGAAACGCAGCGTTAAAAACGTCATGGGGTCGGTGTAAGGCATCCCGTACTTGGCCACGATAAACCCTGTGCTCCAAATCAGCACAAACAAGGGACCCACCCAGACAATTGGCAAGGTTGGCATGGGTTAATTCGCGTCGGACTTGATCATGTTTTTTCCAGAGAATCGGGCATCAGACGACACCTTATTGAAAGCGATTCTCACTCAAAGTTTTATACGGTTTTTTTGTTGATGAATGTCAAAAATTTATGGTTATATAACGGCTCAGTTTATGACGGGCTTAATTGAAAACCCTACAATTCGGTCATCAAGTCATTCATTGATTCGTTCTTTGCCTGATTAAGTTAGTCGCTTCACATGAGGAAAGCAAAATGAAATCCAATCGTCGTCAATTCATGGCCGTGTCTGCTGTTAGCGTTGCATCGCTTGTAACCGCTAAAGTGGCCTTTGCACAACCCATGCTCGGTGAGAACGAGCCCCAAGCCGTTGCTTTGGGTTACGTTGAAGATGCCGCCAACGTGGACAAGGCTAAATTTGCCAAGTATCAGGAAGGCCAGCGTTGCGACAACTGCCAACTCTACACCGCCAAAGACGACAAGGCAGGCGCCTGTAGCGTCTTCCCCGGCAAGCTCGTGGCGGCGGCCGGCTGGTGTAACCTGTGGGTCAAGATGGCCGGTTAAACGGTCGGTTATCCGACCGATTGGTCGGGATCCGTGCCCCACAAAAAAGCCGCTCGTTTGAGCGGCTTTTTTTACATTCGGCCACCATCACCCACAATCGGCGCGACTTGATACGCCAACAAAAGCACCACCAGCCATCAAAATCCGCGAAACCATGCCAAACCTTCAAAAACCTTCCGAATACCCATTGCCGCATTTGCGGCTATCGCAAACCGCCAATTGGCACTAGAATGAATTCACACTTTTATTGGAGACTGCCCATGAAAAAACTACTCTTAGCTTCTGGCGTGTCTTTGCTCACCATGGCTGGCGGCCTCGGTGTGGCAAGCGCAAGCCCCGTGAGCACCGCCGAAATGGTGACCATTTGCCAGGACACCGGCAACAACGCCGCACAAAACTTTTGCAATGGCTACGCCCAAGGTGTCTACGACATGTATGTCTCTGACATTCACCCCACAGAGAACCCAGCCTACGTTTGCTTTCCTAACCCGGGCCCCTCACGTGCTGACGTCATCAAGAATTACATCGCCTGGGCCTCAGAGGCAACTCAGTACGCCAAGTTGCCCGCAGCCGACTCGATGATGCGCTACCTTGCCACGACCTATCCGTGCAAGAAGTAAGCCCCGACATCGGACTTAACAGATAAGAGAGGAACAATCATGACTTCATTGAAACGAGCGATGTTTGTGGTGCCGGTTGTGGCTGCTTTTGCCATCGGTGGTTGCGCCAACATGACCACAGGCCAACAACGTGAACTGTCGGGCGGCGCCATTGGCGCAGGCGCCGGTGCTGGCATTACGGCCATTGCCGGTGGCAATCCGATCTGGGGTGCCATTGGTGGCGCTGCAGTGGGAACACTGGGCGGGTTCTTGTACAACAAGAACGAACAAAGCAAGTGAGCAAATAGATAAGCAAGTAGGCTCACAATCACTCAAGCCAACTGGCCTTACTTGTAAAGCCCGCTGGCCAACAGCAGCCACCGATCCCGCGATCGGTGGCTGCTGTTTTATTTTTGGGGCGCAACACGGGCAAACTTGTGCCAGCCCATGCTGGTGGCGTGAGATGGCAATCCGCAATATGATAAGAAATTAGCGACATCACCAAGACCTAGGAGACACGCGAATGTCAGCCAAATTGCAGCCAAACCACCATATTGCGCACTGGATTAACGGACAACGATTCGAAGAGGCCGGCGCGCGCACCCAGGACGTATTCAATCCGGCCACCGGCGAAGTGGTCCGACAAGTCGAAATCGCCTCGGCCGACACCGTCAGGCAAGCCATCGCTGCGGCACGTGACGCCTTTAAGGGCTGGGCCAACACCCCGCCCATTCGGCGCGCACGCATCATGAACAACTACCTGAACCTCTTGAATACCCACAAAGATGAGCTGGCAGCGGTGTTAACGCAAGAGCATGGGAAGGTCTTCTCGGATGCCCAAGGCGAGGTCACCCGCGGCATTGACATCGTGGAGTTCGCTTGCGGCATCCCCCAGCTGCTCAAAGGTGACTACACCGACCAGGTGTCAACCGACATTGATAACTGGACCTTGCGCCAGCCACTTGGCGTGGTGGCGGGCATCACGCCGTTTAATTTCCCTTGCATGGTGCCCATGTGGATGTTTCCCATGGCCATTGCCTGCGGCAACACCTTTGTGCTCAAGCCCAGCGAACGCGACCCTTCAGTGACCTTGTTGATGGCTGAGCTGCTGAAACAAGCCGGCCTGCCAGATGGCGTGTTCAACGTCGTCCAAGGTGACAAGCTGGCTGTTGACACCTTGCTCGAAGATCCCAGTGTGCAAGCGCTGAGTTTTGTGGGATCAACGCCCATTGCCAACTACATCTACCAAACGGGTGCGGCAAACGGCAAGCGCGTACAAGCCCTTGGCGGCGCAAAAAACCACATGGTGGTCATGCCCGATGCCAACATCGATGCCGCCGTGGACGGCTTGATTGGCGCGGCTTACGGGTCAGCCGGCGAGCGCTGCATGGCGATTTCCGTTGCCGTGCTTGTTGACGAGGCCGCCGACAAAATCATCCCACGCCTGCAAGAACGCGCCCAGCAACTGAACATTGGCAACGGCATGCAGCCCGATGTCGAGATGGGCCCGCTCATCACGCACGCGGCCAAGGATCGCGTCGAAGGCTATATCGCTGCTGGCGTTGAACAAGGTGCCAAGTTGCTAGTCGATGGCCGAAACACCACGGTGGCCGGCCACGAGAAAGGGTTTTTTGTTGGGGGGACTTTGTTTGATCATGTCACCCCGGACATGTCGATCTACACCGATGAAATCTTTGGGCCAGTGCTGGTGTGCGTGCGCGTTAAAACGCTTGAAGAAGCTGTCAAACTGATTAACGAGCACGAGTATGGCAACGGCGTGTCTTGCTACACCAGCGACGGTCACGTCGCACGCGAGTTTGCTCGCGGTATTCAGGTGGGCATGGTCGGCATCAATGTGCCCATCCCGGTGCCCATGGCCTGGCATGGCTTTGGCGGCTGGAAGCGCAGCCTGTTTGGCGACATGCACGCCTATGGTGAAGAAGGTGTTCGCTTCTACACCAAACAAAAGTCCATCATGCAGCGTTGGCCTGAGACGATTGCCGCTGGCGCCGAGTTCTCGATGCCCGTGGCCAAGTAGGTCTATCGCTGAACTCACTGCAGCCGCCGCGTGGTCTAAGGCGGCTGCTTTTTTACGCGGAAGCTAAGTCGGTCGCTACCTGCTTGGCCAACCGAAGCAACGCCAAGTCACTGCCGGGCGGCCCAAGCAAAGACACGCCGAATGGCTTGCCTTGCGCGGTGTGCAACGGCAGGCTCACTTGCGGCACGCCAGACAAGCCAGCCACGCATGTCAGACGTATGGTGCGCAGGCGAACATCGTCAATAGCGGCCATATCGGCATTGATCTCTGGTGCTGTGCTTGCCGATGATGGCAAGACGACAATGCCATCGTCTCCAATCTGAGCCCGGATTTGCTGGTGAATCCTGGCAATGCGATCCCAGGCGGCCTGCGCTTGAGATGCCGTCACGCCACGAGCGAACTCGAATCTGGCTGCAATGGCCGCGCCTAACTCGGGCTTGTGTTGCGTAATCCACTGGCCATGCGTTTGCCACGCCTCGCTTGCGCTTGCGACATGATAGGCGTGACGCCAATCCTCGAGGGTCTGCCCTGATCCCAGCAAGGGCACGGACTCGGCATCTAAACCAAGACGTGCTTGAACCACCCTTTGCACGTCACGCAGACCCTCGTGCAAGGACTCATCAGCCGCCTGCCAAGTCTCTTCCCAGTGCAATACACGGTGAAACTCATGCTGAGTCGCCGGCAACAGAACTTCGCCCACTTTTTCAAATACGTTGGCATCGTTAGCTAACCACGTCAAGGTGTCAAACGATGGCTGTAAAGGCAAGACACCCGCCACAGGCAAGCTGCCGTGCGTGGTGCGCAGCCCCCAGATGCCACAGTAGCTCGCGGGCACGCGAGTTGAGCCGCCAGTGTCGCTGCCCAACGCGAAATCCACCAACCTAGCAGCCACCGCAGCCGCCGATCCGCTAGAAGACCCGCCTGGCACGCAACCGGGCGCATTCACATTGGTGGGCGTGCCGTAGTGCAAGTTGTCACCGTTGAGACTGTAGGTCAACTCGTCGGTGATCACTTTGCCTTTCAGCGTGGCACCAGCATCAAGCAGCGCCTGCACCAGCGGCGCCGTCAAGCTTGCGGGCTCGTGCGTTTGCAACCACGTGGGATTGCCAAACCCAGTTTGATACCCAGCCACATCATAGATATCTTTGACCGCAAACGTGAGCCCAGCGAGTCGCCCGCCTTGGGCACCTGAGAGCACAAACTTGCCATGATCAACCCAAGCATTGACCCTGTCTTGAACATCAAATGGTGCTTGAACTTTCACGATGCACCTAGCGGCGCGTCACAGGGGGATTCATGACGCTTGAACCAGTCAACCACGCGCTGAGTTTGCGTGCCCAAGCGTTCAGCCCCAAGCGTGACGACATCACCCGCCTTTAAAAACCGCGGCGGTTTTTGTCCAAGGCCGACACCGGGCGGCGTGCCCGTGATAATGACGTCACCGGGCATTAATGTCACAAAGCGACTGACGTAGCTGATGATCTGTTTGACGTTAAAAATCATCTTGCTGGTGTTGCCGGTTTGCATGCGCTGGCCATTAACATCAAGCCACAAATCCAGGTTGCCCGGGTCAGCGATCTCGTCGCGCGTCACAAGCCACGGACCCAAGGGGCCAAACGTGTCGCAGCCTTTGCCTTTGTCCCAGGTGCCGCCGCGCTCCATTTGAAACTCGCGCTCACTGACATCATTGGCCAGCACGTATCCAGCCACATGATTCAAGGCGTCGTCTTCTGAGACGTAGGCCGCCTTGGTGCCCATCACAATGCCCAGTTCCACCTCCCAGTCGGTCTTTACTGAATCTTTGGGCAGCATGATGTCATCATCGGGCCCTTGAATCGAGGAGATGGCCTTGGTGAACATGATCGGTTCGGTCGGGATTGGCGAGCCTGTCTCGGCAGCGTGATCGGTGTAATTGAGTCCAATGCCAATGCACTTGCCAATGGCCGCAACCGGACACCCCAGGCGTGGCGTACCTGACAACGGCTGCAAGGCCGCAAGGTCTAGCTTGGCCAATTGAGTCAGGGCATCAGGGCTTAATTGTGCTGCCCCGATATCAGGCACCACGTGAGACAAGTCGCGAATAACGCCGTCTTCGCCGAGAATGCCCGGCCGTTCAGCCCTGGCCTTGCCGTATCTCACCAATTTCATCGTCTTGCTCCTTCCTTGCTCCTTCGTTAGTAGCCAATGACCTGCCCATCGCGGCGTGTATCTGAGCCGCCGACGTAAGCCACCGTCTCGCCGTCATGCCCAGGCAAACGGGCAATGAGCTGTGCGCTGCCAAAGTCTAGGCTGTCTTTGGGCTGAACCTTAGGCTCATGGCCCATGTCCTTGAGCGCCTGAATCACTGAAGTCGGCCATTCGAGCTCCATAATCAGATCCCCGACATCATTGATGCGCCATCTGGGCGCATCTGACGCGGCCTGCGGGTTCAAGCCTTCGGCCACACACCGAAGCGTGACCTGCAAATGGCCTTGGGCCTGCATATTGCCCCCCATCACACCAAACGCCATCAAAGGCTTGCCATCGCGCATCATGAAGGCTGGGATAATCGAGTGCAAGGGCCGCTTTGACGGAGCAACCACATTTGGATGACCGGGCTGCAAACTAAACGCCATGCCGCGGTTGTGCAACGAAATCCCCGTGCCTGGCACCACCACGCCCGACCCAAATCCTTTGAAATTGGACTGGATGTAGGAAATCATGCGGCCTTGGGCGTCAGCGGCACACAAGTAGACTGTTCCGCCCGAGCCTGGCTGGCCAGCCGGATAAGTGCCAGCTTTGTTCACATCCACGAGTGCGGCGCGTTGCTTGAGGTAGTTCTCGTCAAGCAAGGCTTCAGATGCCACCTGCATGGCGTCAGGGTCGCCCACATGCGCATACAAATCAGCAAACGCTAGCCGCATGGCTTCGATTTCCAGATGAGCTCGCTGCGCTGAACCTGGCTCGGTCTGCGCGTATGGCAAGTGCTTGATGATGCCCAGCGCCATGAGTGCCGCAATGCCCTGGCCGTTGGGCGGGATTTCATGCACGGTCACGTCCTCGTAGGATTGACTAACGGGATCAACCCAGGCGGTCTGATGCGCGCGCAAATCATCGGCGCTCAGCGCAGCGCCGCATGCTTTAGCAAAATCAGCAATAGATTGCGCCAGCCGACCCTCATAAAAAGACCGACCACGGGTGCGGGCAATTTCCTTTAACGTCACGGCCTGATCAGCAAAACGCCAAATCTCGCCGGCCTTGGGTGCCCGGCCCTTGGGCATGAATGCTTCAAACCCAGGCTCTGAGGCCAGATCCTGCGTGGCCTGATGCCATTGACTGGCGATCACCGGCGAGACCGGAAAGCCGTCCATGGCATGGCGAATCGCGTCTTCAAACAGCGCCTCAAACGGCAACGCGCCAAACCGTTCGGACAAGTCAGCCCAAGCAGCCACCTGCCCCGGCACGGTGACGGTGTCCCAGCCTTGCTTGGGCATGGCTGTCATGCCCTTAAATCGCTTAAGGCTCCAGCCCGCCGGCGCTCGCCCGCAACCATTCATGCCATGCAACTTGTTACCGTCCCAATAGATGGCAAAGGCATCGCCCCCAAGCCCGTTCATCACGGGCTCAACCACGGTCAGTGTGATGGCCGCGGCCAAGATGGCGTCCACGGCATTGCCGCCTTTGGCAAATGCCGCGGCGCCGGCCTGAGAGGCCAGCGGCTGGGAGGTCGCAATGAGATTACGCCCCATGACGGGCTTGCGGTGTATCGAATCAAACGACGCGAGGTCCATAAACAACCTATCCAGTTAAAAAGAAACAAACCATAAGGATAGGTGATAAGACGACGGTTTGGCTATGAGGCGGCCAGACGATCCTGCCCACCCATATAGGGTCTCAACACTTCGGGCACAACCACCGAGCCATCGGCTTGTTGGTAGTTCTCCAGGATGGCCACGAGAGCACGGCCCACCGCCAGGCCTGAGCCATTGAGGGTGTGCACGTAGGCCGGCTTGCCTGATGTCGGGCGGTAACGCGCCTGCATACGACGGGCCTGAAAGGCTTCACAGTTGGAAACCGACGAGATTTCACGCCAGGTGTTCTGTGCCGGAATCCAGACTTCAAGATCGTAAGTTTTGGTGGCGCCAAACCCCATGTCCCCGGCACACAGCAGCATCACGCGATACGGCAGGCCTAGCGCTTGGAGCACTGCTTCGGCATGACCGACCATTTGCTCAAGCGCCTCGTAGGACTGCTCGGGATGAACCACCTGAACCATCTCGACTTTGTCAAACTGGTGCTGGCGAATCAGGCCTCGCACATCGCGCCCACCACTGCCAGCTTCCGAGCGAAAGCAAGGCGTGTGCGCGGTCAACTTAATCGGCAGCTCGGCCTCGGCCACGATGCTGTCTCGAACCATGCTCGTTAACGTGATCTCCGAGGTGGAAATCAGGAACTGTTCTTCGGCCTGTTCATCGGTCTGCCCGCCGCGATTGACCCAGAACATGTCCTCACGAAACTTTGGCAGCTGGCCCGTGCCAAGCAAGGTCGAGGCATTGACGATGTACGGTGTGTAGCACTCGGTATAGCCATGCTGGCCTGTCTGTGTGTCGAGCATGAATTGCGCCAACGCCCGGTGCAAACGGGCCATGGGCCCACGCATGAACGCAAAACGCGAACCCGAGAGCTTGGCACCGACCTCAAAGTCCAGCCCCAACGGCTCGCCAATCTCGACATGGTCTTTGGCCTCAAACCCCAGCGACACCGGATCACCGTTGGCATCGGGTTCGGGCACTGAGCGCCTCACCTCAACGTTGTCGTCGCTGTCAGCACCGGTTGGCACGGACGCATGCGGCAAATTGGGCGTGGCTAGCAACAAGTCGTTTAACTCGCTCTGGATTTGCTGCAAGGACTCCTCTAGCGCCTTTAGCTTGCCAGGGATGGCCTGAGATTGCGCCATCACTTCGCTGGCATCCTCACCGCGTGACTTCAACGCCCCGATTTGTTTGGCCAGCGCGTTGCGCTCGGCCTGCAAGGCTTCTGTGTCGGTCTGCACGGCCTTGCGTCTGGCCTCTAGCGCATTGAAAGTGGCGCTATCAAACGCCACGCCACGTTTGGCCAGACCGGCGACAACGAGCTCTAGGTCTTTTCTCAGGAGAACGGGATCAAGCATGATGCAAGTGTCAGTCGAAATTCAAAACACAACATTGTAGCCGCGCGGGCTTGATGCGTTGCGCCTTAAGCCACGGCCCAGCGAATTATCCAACTGATAACCCATAAAACAAACACACTGACAGCCCACAACCCAACGAACCAGCCAAGCCTGCGCCACTTTGAGGGTGGCGCCGTGCTTGACTGGTCTTGATCGTCGCTGTTGGTTTGCTCGTCAGTTTGCGGCATATCAGGTGTGATAGCCATGGCTGTCGCCGACTTTGCCTCGGAACACCCAGTACGAATAAGCCGTGTAAGCCAAAATCGTGGGAATGAGCACCACGCTGCCCACGAGCAGGAACTGCAGCGACTCATCAGGCGCGGCCGCATCCCACAGCGTCACCTGTCCAGGCACGATGTACGGGAAGATGCTGATGATAAACCCAATATAAGCCAACACGAAGATACCCACCGTGGCTAGGTAAGGCATGGCGCTGTGGTCACGCTTTAAGCCTTTGAGCAGCATCCATGCACACCCGAGCACCAGCAAAGGTACGGGAATGGTGTAAAGCATGTCGGGCATGGAGAACCAGCGCTCAAAGAAGTAATCATGCAGCATGGGCGTCCAAAGGCTAACGACCACAATCGATGCCAGCAAGACAAACGACAAGCGCTTGGCAAACCCACGCGCCTTGTCATAGACCTCGCCGTCACCTTTGATAATGAGCCACGTGGCACCCAAAAGCGCGTAGCCGGCCACTAGCGCCAAGCCCGTGAAAATCGCAAAGGGCGAGAGCCATTCCATGGCGCCACCAGCATACGAGCGGCCATCAACGGCAATGCCGTCAATAATGGCGCCCAGCGCCACACCTTGCGCAAACGCCGCCACGGTTGAGCCACCGGCAAACGCAGCATCCCAGAAGTTGGACTTGCCGCGCTCTTTCCAACGGAACTCAAACGCCACGCCACGAAACACCAATGCCAGCAGCATGGTGAAGATCGGGACATACAGCGCCGGGACAATAATGGCGTACGCTAGAGGAAACACGGCAAACAGCCCGCCGCCGCCGAGCACCAGCCAGGTTTCGTTACCGTCCCAAACCGGTGCAATCGAATTCATCATTTGATCGCGGTTGGCTTCACCCTTGACGTAGGGAAACAGAATGCCAACACCAAGATCAAAACCGTCTAGCACCACATACGCGAGGATGGCAAAGGCAATCAAACCCGCCCAGATCAACGGGAAATCAATCATGACTGCTCCTTGCGTTGCGCTTGCGGCTTGCGGGCAAATGACGGTGGCACAAAGCCAGCGGCACGCGTGGGTTTTTTGGCATCAAGCGTAGGCTCAGAGGTCACAGGCGGCTGGCGCATTTGCCGCAAGATGTAGACCAGTCCGGCGCCAAACAGCGTGAAGTAAACCAGCACAAAGGCAATCATGCTCGTGGCCACCATGGGCGTGGTGATCGGTGACAGCGAGTCCTCGGTGCGCAACAAGCCATAGACCGTGAATGGCTGACGACCCACTTCAGTGACCACCCAGCCGGCAATCACTGCAAAGAACCCGGCTGGCCCCATGGCCACAGCGGCCTTTAACATCAAGGGGGTGTCATACAGACGGCCCTTGCGGCGCAGGATCAGGCTCCAGATACCCATGATCAACATCAGCACGCCAATGCCCACCATGATGCGAAACGCGTAGAACGGTGGCGCCATGGGCGGCCAATCGGCACGCGGAAACTGGTTCAACCCTTGCAGGCCTTGCGTGAGGTCGTGACGCAAGATCAAGCTACCAAGGTCAGGAATCTCGACCTTGTATTCCATCCTGCCTTCTTCTTCATTCGGAATGCCAAAGAGCACCAGTCCCGCCGGGTTCTGCGGCTCGAAGTGACCCTCAATGACAGCGATCTTCATGGGCTGATGCGCAAGCGTGTTCAAGCCTTGGGAGTCACCAGCAAACATCTGAATCGGCGTGACAATGGCAGCCATCCACATGGCCATGGAGAACATTTTCTTGACAGCTTCAAGGTTCATGGCCTTGACCGCCTTGCCCGCATGGTGCTTGAGCAAGTGATAGGCCGCCACGCCACCAACCACAAATGCGGTGGTCAGGTAGGCCGCGAGCACCATGTGCGCAAACCGGTGGGGGAATGACGGATTAAAGATCACCTGCAACCAGTCAACCGGGATGAACTGGCCCACCTCGTTGATCTCGTAGCCGGCAGGCGTTTGCATCCAGCTGTTAATGGACAGAATCCAAAAAGCCGAGAAGAACGTGCCAAATGCCACCATGCCCGTGGCAAACAAATGCAAGCGCTCGCCAACTTTCTCGCGACCAAACAGCATCACCCCCAGAAAACCGGCCTCCAGGAAGAACGCCGACAACACCTCATAGCCCATGATGGGGCCCAGAATCGGACCCACCTTGTCAGCAAACACGGCCCAGTTCGCGCCGAACTGGTAGGTCATCACCAGACCGGAAACCACGCCCATGCCAAACGAGAGCGCGAAGATCTTCTTCCAGTAGTTGTATAAGTCCAGGTAGACCGTCTTGCGCGTGAAGTAATGCAAGCCGTTTAACACAAACAAGTAGCTCGCCAGGCCAATCGTGAAGGCCGGGAAAATAATGTGCAAAGCGACTGTAAAAGCAAATTGCAGACGGGAGAGATTCAGTGCATCAAACCATTCCATCATCATGTCCTGTCAGTGGGATTGATGCAGATTAAAACATGGCAATCGTTACAAGACTAGTACTGCGATGGCTGTTTTTACATCGCAAAAACCTTAATACTCCGGGCAATATTGAGTTTTTAGGTCACATCTTCAGCTTCTCAACCAGAAAGCCACAGGTCAGGATCGTTGACTATTTGCTGCGCTTGCGAGGCTCGGGTGCCTGCCGGTCACGTTCGGCGAGTTCAGCCATTTTTTCAGCGATCCGCAATTCCAGGCCGCGCGGCACCGGCTCATACCAGTGCGGGGCATCCATGTCTTCAGGCAGATAATGTTCGCCTGCGGCATAGCCGTTGGGCTCGTCATGCGCGTATCGATAGCCTTGGGCATGGCCCAGGCTTTTTGCCAAGGCGGTCGGTGCGTTACGCAAATGATCCGGCACTGGCCGGGACCGGTCTTTTGCGACAAAGGCACGTGCCGCGTTGTAAGCCTTATAGCCGGCATTGCTTTTAGCGGCCACCGACAGATAAATCACCGCTTGGCCCAGTGCCAGCTCACCTTCGGGCGAGCCTAGCCGGTCAAAGGCGTCTGCTGCCTGGTGCGCCACGTCAATGGCTCTGGGGTCAGCCAGGCCAATGTCTTCCCAGGCTATACGGATGATGCGCCTGGCTAGATATCGGCCATCAGCACCGCCATCGAGCATGCGGCACAACCAGTACAGTGCGCCATCTGGGTTAGAGCCGCGCACCGATTTGTGCAATGCCGAGATCTGGTCGTAAAACTGGTCACCGCCTTTGTCAAACGCCCGCTGCGCGCTGCCAAGCACATCAGCAACCTGTGTGGCATCAATCGCACCCGATCCTTGATCGAACGACTGCAGCACGATATCAACCTGATTCAACAGGCGCCTGGCATCACCATCGGCTTGCGCCACTAGCGCGTTGATCGCCTGGTCTGTGAGCTCAAGGCCGGAGCCATCAAGCGCTAACGCACGCTGCAGCAACTGGCGCAAATCATCGTCCGAAATGGCCTTCAGAACATGCACTTGTGCGCGCGAGAGCAAAGCACGATTGACTTCGAACCCTGGGTTTTCTGTCGTGGCACCCACAAACACCACCAGCCCTGATTCCACAAACGGTAGCAAGGCATCTTGCTGTGACTTGTTAAAGCGATGGATTTCGTCAACGAACAACAGGGTTTGACGCCCGGACGTATCAAGCGTGTGCTGGGCTTGCTCCATGGCTTGGCGTATGTCTTTGACACCGGCAAACACCGCAGAAATCGCAATAAATTCGCAGTCAAACAAATCAGCCATGAGCCGGGCCAAGGTGGTTTTACCCACACCCGGTGGCCCCCACAGCACCATGGAGTGCGGCTCACCGGCTTCGAACGCCGTACGCAAGGGTTTACCAGCACCCAACAAATGCCCCTGCCCCACGATATCTTCGGGGCGCTTGGGCCGCATGCGCTCGGCCAGGGGGGCTTTCGGTTGGCGGCTAAACAAATCAGCCATGGCGTTTATTGCAGCCGAATGACGTCGGTGCCAGCCGGGGGTTCAATTTTGAACTCATCGGCACCAAACTCAGATTGAGCACGCAAGCTCAACAAATCCACTTGTGTGGTTTGCCCAAACCCATCGACCAGAATCAGGCGTGCCGGACGTCCCTGGCTCATCCCGATGTCAAGTTGCGTCAGACCCGCATCAGGCTGGCGTGGCACGGCACGCAGCCAACGCATGCCTTGGGCGTCAGGCAAGGCTGACACCTCAAAGGCCTGGCGCAGCTGGCCACGGCCAAACAAAATCGCCGCAGGCGAACTGCCGATGGATTGGTCAAGCGCCCTGACGGTCAATTGCTGCAAGTCCGGGTCATATTGATAAAGCGTTTGGCCGTCGCTTGCGACTTGCTGGGGATAGGGCTCGGTGATGTCCCAACGGAATTTGCCGGGCCTGGCAAAGGCATACGTGCCACTTTGTGCCCGCCCAGTCTGCCCCTGGTCACCGACCGTGAACTGTTTGAAGGTACCGCGTGCGGCCGGCACGTTTTGTACAAAAGATTCAAATTGCTCAATGGCTGTGGCCGCTGATGCCGCACCGTTCAGGGCCAGTGCGGTCGCCACTGCCATCAAAAGACGCATGGTGGGTCTCATTGCGGCTCTCATTGCCGCTCTGATCGCGGCTCTCATCACGGGTCTCTTCACGTCTCCCATCACCATCCCCAGTCCAACCCAACGGGCAGCACTACCCAGCCCGTCACGCGTGTGGCCATGCCATGTAGGTAGTAAATACCTTTGCATCATATCTATGCATCATCAGATGGACCCGCTGGCGCCAGGATTTCTCGATTACCGTTCGATTGCATGGGTGAGACCACGCCTGACTGTTCCATTTGTTCAAGCAAGCGAGCCGCCCGGTTGTAACCAATGCGCAGATGACGTTGCACCAAAGAGATGGATGCTCGCTTTTGCTTGAGCACCACTGCGACCGCCTGATCGTATAACGGATCAGACTCGGCATCCGCAAAGCCTGTAACAGAGCCAACCCCATCGCCAGTCTCGCCAGCAACCCCGCCTTCGAGCAGTCCCTCAACATAGTTCGGTTCGCCCTGCTCCTTGAGAGACTCAACCACACGGTGCACTTCATCGTCAGACACAAACGCGCCGTGCACACGAACGGGCAACCCTGTGCCTGGTGGCATATAGAGCATGTCGCCTTGGCCCAGCAAGGTCTCTGCACCCATTTGATCGAGAATCGTGCGTGAATCGACCTTAGATGACACCTGAAATGCAATTCGAGTCGGGATATTGGCCTTGATCAACCCGGTGATGACGTCAACGCTTGGACGCTGGGTGGCCAACACCAAATGAATGCCAGCTGCACGCGCCTTTTGTGCCAGACGCGCAATGAGCTCTTCAATTTTTTTGCCGACCACCATCATGAGGTCAGCAAGCTCATCAATGACCACCACAATCGTGGGCAACTCGGTCAGAGGCTCAGGCGCATCCGGTGTTAGAGAAAACGGGTTGGGGATGACCTCGTCGCGCTTTTTGGCGTCGCGGATTTTGGTGTTAAAGCCACTTAGGTTGCGCACGCCCATCTTGCTCATGAGCTTGTAGCGCTTTTCCATTTCCGCCACACACCAGTTAAGCGCATTGGCTGCTTGGCGCATGTCGGTGACCACAGGCGCCAACAGATGCGGGATACCTTCGTAGACACTCATCTCCAGCATCTTGGGGTCAATGAGGATCAGGCGCGTGTCTGACGCATCGGCTTTGTAAAGCAGCGACAGAATCATGGCGTTAATGCCCACGGACTTGCCCGAACCGGTGGTGCCCGCCACCAGCAGGTGCGGCATTTTGGCCAGATCAGCCACCACGGCGTTGCCCGCGATGTCTTTGCCCAAGGCCATGGTCAGCAATGAATGGCTGGCGTGGTAAGTCTGCGACCCGAGAATCTCAGAGAGCTTGACCATCTGTCGCTTGGGGTTGGGCAACTCCAGCCCCATCAGGTTTTTGCCTGGAATGGTCTCCACCACACGGATACTGACCAGGCTCAAAGCGCGTGCCAAGTCTTTGGCCAGATTCACGATCTGGCTGCCCTTGACACCGGTGGCCGGCTCAATTTCGTAGCGCGTGATGACGGGACCGGCCTGCGCGGCAACCACGGTAACCTGCACCCCAAAATCCGAGAGCTTTTTCTCAATCAAACGAGACGTGAACTCAATGGTCTCTGGCGAGACGGTCTCAACCATTTCAGGCGGGGCATCAAGCAAGCCAATTTCTGGCAGGCCACCAGCCGTCGGTTCGATAAACAAGGATTGCTGTCTTTCTTTCTGTACCCGTTCAGACTTGACCACGGTCGAGACCGCCGGCTCAATGCGCACAGGCTGCTCATGGGTAATCTGATCATGACGTTTGTCCACATGCTCGTGACGCTCGGCCGAGGCCGCCTCGCCGGCACGCCGATCCACCCGGGCCTGATAGGCACGGTAGAGCGTCAACACACCCGACTCTAGCCAAGTTCCCACCCGTTCACAGACGGCCAACCAGGAAAACCCAAAAAACAGGCCCAAGCCTGCCACCAACAGGCCAATCAATATGAGTGTGCTGCCCGTAAAACCCACCAGCGTGTTCAGCAATGACGACCAGGCGTAGCCGATGACACCACCGGCGCCACTGATGACATCGGTATGGCTTGGCAGCATCCCGCCCCACGAGCCCAGCCTGAGCGACTCCAAGCCCACAGAGCCTGCCAGCAAACACGCAAACCCCAGCCCCTGCTCCCACTTCACGCGCTCGAGATCTTCGTCGCGTTGATCACGCAAGTGTTGCACCAGACGCCGGTAGCCGGCATACACCCGATGCAGCAGCAACACCACCAACCACCAAGCAGAAAACCCGAACAAGTAGTAAAGAATATCGGCAGTGTAGGCACCCAGCACCCCGCCGCCATTCGCTAAAACCGCCTGCGAGGCCGAGTGCGACCACCCCGGGTCGGCCTGATGCCAGGTCGCCAACACCAGTGCCAGCCAAGCAGCGAGCAAGGCAAACAGCACCCAGCGCGCCTCGCGTAAAAACGACAGAAAGCGCACCTGCAATGGCGACGGCCCGTTGCGCACATTACGTGAGCCACGGGCCGTTCGTGCCGGGCGCGTTGCAGCGGTGGATTTAGACATGACTCGATTATAGATTGAACAATACTTAGAAATTTATTAATATATAATTATCTTAATTAAATGCAGGCAACAAATCACAAGCAGCATCCGTCGTTCGCTTACGCCCGTCCAGCCGCCCGGCTCCATTATTTCAAGACAGCAATCTGTCTTTACAATGCGGGTAACGCTGTTTAAGCCAGTTCTATTAAAGCCACAGCAGATCATGGCACCGTCACTTCAAGGCCGTGGCCAGCCAGACAAGAACGACTGATTTTTATCCATAAGACTTTGACCCTCTCTACCTAAAACTTACCTTACCTAACGTTGCGAGCTTTACACCATGTCTGAAACCAAACACGCCCACGTTCTTATCCTCGGTTCCGGCCCGGCCGGCTACACGGCTGCCGTTTACGCCGCGCGCGCCAACCTGAACCCCGTACTGGTCACCGGCCTGGCACAAGGCGGCCAGCTCATGACCACCACCGAAGTCGATAACTGGCCTGCAGACGCGCAGGGCGTGCAAGGCCCTGACCTCATGCAACGCTTCCAGGAACATGCTGAGCGGTTCGAGACCGAGCTGATTTTTGATCAGATCGAGAAAGTTGATCTGTCCAAGCGTCCGTTCACGTTGTTTGGTGATGGCGACAAGACCTATACGTGTGACTCACTCATCATCGCCACAGGCGCTTCGGCCAAATACCTCGGCCTACCCTCAGAAGAAGCGTTCATGGGCCGGGGGGTGTCAGGTTGTGCCACATGCGATGGTTTCTTCTACCGCGACCAAGACGTGGTCGTGGTTGGCGGAGGCAACACCGCGGTTGAAGAGGCCCTGTATCTGTCGAACATTTGTAAAACGGTCACTGTGGTGCACCGCCGTGACAAATTCCGTGCCGAACCCATCATGATCGACAAGCTCATGGACAAAGCACAAAACGGCAACGTCAAGCTAGCCCTGCACCGTGAACTTGATGAAGTGCTTGGCGACGACAGCGGTGTGACTGGCGTACGCCTGCGCAGCACCGATGGTCAAGAGCCACTAGAGCTCGCGGTCACGGGCGTGTTCATCGCCATTGGCCACAGCCCCAACACGGGGATTTTTCAAGGGCAAGTCGACATGGAAAACGGCTACATCGTCACGCGCAGCGGACTCAAGGGCCTGGCCACCATGACCTCGGTGCCTGGCGTGTTTGCCGCCGGTGACGTGCAAGACCACGTCTATCGCCAAGCCATCACCAGCGCTGGTACCGGCTGCATGGCCGCGCTTGATGCGCAGCGCTGGCTCGAGAATGAGTCGGCCTAAAGCGCCTATCGGCGCTCTGTCCGAGACAGACGCCGAGCTCTTGGCGCAAGCCTACCGTCAAGTCATCCCCATCAAAGGTCACGCCCGCGTGACCCACGAACCTGCGCGCCCGAACGGGCAAGGCAAATTACCTGAGCACACCGCTCGACGACGCGCCAATGCCACTGAGGGTTCAACCCCTCAGGCGGCTTTGTCTGATGGTGCCGCGCTTTCATTTGAAGAACCACCCGAGTCCTATCGCGCCTCAGGCATTTCAAACCAGGCCCTGCGACAACTCAAGCGCCACGCCGCGAGCATTCACGAAACGCTGGATCTGCATGGGCTCACCAGAGACCAGGCGCGTGTGGCCATACAACATTTTGTGTCTGCGGCTGCCGCGCGCGGCATCACTCGGGTCAGAATCGTGCATGGCCAAGGCTATGGGTCACGCGATGGCACTTCCGTGCTGCGCTATCTCGCGCGCCACTGGCTGCAACAGTTGCCCGGCGTGCTGGCCTTTGTGACTCCACCCATGGGCGATGGCGGCAAAGGTGCCGTGCTCGTGCTGCTACGCACGTCTCAAACCAGCCACGACCGCTTGCGTTGATGCATCTGGCTTGGGGGTCACAAGCGAAACCAGCACCATGACCAGCAACGCCACCGGCGCCCCAAAAATGCCAGCGGCGCTGGGCTGTATGCCAAACCACAACGTGATGGGCTCAGCACGCGAGACGGCAAACACCACCTCACGCAGCCAGGGTTGGGTCCAGGACATGTAATAGGCGGTTACCACCAGCCCGCAGATCATGCCCATGGAGACGCCCCACCGATTTGCCCGCCCCCAGAAGATGCCAAGCACCAAGGCCGGGAAAAACGAAGCCGCAGCAAATGAAAACGCCGCGGTGACCATAAAAATAATGTCCGCTGGCGTGCGCGTGGCCACCCAGGCCGCGGCAAACGCCACGAACAGCAAAAAGACCTTAGAGACAATGACACGACGGTGCGTCTTCATGTCCGGTGACACGACTTTAAAGCTCATGTCATGCGACAAGGCGTTTGATAGGGTCAAGAGCAAGCCATCGGCTGTTGACAAGGCCGCAGCCATGGCGCCTGCGGCGATCAGTCCTGACATGACGTACGGCAGACCGCCAATCTCGGGGCCGGCCAGCACCACCATATCCGAGGCCATGTGCAGCTCGGCTAACTGCACAATCCCATCACCATTGATGTCTCTGAGGTCCACGAGCGAGCGGTCGAGCGCTGACCAGACACTGACCCATTCAGGCAAATCAGCAAACGACAGCCCCACCACTTGCTGGTAGATTTCGTTTTTAACCAAAACGGCCAAGGCTGGCGCCATCAGATAGAGCGCCAAAATAAAAAACAGCGCCCAGAACACCGACCATCGTGCCGAGCTGACCGAGGGGGTGGTCAACGAGCGCATCAATATGTGGGGCAAGCCCGCTGTGCCAAGCATCAGACAGACCAGCAAGGCCAGGAAGTTGTTTTGTAGATCGCCCCACTGCTGATCGGTTTCAGAGGCGCGCGGCTGTAAAAAAGGCGTCGGCGGCTGCGCCCGTTTCAGGTATTCGTCACGTTCTGTTGCCCAGTGTTCGCGCGCGGCTTGCTCGGTGGCAGGATAACTGGCAAGTTCACGCTCAAGCTGACGCACTGTGAGCATCGAGGCTTCGGCTTCACGAGCACGCAAGAGCTGGTTGCGCAAGGCCTCCTTCTCGGTTTGCCAAGACAAAGGCAACGCATCGATGTGGATTTGCTTGAGATCGGCTTGGGATCGCCAGTAGCGGCGTAATTCAGCCTCAACCGGATCAGCCGCAATCTCGGCTTCTCGCTCGGCCACTTGCTCCAGCACCTTGCCAGCACCGACTTGGGGAATGACCTCGTCGACCTGATTGACCGACAGCCAGATCACGGGCAACAGATAAGCAATCACCAAAATAATGTATTGCCCGACTTGCGTCCACGTCACCGCGCGCATGCCACCAAGAAACGAACAAACCAGCATGCTGCCCAAGGCAATAAACACACCGAGCTCGAAAGACAGACCCGTGAGCCGGGTGGTAATGAGGCCAACCCCATAGATCTGTGCCACCAGATAACTAAACGAGCAAATCAGCGTGCAAACCACCGCCACTAGGCGAGGCATGTGTCCGCCAAACCGGGTGCCCAGAAAGTCCGGTATGGTCAGCGCTCCCGTGCGTCGCAGGTACGGCGCAATAAACAGCGCCAGCAATACATAGCCACCGGTCCACCCCAGGATAAAGGCCAGCCCGTCAAAGCCACTCAGATAAAGCGTGCCCGCCACCCCGAGAAACGATGCCACCGACATCCAGTCAGCCGCGGTGGCCATGCCGTTAAACACCGCAGGCACGCGCCGGCCGGCAACGTAGTATTCCAGCGGGTCAGAAGTACGACAAAAAATCCCGATGGCCGCATACATGACCACGGTGGCAAACAAAAAGATGTATCCCACCCACTCGCGCGCCACACCGAACACTTCAAGCGTGGACAGGGTGCCAATCAGTAGCGCGAAACCGAGCGCATAAAAGGCGTAGCGCTTGCCCAGCGTCATTTGCCAGGCGCGCAGCCCTTGGTCAGGCGCGCTCACGGCGACTCCTCGCCTGAGTGCACAGACACTTGACGGCGCTCGAGCCGATCCATCACCAGACAGTACACACCGATAATCGAAAGGTACGCCAAAGGAACAGCGAAGGCCGCTAGCGCAAACACCCACGGCCAGCCCATGATGGTGCCCGAAGCCCGAAACTGAGCCAACACAATCGGCAATAGCGTCACGAGCAGCCACACCAGCAGGCAGGCACCTACGAGCTGCAGACTACGTTGCCAGTAGCGTTTGCCAGGGGTGGTTTGCACCGTCTTGGACATGCCGATTCCTGAGTTTCATAACAAAACGGCCAGCACATAGTGCCGGCCGCCTCGCGTTTCTTGATTTTATGGTCAGTGCTATATCGGATTCACAAGCCTAAACTTCTGGCTATACCGTGCAGGAATTGTCTCCCCACCTGCATAGTTACAATTCTGCACCAACACTGACCGAAGCGCATCAGGGAATGCCCTAAACTAGGGAATGCACCAATGATGCGCCCATGCACCGCTACGGTTACATGTTCTCGATCATGACCTCGCCAAAGCCCGAGCACGACACCTGAGTAGCACCCTCAAGCAAACGTGCAAAGTCATAGGTGACTTTCTTGGACAGAATGGATTTTTCCATGCTGCTGATGATGAGGTCAGCCGCTTCGGTCCAGCCCATGTGACGCAGCATCATCTCAGCCGACAAAATCTCTGAGCCCGGGTTGACGTAGTCCTTGCCAGCGTACTTCGGCGCCGTGCCGTGCGTGGCTTCAAACATCGCCACGGAATCCGACAGGTTCGCACCCGGCGCGATACCGATACCACCGACTTGCGCAGCCAGGGCGTCAGACACATAGTCACCATTCAGGTTCAGCGTGGCAATCACATCATATTCGGCCGGGCGCAGCAAAATTTGCTGCAAGAACGCATCGGCGATGCTGTCCTTAACCACGATGTCGCGGCCCGTCTTGGGGTTTTTGAATTTGCACCATGGGCCGCCATCAATCATCTCGGCACCGAACTCTTTTTGGGCCAACTCATAGCCCCAGTCACGGAAGCCACCCTCGGTGTACTTCATGATGTTGCCTTTGTGCACCAGCGTCACTGAGCCGCGATCGTTGTCAATGGCGTAGTTGATCGCCTTGCGCACCAGACGCTCAGTGCCCTCACGCGACACGGGCTTGACACCGATACCCGAGGTGTTGGGGAAACGGATTTTATTAACGCCCAATTTGTTTTGCAGGAAGTCGATCAGGGCCTTGGCCTGCTCTGACTCGGCAGCAAACTCAATGCCGGCGTAGATGTCTTCGGAATTCTCACGGAAGATAACCATGTCGGTCTTTTCCGGCTCGCGCAGCGGTGAGGGCACGCCCTTGAAGTAACGCACTGGGCGCAAGCACACATACAGATCAAGCTGCTGGCGCAACGCCACGTTCAGCGAACGAATACCGCCACCGACGGGTGTGGTCAACGGGCCTTTGATCGACACGACGTACTCTTTGACCGCATCCATGGTCTCTTCAGGCAGCCAGACATCAGGGCCATAGACCTGTGTTGACTTTTCGCCGGCGTAAACTTCCATCCAGTGGATTTGGCGCTTGCCACCGTAAGCCTTGGCCACAGCGGCATCAACCACCTTGAGCATCACGGGGGTAATATCCATGCCCGTGCCATCGCCCTCGATGTAGGGAATAATGGGCTCGTCGGGGACATTCAGGGAGAAGTCCGCGTTGACGGTGATCTTTTGGCCGGCGCTGGGCACTTTGATATGCTGGTATGTCATAGATGGATCGCTCCGCGTGATCGGGGTTAGTGATTTGGTTATTTTAACGCGCAACACAACTTAGGACAGACAATGTTCAATCCGAGTCGAGATCAGGTTCGAAGCTTTTTTATTGACGCCTGGCAGAAACGGCAAAATCAAGCGGTTTTAACCCCACTTGAGACGATGGCCGCCGACTTGGTGGCCATGCACCCCGAGTACGTCGATGACCTGCAAAACCCTCAAGCGCTGACCGAAGACTATCGTGTTGAGCAGGGACGCACCAATCCGTTCTTGCACCTATCCATGCACCTGGCGATTGCCGAGCAGATCTCGATTGACCATCCGCCCGGGATTCGATCAGCGTTTAACAAGTTGGCCGCACGCCACGGCGAGCACGACGCCATTCACGAAATCATGGAGTGCCTGGGACAGGTGGTGTGGGAGTCTCAGAGACTGGGCACCGCGTTAGACAACGATGCGTATCTTGAGCTCATCGAGCGGCGGGCCACCAAAACCGGTCATTGAGTCTGAGCGACTGCTTCAAGCAGACCCCTTCAAACTAATTGCTTCAAGACAATACCGGTATTTCAGGCCAATTACTTGCGTACGGCCAAAGGTGACGGCAGCGAGGCCAGCCAGGCCGAGACGTTATCGATGTCCTCACGGGAGAGCTGCGTAGCAAACGCACCCATGATGGCGTTGTTGCGCACATTGGCTGACGGTGGCAAACCACGCGCGCCACGCTGGTATGAAATCAATGCATGCTCCAGATAGTCAGCATGCTGGCCAGCGAGCACAGGGTATGAGGGGTCAACCCCTTTGACGGCCTCAGCACCGTGACAGGATGCGCAATTCAAGCGCTCCCACACGGCTTGGCCTTCCTGCAGGTTGGCAGCCTGAGCACCAGCGGCAAACACGCCGGTGGCTAAAACAAAAACGCTAGTGGCAAGAGTTTTCATGTGGTGATCCGCCTTACTTCAAGTTCGCGTAATAAGCTGCCAAGTCGGCCATGTCTTGCTCAGACAGGCTCGAGGAGATGGCGTCCATCGTCGGGTGCGTACGTTCGCCGCTGGCATAGGCACGAAGCGCGACAATGATGTACTGTTCATTTTGACCGGCAATCATCGGCACGGCGTAAACCTCGGGAAAGCTGGCTTTGTAGCCCGGGATACCGTGACAGCCAATGCACATGGATATTTTCTGGCGACCCGCCTCGATATCTCCTTTAACAGGCTCGTTAGCGGTTGCAACACCGCTTGCGCCAATGGCCAATGCACAGGAAAGCCCGACAATGGATCGACGTACGGCACGGCCAACATGGGCAGGGACGAGAAAACGTGGTGCAGCTGGAAGTGACAGTTTCATGTGTTCACTCATGGTTTGTAAGACGAATCGGCGCTTTTCGGATGATGTTTGTTCACCAGCCATGACAAGTGCATGACGGTAACTAACAAAGCAACACCCGAGAAAATTTTACGGATTGTACGATAATTGTTGATCTAGATATAGGCAAACTGATGACTTCTATTGTAGGAACCCGCCAACATGACCCAATTGAATGACAGCCCCGGGCAAAATCATCGCTTTGACGGCACTGATCGCTACGTGGCCACCGACGACCTGAAACTTGCGGTCAACGCAGCGCTGACGCTGCAGCGCCCCCTGCTCATCAAGGGCGAGCCGGGCACCGGTAAAACCATGCTCGCTGAGGAAGTGGCCGCCGCACTTGGCCGACCGTTGCTGCAGTGGCACATCAAATCAACCACCAAGGCACACCAAGGCCTCTACGAATATGACGCGGTGTCGCGCCTGCGCGACTCGCAACTCGGCGACGAGCGGGTCAAAGACATCACCAATTACATCGTCAAAGGCGTGTTGTGGCAGGCGTTTGTTTCCGACACGCCCACGGTGCTGCTCATTGACGAGATTGACAAGGCTGACATCGAATTCCCCAACGATTTGTTGCGTGAAATCGATCAAATGGCGTTTCACGTCTACGAGACGCATGAAACCATCCAAGCCAAACACCGGCCGCTGGTCATTATCACCTCGAACAACGAAAAAGACCTGCCCGATGCGTTCTTGCGCCGGTGCTTTTTCCATTACATCCGCTTTCCTGACCGCGACACCCTGAAATCCATCGTGGCGGTGCACTACCCCAACCTACACGCCGATGTGCTCAGGGCCGCGCTTGATGCTTTTTTTGCGTTGCGCGAAGCGCCTGGCTTGAAGAAAAAGCCCTCGACTTCCGAATTCCTGGACTGGCTCAGGCTGCTGATTGCCGAGGACATCTGCGCCGAGGAAATCGATGCCCACAACGCCACCTCGGTGCCAATCCTGGCCGGTGCGCTGCTTAAAAACGAGCAGGACGTGCAGTTGCTTGAACGCTTAGCCGCCGTGACACGCAACACTACCCGGCGCCAACCATGACTCAGACAGGCCCCGCTCTGGCTCAGTTAAGTGCCTGCACGCTCGAACTTGGCGGCGTGCGCCTTGAGCCGTTGACCCCGGCACACGCGCAAGCGCTTGAGGCCGCGGCCGCTGACGGCCAATTGTGGCGCCTGCGGGTGACCTCCGTGCCCGAACCTGGCGCGGCCGCCGCTTACATCGAGGCCGCGCTTGCTGGGCAGGCCGCCGGGCACATGCTGCCCTTTGCCGTTCGTGATTTGCAGACCAATGAAGTCATTGGCAGCACTCGATACCATGATGTCATTGCCGAGGTTGGCCGCCTTGAAATCGGTTACACATGGTATGCCAAGCGTTATCAGCGCACGAATGTGAACACCACCTGCAAGCTGATGCTGATGACGCACGCCTTTGAGTCACTGAACGCCAGAACTGTGGGCTGGCGCACAGACAACTTCAACTTCGCCTCGCAGCGCGCCATTGAACGGCTCGGTGCCAAGCGCGATGGCGTGCTGCGCGGCCATGCGCTGCGCCGTGATGGCACGTTGCGCGACACCGTGATGTATAGCGTCACTAGCGGCGAATGGCCCGAAATCAAAGCTCATTTGCAGCACATGCTAGATCGCTAACGTTTGGACATAGCCACCGCCATGCTCATCGACTTTTTTTATCACCTGCGATCCAACCAACTACCCGTTAGCGTCAAGGAATACCTCACGCTGCTTGATGCACTGCGCGCGCCCTTAATGCGCCCAAGCCTTGAGGACTTCTATTATCTGGCCCGAACCACCTTGGTTAAGGACGAGGCCCAGTACGACCGCTTTGATCGGGCCTTTGGCAGCTACTACCGTGGCCTGCAGACCAAACTTGCCGGTAAGGAAATTCCACTGGACTGGCTGGTCAAAGAATTTGAAAGGCGACTGACCCCCGAACAGAAAGCTGAACTGGAAAAACACGGTTGGGACAAGCTCATGGAGATGTTCAATGAGCGGTTAAACGAGCAAACCGAACGCCACGCTGGGGGCAATCGCTGGATTGGCACGGGCGGCACCTCGCCCTTTGGCAATAGCGGCTACCACCCTGAGGGCATACGCGTGGGCGGCAAATCCGCTGGCAACCGCACCGCAGTCAAGGTCTGGGACGAACGCCAGTTCCGTGACTACGACGACCAGATTGAACTGGGCATTCGCAACTTCAAAGTCGCGCTGCGTCGCCTGCGCAGGTTCGCGCGAGAAGGCGCTGATCTTGAGCTTGACCTAGACGACACGATTCGCAGCACCGCCCGAAACGCCGGCTATCTCGACGTCAAAATGATCCCCGAGCGGCACAACAGCGTCAAAGTGCTGATGCTGCTTGATGTTGGTGGCAGCATGGACGATCACATTGCGCGCGTTGAAGAACTGTTCTCGGCCGCTAGCAGCGAGTTTCGCAACCTTGAGGTGTACTACTTTCACAACTGCCCCTACGAACACCTATGGAAATCGAATCGCCGCCGGCAAATGGAACGCTTTGACACTTGGGACATTCTGCGTAAATTTAACGCCGACTGGCGCTTGATATTTGTAGGTGACGCCTCCATGAGCCCCTACGAAGTGCTGCAACCCGGCGGCTCGGTTGAGCACTACAACAAAGAACCCGGCGCGCAGTGGCTGCAACGCATGGTCACCACCTGGCCCAAGGCCGTGTGGCTAAACCCCGAACCACAGGCATCGTGGACCTATCGGCAATCGATTGCCTTGATTCGCAACATCATGCAAGATCGCATGTACCCCGTCACGGTTGCCGGCTTAGAGCAAGCCATGCGCCTGCTCTCCAAATAACCCCTGCACCAGCACCGGATTGAGACACATCATAGGTCTTGTGGCGCATTTACGGCAGACTTCAGAAGGTGGAACCTTCTGGATGTATGCTCATCCAAGCAAATAAAGATTGCGCGGCGGCGTGTAACATGGGAAGACGAACGTGACGTGTGCCCATGCAACGCAGCTCTGATTGCCAAAATATCGCTTTGTGTAATCATCGTTCACCATCTTTTGCTAATGACCCTCTAACTGGATAGATCATGAATCGATTGAAATCAATGTCTCACTGGATTGTCGCCATTAGCTTCACAGTCTTGTTTCTGCCAGCACAGGCTCAGAACCAAGCACCAAACCTGACACTGCCACCCGGTGTTGAGAAAGTCACCGAAGTCGAAGGCATCACCGAATACCGGCTAGAAGATAACGGCTTTCGGTTTTTGTTGGCACCGGACAATGCCAAGCCTTCTGTGACGGTGAACATGACCTATCTGGTGGGCTCACGCCATGAGAACTACGGCCAAACCGGCATGGCCCACCTGCTGGAACACATGATTTTTAAGGGCACGCCCACCACGCGCAACGCCTTGGCTGAGTTTTCCAAGCGCGGCCTGCGTGCCAATGGCACGACTTCCGAGGACCGTACCAACTATTTCGCCACGTTTGCGGCCAACCCCGAAACACTTGACTGGTATATCCGCTGGCAAGCCGATGCCATGGTGAACTCCATCATCGCCCGCGAAGACCTCGATTCAGAGATGACCGTGGTGCGCAACGAAATGGAGCGTGGCGAGAACAGCCCGTTTCGCGTGCTCTATCAAAAAACCCATGCCGCCGCATTTGACTGGCACAACTACGGCAAGAGCGTCATTGGCGCGCGCTCTGACGTTGAGGAAGTCGACATCGAACAATTGCGCGACTTTTATCGCATGTATTACCAGCCAGACAACGCGGTTTTAACGGTGGCAGGCAAGTTTGACGAGCAACAGGTCATCAACACCATTGCCGATGCCTTCGAACCCATTGCTGCGCCCGAGCGGGCGCTGCCACGTGAGTACACCAT
The DNA here is from genome assembly GCA_965659885.1 of Burkholderiaceae bacterium. GTDB lineage: Bacteria > Pseudomonadota > Gammaproteobacteria > Burkholderiales > Burkholderiaceae_B > Algicoccus. Next base: position 526 of record CBFHXV010000011.1, on the reverse strand, counting down.
TGAACCGGTGCAAGACGGCGAGCGCCGGGTGACCTTGCGTCGCACCGGTGGCACGCCACTGGCCGCGGCCGTCTATCGCATCACCTCTGGCGGTGACCCTGACTACCCCGCTCTGGAATTGGCCACCATGATGCTTAGCGACGTGCCATCGGGCCGCCTGTACAAAGCGCTGGTGCAAGCCGACCTGGCTAGCGATGTATTCGGATTTGCCCGCGACATGTACGGACCGGGCACGGTCATGTTTGGCGCGCAGCTCAAGCCTGGCATGGACCCTGAAGCCGCGCTCGAGGCCATGACAGCCACACTAGAAAACCTGCAAGACAATCCCTTTACCGAAGAAGAGCTCAATCGTGCCCGCAGCCAATGGATGAACGGCTGGGACGAGCTCTACAGCAACGTGCAACGTGTCGGTGTGGCGATCTCTGAGCCCATTGCCCAAGGCGACTGGCGACTGATGTTTAAAAATCGTGACCGCATTAAGGAAGTCACGCTAGCTGACGTGCAGCGAGTCGTTGATGACTACTTA
>CBFHXV010000010.1:0-57829 GCA_965659885.1 Burkholderiaceae bacterium | reverse complement strand
TTGACATGCGCTAGGCGCCAGACAAACAAACCCCACAGGGCATTAGAACAGTGCCTGGACACCCCTGCGCACACAAATCAGTTGAGCAACGTTCGTCTTTTTTGTTAAAGTGACTATCAGTTACTAGTGTTGTGAAAGACCAAAATTGTGCTTGTGTGTACTTGCGCTTGCTTGTTACTTTTTAACCACACCCGTGCAACACAAGCAATAGACGCTGAACTGATCGGCGTTTTGAGACAACCCTAAGGAATAAATCTCCATGACACATATTGGCGCAGGTTGGCTGCGATTTCTGGTTTTTGTTCTGGCGCTCTGGTCGATATTCGGCGCAGCGGTGGCCACCCTAATTGTGTACGGCGTGTTTGACAACGTCGCCATGACGCCGGCGGTGATGGCCACAGCGGTAGCCACCGGCGTTGGCATATTCACGACACTGGTCGGTTTAGCCGTGCTTGGTGTGATCAAGCGAATCAACCACGCCTTGTCAGGGGAGGCAAAAGCATGAGCAAGCGTTCATTGATGATCTCACGGGGCGTGGCAGCCACGACGCTAGCCGTATCAACATTTGCCGTCGGCAGTGCCCACGCCCAGCAATGGCCCGCTTACGGCGGTGCCCCCGGTGGCGGACAATATTCTGCTGCCGACCAAATCACACCAGACAACGTCAACGACCTCGAGCAAGCCTGGGTCTACCACACCGGTGATTTCTCAAACGGCGAGAATGATACGCGCAAGACAACATTTGAAGCAAACCCCATCTATCGTGATGGCAAGCTTTTCTTTTGTACGCCGTACAACCGTGTTGTCGCGCTGGAACCTGAAACGGGCAAGGAGCTCTGGAACTATGAACCCACCCCAAAACTCGACCGCAACTATAACCAGCAACACTCCCTGATTTGCCGCGGCGTTAGTTACTGGGAAAGCGGGCGTGAGGGGCGTTGTGAGAAACGTATCATCGCCCCCGTGCTTGACGGTCGTCTGTTCGCTCTGGACGCCACAGACGGCACACTTTGCACGGACTTCGGGGACAAAGGCACCATCAACCTGAATCAGGGCGTGGCCAAAGCACAAAACGGCGCAGTCAATGTGACATCACCGGCCATGGTATTTGAAGACCTGGCGATTGTGGGCATGGCCATCGGTGACAATCAATCCATTGACATGGCCGATGGCACGGTGCGTGCATTTGATGTTCGCACCGGGCAACAACGTTGGTCCTGGGACCCCATACCTGCTCAGTTTCGTGCCCAGTCCGGGGCAGCCAATGCCTGGGCTCCCCTGTCACTGGATCCAGAAACAGCAACGCTGTTTGTGCCTACCACCAGCCCTAGCCCGGACTATTGGGGCGGGTTTCGTGCACCCAACCTGGACAAGGCCAATGCCGTTGTAGCACTAGATGCCCGCACGGGCGAGCTGCGTTGGTCGCAGCAATTGGTGCGCCACGACCTGTTTGACAATGATTTACCCGCACAACCAGCGCTGGCCAACAAGATGGTTGATGGCCAGAAGCGGCCTGCAGTGGTGCAAGTCACCAAGATGGGATGGATCTTTGTGCTCGATCGTGAAACGGGCGAGTTCATGTTCGAAACCCGGGATGTGCCCGTGCCACAAACCGATGTGCCTGGTGAGTACACCTCGCCCACACAGCCTATGCCCGTGTTACCCAAGCCCGTGGCCAAGCAAGGCTTCACCGATAAAGATGTGTGGGGCATCACGCCAATCGATCAGGCCATGTGCAAAGACACCATTAAAGGCATGCGTGCTGATGGCATTTACACCCCACCTAGCGTACAGGGCTCTGTGCAAATGCCGTTCTTTGGTGGCGGCAGTAACTGGGGTGGCATGGCATTTGACCCCGACCGACGCCTGGTCATCACCAATGTCATGAATCTGGCGCAGTGGGTCCGTTTGGTGCCCGCTGATGGGCCCGACAAGATCAAAGAAGGCGAGTTGGGCCGGCAAAAAGGCGCGCCCTACATGATGCGACGTGGCATTTTATTTTCACCCCTGGGCATCCCCTGCAATGCACCACCCTGGGGTGAGATCTCGGCTGTCAATATCGACACCGGTGAACTGGTGTGGCGCGTGCCACTTGGCCAGGTGCCGCTGCCACTGGGGATGAAAGCACCCGCGGCCTGGGGCAGCCCCAACATTGGTGGCCCGATTGCCACATCCACAGGGCTTGTCTTCATTGCCGCGACCATGGATGCCAAGCTCCGGGCATTTGACGCCTGGACTGGCCAAGAGGTTTGGTCACATGAGATTCCGTTTGATGGCGCAGCCACGCCCATGACCTTTGTCTCGGAAAAAAATGGTAAACAGTATGTGGTGATTGCCGCCGGTGGCAGCGCCCTACTGCGCCCTCGGCTTGGTGATGCCATCGTGGCGTTTGCCTTGCCGGATTGATCCGTACGTTGTCACCCACCTACCACTTCTAAGGAGCCACAGTTATGACCTGGACCACACCCGCTTATGTTGACTTGCGTTTCGGTTTTGAGATCACGATGTACATCGCCAATCGCTAAACTAGACGCAGCCTCTTAAATAGATGCGGCCAGCCAAGCTGGCCGCATCTGTTTTTTGTGGGTTTGTTTTTGCGCCTGTGGATATGAGAGAGCAATTTAAAAAATCAGGGGCATATGCCTTTGACAGTCGAGCAGGCATTAATTTATGACGACTCGCTATTTCATAAACTACAGTTATTTAGTTACAGTAGCGCAATTCATAACAACGAGGTGACACATGAAGCTTGAAACGATCGCCGTGCACGGCGGCTATTCGCCAGACCCCACGACCAAGGCCGTCACGCCCCCTATCTATCAAACCGTGGCGTATGCCTTTGACAGCGCGCAACATGGCGCGGACCTGTTTGACCTGAAAGTGCAAGGCAACATTTACACCCGCATCATGAACCCCACCAACGATGCGCTAGAGCAGCGCGTGGCGGCCTTAGAAGGCGGCATTGCCGCGCTAGCCGTGGCTTCAGGGATGTCGGCCATCGCCTACGCGATTCAGACCATTGCTGAAGCCGGTGACAACATCGTGTCAGCGAGCACGCTGTACGGCGGCACCTACAACCTGTTTGCCCACACCATGCCACAACAGGGTATCGAGGTGCGGTTTGCCGACCCGCGTGACCCCGCGAGCTTTGCCAAACTGATCGATGATAAAACCAAGGCGGTTTACTGTGAATCCATCGGCAACCCGCTAGGCAACGTCACTGACATTGCCGCGCTAGCGAAAGTCGCCCATGACCATGGCGTGCCACTGATCGTGGACAACACCGTGCCAAGCCCCTACCTGCTGCGCCCCATCGAGCATGGCGCTGATATTGTGGTGCATTCGCTAACCAAGTACATGGGCGGGCATGGCACCACGGTGGCTGGGGTCATTGTCGACAGCGGTAAATTCCCCTGGGCTGAACACAAGGAGCGCTTTAAGCGATTAAACGAGCCCGATGTCAGCTATCACGGCGTTGTGTACACCGAGGCACTGGGCCCGGCAGCCTTTATCGGTCGCGCGCGCGTGGTGCCGCTGCGAAACACCGGTGCGGCACTGTCACCCTTTAACGCTTTTCTCATCATGCAAGGCATCGAGACACTGGCGTTGCGCATGGATCGCACCTGCGAAAACGCCATGGCGATTGCCCAGTATTTGAAGTCACATCCCAAGGTGGCTTCGGTTCAATACGCCGGCTTACCAGACCACCCTGACCACGAGATCGTCAAGCGCCAGATGAATGGCATGGCGTCCGGGATTTTGTCGTTCGAGCTCAAGGGCGCTGACGGCCAAGGCAGAGAAGCCGGCGCTCGGTTTCTTGATGGCTTGAAATTGTTTACCCGCCTAGTCAATATCGGTGATGCCAAGTCGCTTGCCACTCACCCTGCCTCCACCACACACCGTCAGCTCAACCCCGAAGAGCTGGCCAAAGCCGGTGTGTCTGAAGGCATGGTGCGTCTGTCGCTGGGCATTGAACACATCGACGACCTTAAGGCTGACCTTGAACAGGCGCTCGAGCTGGTCTAGCGACTCTCTGCCAGGCAAGCCAACAATGCGGCCGTCACCTGCTCGGTGGTGGCCGCACCGCCCAGATCCCCGGTGTGGTTTGCTGGGTCTGCCGCAACCACTTCAATGGCTGCCATCAAACGCTGGGCCATTTGCATCTGGCCCAGATGCTCGAGCATCATCACCACCGACCAGAAGGTGCCAATCGGATTGGCCAGCCCTTTGCCCATGATGTCAAAGGCAGAGCCATGAATGGGCTCAAACATTGAGGGATAACGACGCTCGGGGTCAATGTTGCCTGTGGGCGCAATGCCCAGACTGCCCGCTAGTGCGGCCGCCAAATCACTCAGAATATCGGCATGCAAGTTTGACGCCACCATCGTGTCGATGGATTTGGGGTGGGTGACCATGCGGGCTGTGGCCGCATCCACAAGCTCCTTGTCCCACGTCACGTCGCTGAATTCTTGTGCCACTTGCCCGGCAATCTCGTCCCACATCACCATGGCGTGTCGCTGTGCGTTGGATTTGGTGACCACGGTCAAGTGCTTGCGGGGGCGCGAGCGTGCCAGCTCGAAGGCAAACCGCAGAATCCGGGTCACACCGGCGCGCGTCATCATGCTGACGTCCGTGGCCACTTCAATCGGGTGGCCCTGGTGCACCCTGCCACCGACACCCGCATATTCACCTTCGGTGTTCTCACGCACGATGACCCAGTCCAGCTCGCCGGGCTCGCAACGTTTCAAAGGCGCATCAATGCCAGGCAGGATGCGGGTAGGCCGCACATTAGCGTACTGGTCCAACCCCTGACAAATCTTCAGGCGCAAGCCCCACAGTGTGATGTGATCCGGGATATCGGGGTCGCCTGCCGAGCCAAACAAAATGGCGTCGAAGGGTTTAAGTTGTTCTACGCCATCATCAGGCATCATCAAGCCATGCTTGCGGTAGTAATCACCACCCCAGTCGAAACGCTGGAACTCAAAGGCAACCTCGCCACTTTGTTTGGCCAAAGCATCAAGCACGCGTTGGCCCTGCGGGATGACTTCTTTGCCAATGCCATCGCCAGGGATGGCAGCAATCCGATAAGTTTTTGTCATACGAAAGAAATTAAGAAAATTGTGTCTTCAAGCGGCAAACAAGGCCTCTGGCTACTATAGCAGCGCGCCGCCCGTGTACTAACATAACGCCTTATCCCACTTGTAATTGCCCGGATGTTGCGAAATTTTTTACGCCAGTTTGACCAGCGCCGCCGACACTACACGGCTGGACTCAGCACATGGGCATGGCGCTGGCTCGGACGCGACCGGGTTTTGTGCGACAAACGTTTGGCCGCTGATGAGATCAAGCGCATTCTGGTGGTGCGCAACAACAAACGCATCGGCAACATGTATTTCCTGCTGCCGTTTTTGCATCAGCTGCGCCACGCCTACCCTGATGCGCAAATAGACCTCATGGTCATCAACGCGTCTCAGGCGCGTATTTTTGAGCATATGCCGCTGGGCAGGGTCTGGGTGTCAAACTTCAGCTTCGCCACGGTCTATCAGTTTTTTCAATGTCTGCGTCAGTGTCGTGCCCAACCCTACGACCTGCTGTTCATGCCCCACCCGTCGTCCACTGACATTCTGATTGGTGGCTTGCTCCATGCGCGCAACAAAGTCAGCTTCGCTAGCGACAGAGTCAATGCGGTCTACCGGCACGCAATCGAGGCGCCCCATGCCAGCCCACACGCGGCCAAAACGCCACTGGCCTTAATTGATTCAGACCTGACCCACGAACGCAGTGTCAATCACTTGATGGCCTTGACCGAGCAGGAGCGCACGGCGGCGCAACACGCGGTCATGTCGCTCAAAGGCGATGCAAAGCTGTGCTTTGCGTATTTCCGAGGCGCGCGCGGCAAAAAAATCATCTCAGACAACGATTGGCTGGCGATCCGTCAGCGGTTCGAGCAGGCCAGCACAGTTCCCATCGCATGGGTCGAGATTCTCAGCCCTGACATCACCACACCGCTCACACCAGAGACACCGACCTGGCAGTCAAAGGACTTGCGCCAACTCGGCGCCTTTTTAGCGGCCTGTGACTTGTTCATTTGTGGCGACACCGGCCCCCTGCACTTGGCCGATGCCGCTGGCGCGAGGTGTCTGGGCTTGTTTACCGCGACTTCGCCGGTGCATTACGGGTGCATGGGCAAAGATTGTGTGAACGTTACAGACCTGACGAGCCTGCCCTACGAGCGGGTTCTGGCCGATCTTGGCCAGAACACCCACGCCAGCCCGCACCCGGTGAGCGCCCCATGAAAATCTTCTACGGCTGGAAAATGGCGTTTGCCGCCGGCGGGCTGCAAATCATTCAGGCCATGATGTTGCATCAGGCCTTTGGCGCCTACGTCGCGGTCTTGACCACCGAGATGGGCTGGAGCAAAACATCCCTGTCGGCTGCCTCCGCGATGCTGTCCATGGAAGCCGCACTGCTTGGTCCCTTGATTGGTTGGTTTCTGGACCGGTTTGGCGCCAAGGGGGTCATCAAGATCGGCGTGCTGATGTTTGGCCTTGGGTTTATCGGCATGAGCCAAATTGACTCGCTGCCCGGTTTTTACTTGAGCGTGGCTGTCATTGCCATTGGCGCTTCCATGGCAGGCTACTTCCCGCTCAATGTGGCTGTCATCCAGTGGTTTGAAAAAAAGCGCGCACGGGCGTTGTCCATCGTAGGGCTTGGCTTTGCACTTGGCGGGGTGTTTGTGCCCATTGTGGCTGCAGCCATCGAATGGTTTGGTTGGCGCTACACGGCGATGGGCAGTGGTATTGCCGCGTTGGTCATTGGCTACCCACTGGCCAGTCTGTTTCGGCGTCGCCCGGAAGACTTTGGCGAGGTCGTCGATGGCCTTGACAGTCAAGCCAAAGAAGCCGCGCAGGACAAGGGCAACGACAAACCCATAGCGCCGGAACCAGACTTCACAGCCAGCCAAGCGTTTAAAACCCGGGCGTTTTGGTTGTTGGCTGCCGGCCACGGCATTGCGCTCATCGTGGTCATGGCCGTGAACACCCACGCCATTAATCACATGCGCATTTCACTGGGCTACTCGATTCCCCAAGCCTCGGTCTACATTATGCTGATGACAGGGTTTCAAGTTGCGGGCGTTCTGCTCGGCGGCTATCTTGGCGACAAATTTGAAAAAAGGCTGGTGGCCGCCGGCTGCATGCTCTTGCACGCCAGCGGTCTGTTTGTGCTCACCTACGCCACTGAAGTCTACGAGCTCGTTTACTTTGCCGTGGCACATGGTTTGGCGTGGGGCTTGCGCGGCCCCTTCATGCAAGCCATTCGCGCCGATTACTTTGGCCGACGAGCCATTGGCATGATTCTAGGCGTCTCAGCCATGGTGGGCGCGATTGGCCAAAGCATCGGGCCGTTGGTTGCTGGTGTGCTCGGCGACGCCACCGGTGATTACGAACTGGGCTTTACGGTATTGTCTGGCATCGCGGTTCTCGGTGCCGTGGTGTTTTGGCTAGCCAAGCGTCCGGTGCCGCCCAATGCCATGCCACCGCAACGGACAACCACAGGCAAGGCCGCCGGTGCGGTATAAAAATTGACGTGTGTGTTCAACCAACCCAAGTGGCAAACTCATGACTAGCTCAGACACCAGCGTCGCTGGCTGGAAAGACGATATCTTCAATGTGCTCAAAGCTGGCAAGATCCGGCAAGTGACTTACGTGCCCGATGCCGGTCACGCCCACGTGATCGAGAAAGCGCACCAAGACCCCGACATGACAACCGTGGTGCTCACCACGGAGGAAGAAGGCGTGGCCATCAACACGGGTGCCTGGCTTGGCGGGGATCGCTCTGTGCTGCTGATGCAAAGCAGCGGCGTGGGCAATTGCATCAACATGTTCTCGCTACTGAACAGCTGTCGGATTCCGTTTCTGACGCTAGTGACCATGCGCGGCGAGTACGCCGAATTCAACCCATGGCAAACCCCCATGAGCAAGGCCACCGAGTCATGCCTTCAGCTCATGGGATTTCGTGTGCTCAGGGTCACAGACCCCAACGAGGTTGAAGATGTCGTGAGCGCTGCGCTCGATTCTGCATTTGTAGCTGGCGAACAAGTTGCCGTGCTGATCTCCCAACGCCTGATCGGGCGCAAGAAATGGAACAAGGATTAAGTCACATGACCACAGCATCAACACCCCAATCCGAACCAGCCACCATTGAGCGTCGTGAATTTGTAGCCACGCTGGTCAAGGCCTGCCCAGACGCGCTGGTGGTAGCCGGCCTCGGTTCATCAACCTACGACCTGTTTGCCGCAGGCGACCGCCCTGAAAACTTTTACCTGTGGGGTGCCATGGGTGGAGCAGCCGGCATTGGTTTGGGCCTGGCATTAGCGCAGCCTGAGAAATCCGTTGTGGTGCTCACCGGTGACGGCGAGCAATTAATGGGCTTGGGCACCTTGGCAACCATTGGCGCACAGCGCCCCAGGAACCTGACCATCGTGGTGCTGGACAATGGCCATTTCGGCGAAACCGGGATGCAGCATAGTCACACCAGTTTAGGCACTGATTTGGTGGCTGTGAGCAAGGCGTGTTCGATTGCCAATGCTCATAAAGTCTTGAGCAATGAAGGCATTGAAACGATTCGCGCCGCGGTGAGCAAACCCGAGCAAACCAGCCTGTTTCAGGTCATGGTCAAAGCCGACGATGTGCCTCGCGCATTACCGATTCGAGATGGTGTGCATATCAAAAACCGCTTTCGTGCCACACTTGGACTCGAGCCCATCTAGCGTGGCGCAAGGGGTTTCGCAAGGGGTGTCGCAAGAGGTTTTTATGGTGTCCAGTCTCTTTACCTGTTGGCACGAGACTGGCGCACACTGACCACCACCAACGTGACAATGGTTAGCGGCACCACAAACGTCAACATGGCCGATGAAAAGGCTTCTAAGCCATCGTAGTCCTGCGCACGCATGATAAGAAAAGCCACGTAGGCAATGTAATAACCCACAAAGAGTGCACCTTCCCAGCGGGCAATTTCGCGGCCTGTGATGAACACGGGCAGGCAGGCAAAAAATACCGCCAGCATGACCCACAGGTCAAAATTCAGCACGGAACTGGCCACGCTCATCCCGGCTGCACCTGCCACCAAGCCACCTAGCCCGATACAACCCAAGGTATTGAAGGCGCAGCTGCCCACCACATTGCCAACGGCCATGTCGCGCTCGCCCTTTAAGGCCGCGGCCAGTGACGTGGCCACCTCTGGCAAGGAAGTGCCGATCGAGACAATCGTCAAACCGATCACCACTTCGCTCAAGCCCAGCGCCCGTGCAAACACCACCGCTGAATCCACCAGCCAGTTCGCCCCCTGCACCAGCATAATCAAGCCCGCGACCACAAACCACACTTGCACGTACCATTTGGACATCAGCCCACCCGGCTTGGCTGGTGTGACTTCGGACTCAAAATCCGCGGTCTCATCGGGTGGCGCACGTCTGGCCTGAACCACCAAGAAAGCCGTGTAGGCAATCAGCAAGCCAAACAGCATGGCACCCTCAATGAAAGACACGCTGCCATCGAGTGCGAATGCCATAAACAGCAAGGCAGCGCCAATCATGATGGGCATTTCCTGTCGGATCACCTGGACGTGCACAGACAAGGGGATAATCAAGGCACTGAGCCCTAGCACCACCAAGATATTGAAAATATTGCTGCCAACAACGTTGCCCACGGCCACATCGCTTTGGCCAGCGAGCACCGCGCTCGTGGACACTGCCATCTCGGGCGCGCTCGTACCAAATGCCACGACGGTCAGTCCCACCACCAGTGGCGACAGGCCAAATGCCAGCGCGAGTTTGCTCGCACCACTAACCAGCGCGTTAGCGCCGAGCACCAGCAAGGCCAAGCCCGCAATGAAGAAGAAAACAGAAGCCAGCACAGCTAAACCTTATGAATCAATTCAAGCAGACTATAACCTGAGCTGCCTTGCGCCTGGATGAACTACTGAAATCATTTGAAACAACCTTTAGACGTGCTGAAACACTCTGGAAACCCATGCGGGCAGACAATGAAGCTGTCGACTAACCGACCAGGAGAAATCACATGAAAAACCGTAAATTCGTTCGTCCCGCCATCGCTGGCCTTTCCATCGCACTGTTGTCTGGCGCCGCTTACGCCTACAACGCCCATGGCCCCAAAATGGGCTCATCCGGTTGCAACCAATCGTCGGCCGGTCATCAACAAGGACAGAAACAGCGCGCGGGCATGATGCGCCTTCCAAGTGCCGTTGTCGAAAAACTGAACCTGACCGAGACGCAAAAAGCAGCGCTGTTTGATGCACAAACGGCAAGCCAGGCGATGCGTGACAGCATGCGCGAGTCGATGCGCGAGAATCGGCAAGCGCGCAAGGCGTCAACCGAATCAGGCCAATTCGATCCACGCCAAATGTTTGAGCAACAAGACCAACGCATGCAGCGCATGCAACAAGCACGCCAGCAGATCCAGCAACAGTGGCTTGGTTTCTGGGACACGCTCAATCCCGAGCAGCAAGCGGTGATTCAAGAACACATGCAGTCAAGGGCCAAGGACCACGGCAAGGGCCAAGGCAAAGGCTACCACCGCAGTTAAAACTGCCTGTCAAACCTTGGGGCGCGAGTCATATAGCTCGCGCCCTTTGCTTTATGTACGGGCTCATGTCAGGCCAAGGGCAGGCGGACATGAACCGACAGGCCGCCAGATGCGTGTGTAGACAACCTCACCGAGCCGCCATGTGCCATGGCAATGCCTTTGACCAAACTTAACCCCAGGCCCACGTTGCCGCTGCGCGAACGGGCAGCATCCAAACGTTCAAATGGCTGGAAGGCACGTTCGTGTTGATCTGTCGACAAACCGGGGCCATGGTCTGAGACGGTGAGCAGAACAAAGCCAGGGTCTTCAAAAGTCAAACCAATCTCCACCGGCGCACAGCCATGGGTGAGTGCGTTGTCAATCAAGTTATCCAGCAGACGTTGCAACGCGGCCTTGTCGGCGTTGACATCAACTGCCGGCACGGTACCCAGCAAGGTGACATCCTGGCCAAGCTGTTGACGATCAGTCACTTGCGCTTGCAGCCAATGGTCAAGGCGCAACGCTTGGCGTTGCAGTCGGCTCGGGTCCTGGCCTCGCAGAAAATCCAAAAACTGTTCGGTCATGTGCTGCATATCGTTTAAGTCACGCTGCAAGCCCGCCTTCAGTTGCTCGTCTTGTGTCATTGCGATGCGAAGTGCCATACGCGCCATGGGCCCTTTCAGGTCATGCGGCAAACCAGCCAGCAGCGTCTGCTGGGTTTGTTGGGTTTGAGCCAGCGAAGCCAGCATGGCGTTAAAGTGCTCGCCAAGACGTCGGGTCTCCACCGGCCCCGAGGGCTCAACGGGCTGGGGCTGGCCTTTGGCCAGTGCATCGGTTGCCCTGACCAGGCGGGTAATGGGGCGGGTGATATGCCAGGAAAAGCCCAGTGCGATCAGCACGAGTACGGTCAGAGCCAACAGCCACCACAACACAAAGGGCACTTTGACCTTGGGGTCGATACCTTCAAGCGCGATACGCAGCCACGGCCCTTGCCCGGGGGTGGGCCCCAAAGACACAAACATGAGAGGCTCGCGCCCTGGCGCCACTAAAACCTCGGCAGTTGATCCCAAGGCGCGATTGATCTGTCGGGTTAAGTGATGCAAGTGTCCCATCGGCGCATCAGCCATGTCATGCCGCATGAGTCTCGATGGCGGTTTTTTTACCAGACGCCACTGGCCCTGCGAGGTGCGCGCCACAAACATGGCTTGGCGTTCGGGCCGAATCACGGCGATCGCGGATTTAAGGGTCGTGATACTTGAGACAAGCAAGTTGGCTGCGGTTGCCTGCAGCTCGTTGCGCTGGGCGCTGACCATGACATACACCGTCAAGACCTGTGCGATCAGCAAGGTCACGACGATCAACAACACCAGCCGCGATCGCAGCGAACGCAAGGGTCGCCAGCTCATGCGCCTCATCGAGAAAACCGGTAACCAGTGCCCCAGACCGTCTGAATCCAGCGGGGTGACTTGGGGTCGTCTTCGATCACGCGACGCAGCCGCAAGATGGCGATATCGATGGCGCGGTCATTGCGTTGGCCACTGTCATCATCGCGCGCTAGGGCTAGCAAACGTTCACGCGACATGGGCTTGCCCGCATTGGCGATCAAGGCCTCAAGCAAGCTGGTCTCTCCGCCGGTCAGGTGAATCACCTCGCCAGCTCGACTGAGTTCGCGGGTCACCGGATCAAACTGAAACGCGCCAAACTCAAATGGCGCGTCAGATTTCACGGCCGACGGCCCTGATTTGCGTCGAAGCACGGCTTCGATGCGCGCGAGCAACTCGCGCGGATCAAAAGGCTTGCCCAGGTAATCGTCAGCGCCAGATTCCAGACCCATGATGCGATCAACCGCCTCGTCTTTGGCCGTTAACAGCACGACCGGCACATCCTCGCCGCCCGCACGCAAGTCCCGACAAGCCGACAGGCCATCGCGTCCGGGCATCATCCGGTCTAGCACCACGAGATCGGGCGTGAACCGGGCAATCAAGGACTCAAGGTCATTGGCGTCAGGCGCAAGCAACGTGTCGTACTCGTGTTTGTTCAAGTAAGTGGCGAGCAACTGACGCAACTCGGGGTCATCATCAACAACGAGGATTTTTTTTGTGGGGCTCATAAGCGTAGTCTGTCGTGCGGGTCATCCAAAGGCAAGTCCCAAGCCGCATGTTGAAACGCCTTGAAACAATTGGTTCAAGACGAGTGCCTTGAACCCGTGATCAACGCGCTGGCGTGAGGATTTGCTCATCGACAAATTGTCTGACCTGCTGTGCATAGTCCGCCTGCCACGAGAATTTGCGACTGTCATTGATGGCAACTACATTGGTCAGTGTCAGTACCATCGCAACCACCAACAAAAATCGCGGCGTCAGTCCACGATAAGCCAGCTCGTGACACCACACCAACAACGGTATCAAAGCGGCTGGCAGAATCAGGATGAGATGCCAATAGTTAAACACCAGAGGCGACAGTCCCGCGCTGACGATCATGGCGACAAAGGCGCCCAGTGCGTACAGCAGCAACCATTGCGAGGGAGCTGAGACCACACCGTCGCGCCGGCGCCAGCCACGGCCAACGGCTCTGAGCGCCACCGCGTTGGCCGCCAGCGCCACGACGATAGTCACTGCAGCCAAACCATATTGCACCAGCCGCCAGCCCCAGATGGCCATGACTTGCAGCCACTGCCATTGGCCTAGCCAGTCAAATCCGGCATCGTTAACCAACTTGCTGGGAAAGGCCCATGCCGCATAACGCAGCCAGTAAATCACTGACTTCAGAACCGGGTACACATTAACGGCACCCCAACCAATGTAGCGCTCGCGAGCCTTGGGGTCGGGATTGTGCGCCATGTCTGGATTGGCCATCAAGGATTGCAGATAAGGAACCAGCGAGACAATGGCAATCGCCATCACACTGACGGCCGCCCACCAGTTAACGCGGATCAACCCGCGCCACCAGAGGTAAACGCTGATAAACGCCAACAACGGCCACGAGAAATGCAGCTGCATTGCCAGAGCAATCGACAACACATGCAGAAACGTCCAGACAAAGCGGCGTTCGAACCGCATGCGCCAGGCCGAATATAAGTGCAACCCGGCACAAAAGATCAGATAAGACGGGTTATAGAGCAGGCTGTCGTATTGAACCCAGGGGTTAAGCCACAACAGCAGCACCACAACCACCGACATCGCCAAGGATCGGTCAAACACCTCTCGCATGACCGCCAGAACCATCAAAAACCCCGCCAAGCGCAAAAAAAGCAACAAGGCAATCGGGGCGTAGGGTGAGTCCCAAAGCAGCAACGGACCGGCCACGACTGCTGTAGATAGAAAGCCCGGGACGCTGCCAACTACACTGGCCGCATTGCCTGTGGTTGGCCACAGCCCAAGGTAGGCTGCCTCATAGCCACGCCGTATCATCTGCAGCTGATCGCCGTCTACAATTTGGCTGACCTGGTACCAGACTGACAACCCCATGCCCAACAGCAACACCCCCCAAAACAGGGCAGTCAATGTTGCTTTGTGCTCGGTATGACTCGGTGAATAGGCCACGGGTTTATCTTAATGGGTCATCGTGGCTGCATTGTAGTTTGTGCCTGCTGTCTGGCACGGCTAGCCGGTGTAGCTGCTCATCTTCACGCGCGAGGTCAGAATGCCGATGAAAACGCTGGCAATGACCGTGGCCACCAGACCAATCCTCAACCCCGACTGTATGGTCAGCTCGGCAATCACCATGCCCACAATGGCCGTGCCTACGGCACTGCCCAAGGCTCGGGTGGTTTGCACCAGCGCAGAGGCAACGCCGGCATCTTCACGGTCGGCAATGATCTGGCTAAACAACGTGAAGTTCGGCAGCAGAAAACCAAGGCCCAGGCCGCATAGCCCCATCGTGACAAGCAGCACGGTTTTAGACGTTTGATCCGTAAATGTTAGTGCTGCCAGACAGCCAAGCGTGAGCAACACACTGCCAAAGACCATCAGCCGCTGCGGATTGGTCTCACGCGGAAACAGGCGGCCATTGATGATGCTACCAATGGGAATGCCCGCTACCAGTGGCACAATCACAAAGCCGGCTCGCGTGGGACTAAACCCAAAGACGTCTTGCAGCAACAACGGGATGTAATAAATTAAAACAAACATCACGGCGCCGGCCAGAAGCGCTGCAATATTCAGATAGCGCATTTGCTTAGGCTCAAGCACCCTGAGCGGAAACATCGGCGTGTCGACCATTTTCTCGACGCGCATTAACCAATAGGCCGCCAATGCTGAACTGGCAATGGTGAGCAAGGCCACCCAGGTCGGCACCACCGCGCTGCCCAGCGTCAAAAACTCCAGGCCCACCAAAGGCGCGCCTACGGCAAACGCCAGCAGCAGCGACCCCATCCAGTCAAGCTTAAAGGGTGCGCGTCGCTCGGGCCGCAACAAGGGAAAAAACCGCCAAATCAGTACCATGGCAAACACGGCTGTCAGCGGTATCAGAAAGAACGCCGCACGCCAGCCCAGCGACTGCGTCACCGCCCCACCAAGCACCGGGCCTACACCGCTGGCCACCGCAAAGGTAACCGACAGCATCACCATCCAGCGCACACGCTCCTTGGGGTCAGGAAACAAATCCACTGGCGCGGCGAATGCCGTGGCAATCATCATGCCCCCGCCCACACCTTGCAACACCCGAAACCCGATCAGTTGCCCCATGGACTGGGAGAGCCCGGACAACGCCGAGCCCAAGCCCACGAGCACCAGTGACAAGAGCATGAGACGCTTGCGGCCAAAAAGATCGCCTAACCGGCCAAAAATCAGAATAGAGACCGCACACGCCAAAAAGTAGCCCGTGCCCGCCCAGGCATATAGCGTCATGCCGTTTAGTGCTTGTGCCACACGCGGCAAGATCGTGCTGATGATGGTGGCATCAAATGCGGCAATCGACACCGTTAGTGCCACACCAGACATCGACGCAAACTTGTCACGCTTGCGCCTCGTTGCCTCAGTGTCGGGGGTAGCCTCAGATTGCATCATGGATTCAAGCACAGTGCCCGCATCAGTCAGGCGGGCCATGCCACCGAGTATAGAACCGTGAACAACTGGCTCGTGTTTTGTAAGGCAATATCTGGGTCGGGCTACCCGGTAGAGCCCGCGCCTCGGTATCTGACCTTGCCCTGGTTAATAAGCACGCATGGTGTTTTGTGAGGCAAGCTGCTCGAGCTGCGAAAAGTCTTGCGCGACTTCGCGGATCTGCGGCAACAGCCGCAACAACAGCTCGGCCGTCACGAACGTGTCCGACGCCGCCGAATGCCTCGAAATGCTCTCAAGACCGAAGCGCGCCACGCATTCATCCAAGCCCAGCGGATATGTTTCTCTGACCGACCAGTTGGCCAATGGCTGCACATCAACCCAGCGATTGGCAAGCGCACGCATGCCACAAGCCTTCATGGCATGCTCTAGCATGGCTTTGTCAAACGGAGCGTGATAGGCAAATATCGGTGAGTTACCTAGCCACTGCTCAAACCAGCCGAGCACATCAGCCTGCGCATGCCCCTGGCCCTGCTCGCCCACGCCGATGTGGTGGATCAGAATGTTGTCTTTTTTTGTTTTTGGATGCTCTTGGTGAATCACCGCTTCAAAGGTGTCCACCAGTGGAATGTGTGCGTCACTCAAATCAGGCTCAATATGCACGGCCAGCGCCGCAATCGAGATGATTCGGTCATGGCGTATGTTCAGCCCCGTGGTCTCCGTGTCAAGCACCACCCAGCGTTGCGTGCCAACAAGCTCATAGGCACCGTCTTGTGCCTGTTGATCGGCGTGCTTAGCAAAAGGGTCTTTGTGCCCAAACCATTTATCGAACATAGTCAAGCCTCAGACGATGTTGCATCGTGCGCATCACATTAAAGGCGGCTTTCAAGATCACTTTGTCCACTTTGCTCAGCGAGTCCATGCGCACCGCATTTGGATTGTCGCCAAGTGCGACGTCATCCATTTGAGCTTTAAGTCGCAAGGTCTGCAAGAACTCGAATGTCGAGACCCAGTCGGCCGCGCGCGCTTCATCGTAGCCGAGTGCCTTGGCCACAGCTTCAAGCCTTGACTTGGTGTTGCGCTCGGTAATGCCTTTGGCCAACGCATAAATCCTGGCAAAGTCCACTACCAGCGCCGTGCCATGCAACTTTAGGTCAATTGCCTGCTTGCCGCCGATTTTTTCTGTGTCGATACCACCAAACATGGTCAGCGGCACTTTCCACTTCATGGCATTGGTGGCGAGCAAAGCCACAAAACGCGGTGTTTTAGATGCCGCATCGCGCACAAAGCGTGTCAATGGGTCGACCAATTGGGTGTTGCCCGAGATCGGACGGAAATCAAAAAAGATGCTTGAATCAAGCATGTCTTGAGGCGAACCGGCATCGATCCACCGAGCGCACCGATCAATCCACTCTCGCTGGCGCCGACAGTAGTCAGGGTTGCTCGCCATCACGTTGCCTTTACACAACGGAAAACCGCACGCATCAAGCCCCTCGTTAACCTCGCGGGCAAACACGAGGTATTGCTGCATCGCAGCATCCGAAGTTTCGTCTGGCACAATCAGCGCATTGTCCTGGTCGGTGGCAATGGTCTGTTCTTCTCTGCCTTCGGACCCTAGCGCAAGCCAACAAAATTGATCGCTATCAATATTATGTTTGGCCGCTGTGAGCTTAATCAATTGGTCCGTCAATGCGTCATTCAAAAAACTCACCAAGCCGGTCAACCGATGCCCAGTAACCCCTTGGCTAAGGAGGTTTCTTGCATATTGACGGATGTGGCCTGCGGCCACCACCAAGTCGTCAACCCTTTGCGCGGCGCGGATTTCACCGCCAATGTTGCCCACGGAAAAGCGCTGAAAACTGAATAAATCCCGCTCTGAAATCAGACCCAGTACTTTATTATCTTTTACGATCGGCACATGTCGAATCACAGCCTGCATCATCAGGTTGGCCGCTGCCTCAACCGTATCGTCAGCCGACAAAGTTTTTAAGTTCGCCGTCATAACTTCGGATATTGGGACATTTAAATCAATTTCTGCAAGCACCACGCGTTTTAATAAATCATATCGGGTCAAAATGCCAGCGAGCTTGCCGTCAGGTTCTACCACAAGGATCGAGCCGACCCTCATTTCATCCATGTTTTCAAGGGCTTGCCTCAAAGGCGTGTCAGGTGTGACCGTGACGGGCTGGCGCCGGCACAGAGCGCCAAGCGTGTTTTGATGTAATTGAGTTTCTGCTGCTTTGGCCGCGAAATGCTGGCGTAAAGTTTCCTGTGATTTTTGTAAAATCAAACGGAAACTGTTTTTTAAATAATCAATAAATACCGGGGAGCGCACGCCCATTTCCGGAATTTTTGAGACTGGGAATAATAATATGAAACAGTCCGTTAATGCCCGATAATGGGTGCTGACTGGACGACCTGTTAATGCTGATCCGATCGAGAACATCTCGCCTGGGTCAAGCTCGAAACGCACGTCTTCGTCGCCGTCATGGCGCTCTCCAACGACTTGCCCCTGCCGGATGACATGTAAACACGGCGGCACACCATGGTCCGGTGAGATTATTAACTCATCCGGGGCATAATATTGTTCTGAGCATGACTCAATAAAAAACTCAACATCGGTTATTTCCATTTCAGAAAATGGCAATACCTTCATGAGTTGCTCAGCTAAGCCTGATATCAAACTCGTTGATTTATTATTTTGAATATTCAAGTCTTCACTCATCACCCCTCCTTGTGCACCTCAAAACCTGCACCTCAAAATCATTCGAACTTACAATAGCTTACAGCCTTTTTCGTCAGATTCACGCAAGAACAAAAACCAAATAGTAAGCCAGTTGTCAGAAATATTGAAAGATTAATAGTAAGCCGTTTGTCAGATATATTGCAGCGCAAAAAATACTAGTTATTTTCCCTAATACGATTATCTCGTGTTTCTGATTAAATGCTATGCGGTAGGTCAAAAAAATAAACCTTCCCAGGTTTTGATTTATATCCGTGAGGAGATGTTATGTCAGAGAAATATGACTCCCAGGCGTATTGGCGAGCGACACTGTCGTTGCTCACCAAGATCCTGATTGTTTGGGCTCTGGTCTCTTATGGGGCTGGAATTATCTTTGCTGGAGCGCTCGATAGCGTGATGCTTGGTGGCTACCCACTTGGCTTCTGGTTTGCCCAGCAAGGCGCCATTTACGTGTTTATCGCACTGATCTTCTACTACCGCAAGAAGATGAATGAGATCGACCGTAAGTTTGATGTTCACGAAGAGTAAAGGGGCCCCTCATGGAACTTCAAACTACTATTTACATCATTGTTGGCCTGACCTTCGCGCTCTACATTGGTATCGCCATCTGGGCGCGTGCCGGCAGCACCAGTGAGTTCTACGTCGCAGGCAGCGGCGTGAACCCCGTGGTCAACGGCATGGCCACAGCCGCTGACTGGATGTCAGCTGCCTCGTTTATTTCCATGGCTGGCTTGATCGCCTTCATGGGTTACGGCGGCAGTCTGTTCCTGATGGGCTGGACAGGTGGTTATGTGCTTTTGGCTTTGCTTCTGGCACCGTACCTGCGCAAGTTCGGCAAGTTCACCGTGCCGCAGTTCATTGGCGATCGCTACTACTCCAAGTCAGCGTCCACCATTGCGGTGATCTGTCTGCTCGTGGCGTCGATCACGTACATTATCGGTCAGATGACCGGTGTGGGCGTGGCCTTTTCACGGTTCTTGGGCGTGTCTAACGACACCGGTATCTACATCGGTATGGCCATCGTGTTCTCTTATGCTGTGTTTGGCGGCATGAAGGGCATCACCTACACACAGGTGGCTCAGTATCTGGTGTTGATCACGGCCTACATCATTCCAGCCATCTTCATCTCGCTGGCACTGACAGGCAACCCCCTGCCTCAGCTTGGCCTTGGCGCTGACAACGTCACGAGCCAGAAGTCACTGCTGGTGACTTTGAACGAGGTGATCCAGGACCTGGGCTTTAACGAGTACACGACACAGTTGCCAGGCAGCAAACTGAACATGTTTGTCTACACCCTGTCGCTGATGATCGGTACGGCTGGTCTGCCCCACGTGATCATTCGCTTCTTCACGGTCAAGAGCGTGGCTGATGCCCGCTCATCGGCTGGCTGGGCACTGGTCTTCATCGCGTTGCTCTACACCACCGCACCTGCTGTGGCTGCTATGGCTCGCCTGAACCTGCACACCACCATCAACCCGACCATCATTCAGGACCCGGCTAGCGTGTTCAAGCCCGATGGTTCTATCCTGAATGCGGATCGTCCGGACTGGATGAAGCGTTGGGAAGTGACCGGTCTTCTGAAGTGGGAAGACAAGAACGATGACGGTCGCATCCAGTACTACAACGATAAGTCCACCAACGAAGAGTTCAACCAGAAGGCCGAAGAAGCTGGCTGGAAGGGCAACGAACTGACGGTGAACCGCGACATCATTGTGATGGCCAACCCTGAAATTGCCATGCTGCCCAACTGGGTGATTGCACTGGTGGCTGCCGGCGGTCTGGCTGCGGCGCTATCAACCGCGGCAGGTTTGCTCATGGCCATTTCATCGGCGGTCTCGCACGATCTGGTCAAGAACGTGTTTAAGCCCGATATCAGTGAAAAAGGCGAACTCATGGTCGGTAAGGTTGCCATGGCCATCTCGGTGGTATTTGCCGGGTACCTGGGATTGAATCCGCCAGGTTTTGCGGCGGGTACCGTGGCGCTAGCCTTCGGTATTGCAGGCTCATCACTGTTCCCTGCCATCATGATGGGCATCTTCTCCAAGAAGATGAACAAGAGTGGTGCAATGGCCGGCATGTTGGCAGGTCTTGGTGTGACGTTGTTCTACGTGTTTGCGCACAAGGGCATCTTCTTCATCAAGGGCACCGGCTACCTTGACCTGATTGGCGGGCCGAACAGCTTCTTTGGCATCACGCCTGAAGCTTTCGGTGCCGTGGGTGCAGCCATTAACTTCATCGTTGCCTTCGCAGTCGACAAGGTCACGAAGGAGCCACCTGCACACATCCAGGAAATGGTCGAGAATGTTCGTATCCCACGTGGTTCGAAGGCCGTGACAGGTGATCACTATCACTAAGCGGTAACATGTGCCGGTTGGTCTGCAGCGAGCTTTTGACGCAAGCTGCATGACCACCGGGGCGACTCAAAGCCCTGAGGGCCAAGCCCAAAGGGCTTTTTTATTGGAGAAGTAAATATGGTGCCGGACGTTGCGACTGTCATCTTTTGGATGTTGTTTCTGGCGTTGTTCCCCATTTCGTTTATCTGGCTGCGCCGCGCCTACCGGATTCTTCACAACAAAGACTACAGTGAAGTGGCGCTGATTCGTGGTGAGTCACCACCGAACGCCAAACGCTTTGCCCCCTATACGGCAGCATTGAATCTGATTGCCGGCCTGTCGTTGGTACTCGTTATTTTGTCGGTAGTACTTTGGGGTGCCTTTGGCATTGTGCTCCTGAACCCTGACTTTCAGAGCTGGGTGGCCGTGGCCGGTTCTACCCTGTGGCTAAAGATCATTTTTGATTTTGTGATTAGCCGCCAGGCAAAAGTACTGCTCAAGGCTGAACAAAAAAAGGCCAACGCCAAGTAGATCATTGACACAGCATTAACGAGACCGAGCCGACCATGTGGACCAACCCCTGGGTGCTTTTAACTATCGCCATTGTCACAGAGGTGATCGCCACCTCGTCTCTAAAAGTCAGTGACGGTTTCACTCGCCTTTGGCCCAGCGTGGTGGTGGTGATTGGTTATGGGATCTCGTTTTATGCGCTAGCGCTCACCATGCGAACGCTGCCAGTTGGCATCATTTATGCCATCTGGTCTGGGCTGGGGATCACGCTCGTCACATTGGTGGGATGGTTTGTCTTTAAGCAGCAATTGAGCCTGCAGGTGCTGATTGGCATGGGGCTCATCGTCGCCGGGGTGGTGGTCATGAATCTGTCGCCAGGTTCGCCAAGCCATTAATATGGTGCCATTGTCTTGCCAGCCAGGCTCAACATCATGCAACAGACGCAATACTGGATCATTCGCCATAAACAACAAATTCTGATTGACACGCAACATCCGCTGGGGCCCAACTTCATGGCCCACGCCGATTACCTGCAAGGCGATCACAGCGAACCGGTGATGGTCGGCTATTGGCAAGGGCTTCCCTGTTATGCCACTGACAGCCGCGTCATGCCCGAGGGGTTTGAAGGCGAACTCGTGCCACTGCGCCAGGTCTTTGGCGTGGCAGGTGCCGAGGCCTTCGCCATGGCCGGACGGGCATCCCAGTTGATTGACTGGCAACTGAACCATCAGTACTGCGGCCGATGCGGGCACATGACACACCTGCACGACAAAGACTTTGCCATGCAATGCGACCAGTGTGGCTTAAACGCCTACCCACGCATCTCGCCTGCGGTGATGGTTCTGGTGCGCCGTGGCCGTGAACTGTTGCTGGCACGCAGCCCGCACTTCAAACCGGGGGTTTTTAGTGCTCTGGCCGGGTTTGTGGAAGCTGGTGAGACCCTGGAGGATTGCGCCAAGCGCGAGGTCAAGGAAGAAGTTGGCATTGACATTGACCATTTGCAGTACTTCAGCAGCCAGTCCTGGCCCTTTCCCAACTCGCTGATGGTGGCGTTTTTTGCGGAATATGCCGGTGGCGAAATCACGCCCGATCCCGATGAAATCGAAGCCGCTGACTGGTTTGATATCGATGAGTTGCCGCGCCTGCCTGACACGGTCTCCATTGCCAGACGCCTGATTGAAGGTGCATTGGCTCAACACCACCAAAGTAGCTGATTTCACGCGACGCAGCAGCGTGCGGCAATCGCATTAATGGCTTTCAATCAAATTGTCGGTAAATATTGACAAATACCGACAATTTGAAAGCGAGCAGGGATAACCTTTGGCACCGCGTCTAGATCTAGGTCGCTGGTTTGAGCACACGGAATGTCAGCGCTTCAGTACATGCCAGACTACTGAACAAATCACGTGCTAAAAAAACCGCAAAGCGCACCGCGAGAAATCCGTTCAGCAAAGTCGCTAGTCGCTAAGACATCAACTCTTGCGTATGCTGTGCAATCATGGTCTCTTCATCCGTCGGCACACGAAGACACAGCACCCTCGAACGACGGCTCGAGATGATGGTTTCATGAGCCCGATTGGCCTGCTCATCAAGTTCCACCCCTAGCCAGGCCATGCCTTGAAGCACCTCTTGCCGCACAGACGCAGAGTGCTCACCAATACCGCCCGTGAACACCACCGCATCCAGGCCCTCTAGAGCCGCGGTCAAGGCGCCGAGTTCGCGTTTGATTCGATACACAAAATAGTCAATTGCCTGCTTGGCTTCCAGAGCCTCCGAGCTTTCAAGCTCTCGCATGTCATTGGAAATACCTGAAATGCCTTTTAAGCCTGATTCTTTATATAAAAGTGTTGTGAGTTCAGGCTCGGTCATGCCTTGTTGCAACAAATACAAAATCACACCGGGATCAAGCTGACCACAGCGCGTGCCCATGGGCAAACCATCAAGGGCGGAGAACCCCATGGTTGAGGCAATTGAATGACCATTGAGCATGGCGCACATGGACGCGCCGTTGCCCAAGTGCGCGACGATCACTCGACCGACAGCCTGCAACGGAAATTCGGTTTCAAGGTGATGGGCAATGTATTCATACGACAGGCCATGGAATCCATAGCGACGCACGCCTTCGTCGTAATACCGCCTAGGCAACGCAAAACAGTCTTTGACAAAGGGCTGGTGGCAGTGAAACGCCGTATCAAAACATGCCACATGCAGCGCTTGACCAAATGCCGCTTGCGCCGCCTCAATACCCGCAAGATTATGCGGCTGGTGCAACGGTGCCAAAGGTTCAAGCGTGCGCAATTTTGTCAGGACCTCAGGGTTCACCACCACAGGGCGGTCAAACCAGGTGCCACCATGCACGACTCGATGGCCTACCGCCACAACCTCGGTATCACCCAGCTGTTCACCAAACCACTGCACCAACCAGGCAATCGTCTCGGCGTGATCGTGCGGCGGTTGTGTGCCGGCCCAATCGTGCTCGAAACGCTGGCCATCCACATGCGATTTGGCGTCAAACGCGGTCTGTCCACCAATGGCCGTGATCTGGCCACTGAGCGAAAGATCCAGAGATTTGGCATCAAATAGCGCAAACTTGATCGAGGAAGAGCCAACGTTTAGCGTGAGCAGACCGCGGCGCAAAAAAGATTCAGACGTCATGATTCAAATCTCGGGGTCGAGTGTCAATGATTCAGACTGTAGCGCTTTCCAGTGACCAAAACATGACGCCCCATAAGGCAAAAGAAACGGCGCTTGATCGTTGACCCTGCACAACCGAACTATGTCCCACAGAACGTCCGGTAAGCCGGATCGGGCGGGCCAGGTTCAGCAAATTTATCTCGCCCGGGCTGCGACATGTAAGGCGTTGCTAAAACATCAAGCAAGGTTTCAAACTCAGTCAAATCTCCATCGCTTTCGGCAGCCTCGAGTGCGCTTTCAACCAAATGGTTTCGGGCGATGTAAATCGGGTTGACCTGGTTCATCCGTGTAGCGACATCTTCGGCCCGATGGTTCTGCTCGGCTAGCCTGGCCAGCCATCGGTCATGCCAGTTTTTAAAAGCCTCGGTTGCGTATTCAGGCTTTGATGGCAGCACGGGTAATGCCAAGTCTCTAAATGTGGTGGTGTAATCCAGGTCGCCTTGCGTCAAAACATCCAGGCAGTCGCTGATAAGCGCCTCGTCCTGTTTATCGCGCTTTGACTCGATACCGAGCTTATGGAGCATCATGCGCTCAAAGCGCTCGGTATAGACTGGCGCAAACGCGCCAACTGCCGTTTTAGCGATCTCCACGGCTTTATCTTCATCGGGATCCAACAAGGGCAACAAGGCTTCAGCCAACCGCAGCAGATTCCACTGCGCCATGCCGGGCTGATTGCCAAACGCATAACGCCCCTGGTGGTCAATGGAGCTGAACACCGTCTCGCGGTCATAGCGATCCAAAAAGGCGCAAGGGCCGTAATCAATGGTCTCACCGGAAATGGTCATGTTGTCCGTGTTCATCACCCCATGAATAAAACCCACCCTGAGCCAATCGACAATCAGACTCGCCTGCACATCAACCACTTGATCGAGCAAGGCAAGCGCTCGATTGTCTGCGTCAGCCAGTGCCGGGTAATGTCGTTCAATGGCATAGTCCAGCAACGCTTCAAGCAACCCGGGCTCGCGTTTGGCTGCGGCGAACTGAAACGTCCCCACCCGCAAGTGGCTGGCTGCCACACGCGTTAGAACGCCACCAGGCTGCGCAGACTGACGCAACACCGGCTCACCCGTTGACACCACGGCCAGGCTGCGTGTGGTGGCGATACCGAGGTGATGCATGGCCTCGCTAACCAAGTACTCGCGCAACATGGGGGCTAAAGCGGCACGACCATCACCGCGTCGTGAGTAAGGCGTGGGACCTGAACCTTTGAGCTGCAAATCAACACGCGCACCATCTGGCGTGACGTGCTCGCCTAGTACCACCGCGCGGCCATCGCCAAGCATGCTGAAGCCACCGAACTGATGGCCCGCATAGGCTTGAGCAAACGGGGTAGTACCCGGCGGCACCTGATTGCCGGCGAAATAATCAACCGCGGCCTCATCGTCGCGCAAAAAACCCAATCCAAGCCCATCAGCCAGCGCTGCATTGAATGCGAGCAATTTGGGCTGGCGTACCGGCACCGGGTTGATCAACGTATAAAACGCTTGGGGTAGTGCTAGGTAACGGTTGTCAAACTGCCACTGGCCGGATGTGGCACGGGCAGCACCCGTCTTGTCGCGAGTGTTGTCGCGAGTGTTGTCGTGAGCATTGACATGACTTACTGATGGTGATGGCATGGACATGGAAAGCCTTCAATCGGTGCGCTTGAATGTGAGCATCAAACCGCGTACTCTCACGTCAATGCTAACAACCGGCAGCCATGCACACGCCAGTGCCCTCGATCGCCACGAGGGCACTGGCTGTTCTTAACGCCGCCGTCGGCTCAACATTAACTACGCAGCATCAACTGCGGATCACTGTACTCAAGCCCGAGCGACTGGGCCACAGCCTGGTATGTCACCTTGCCCTGACACACATTTAATCCAGCCATCAAGTGAGGGTTGTTCTGCATTGCCCCTTGCCAGCCCTCGTTGGCTAACGCCAACGCGCCGGGCAAGGTGGCGTTGTTTAGCGCCAAGGTCGACGTACGAGCAACAGCGCCTGGCATGTTGGCCACGCAGTAATGCACCACATCATCAATCACAAACGTGGGCTCAGCATGCGTGGTGGCATGCGAGGTAGCGAAGCAGCCGCCTTGGTCAATGGCCACGTCCACAACAACGGTGCCTGCCTGCATTTGACCAATCATCTCGCGACTAACCAACTTGGGTGCCGCCGCACCTGGCAGCAATACCGCACCAATGACGGCATCGGCTGAAGCCACCGCTTCTTCAATGGCCGGGGTCGTGGAATATAACGTGGTGATTCGGTTGCCATAAATCTCATCAAGTTGACGAAGGCGTTGAAGGTTTTTGTCGATCACCGTCACACGAGCTTGCAGGCCCACTGCCATTTGCAACGCATTGCTGCCCACCACGCCAGCGCCAAGAATCACGACATGCCCGGCCTTGACGCCTGGAACACCACCCAGCAACACGCCCTTGCCACCTCGCACTTTCTCCAGATGGGTGGCGGCGGCCTGTACCGACATGCGCCCAGCCACTTCGCTCATGGGTGCCAGCAAAGGCAGGCCACCACCGGCGCCGGTGATGGTTTCATACGCCACGCAAACAGCGCCCGACCCCATCAGCGCTTGGGTTTGTTCAGGGTCGGCCGCCAGATGCAAATAGGTGTAGAGCACTTGCCCGGGACGCAGCATGGCGCATTCCTCGAGTTGCGGCTCTTTGACTTTGACGATCATGTCAGCGCTAGCGAACACGTCAGCGGCTTGGGCTGTGATTTGAGCACCAGCGGCCTGATATTGCTCATCAGGCATGCCAATGGCACTGCCAGCATTTTGTTCGACCACAACCTCGTGGCCAGCTAACACCAGTTCACGCACACTGGCAGGCGTCAGTCCGACGCGGTATTCATGGTTTTTGATTTCCTTGGGCACACCGATGCGCATCGCAATCTCCTTTGAATCGTTGACGCGAAATAGTGCCACGATCACTTTGGGATTAATATGCCAACGTGTCGCGGTTTACTTGCACAAACATGAAAGTAAAAAACAAAGCCCTGCTCGGTCAACTCAGCGACATGGACCTGCGCTTGCTGCAGATCTTCAAGGCGGTGGTTGAGTGTGGCGGTTTCTCCTCAGCGGCCTTGGCTCTGAACATCGGTGTCTCAACCATTAGCCGTCACATCAAAGATCTCGAGACACGGCTGGGCTTGGTGCTATGCCAACGCGGACGCAGCGGATTTGCGCTCACGGCCGAGGGACAAAGCGTACATGCTGAAGTGATTCGCCTGTTGCAATCGGTCGATGCATTTCGTGCCAGCATAGACGACATCCACTGGCGACTCGATGGTCAGTTCAATTTGGCGCTGTTTGAGAAAAGCATACACAACCCCAATGCACGTCTGGCCAGTGCCATTGACGCATTTTGCCGTCAGGCACCCGAAGTCAAACTGTCGGTGCATGTCAGAACCATCCAAGAAGTCGAGCGCGGCGTCATGGATGGCAGCTTTGATGTCGGCGTGATTCCCTCCCACAGACACTCAGATTGCCTGAGCTACAGCACATTGTTTGTCGAGCGCATGCAGTTGTATGCCAGTGCGCAACATCGTCTTGCCAAGCAAGCCAATGTCAAATTGTCATGGCAGGATTTGTGTGATGAACCGCTAGCTGGCCTGGCCTATCACTCGCCCAACATGCAAGTCAGCCAAGCCGCAGGCCTAAGACGCGTGGCCGATGCTCACGATCAGGAAGGCATTGCAACACTGATTTTGTCGGGGCAGTTCATCGGCTTTTTACCCATGGCATACGCCCAAGGGTTTGAAGCGCAACATCGCATGATCTGCATCAGCCCAAGCACGCTGTACTACGATGCCACGTATTTTGGTATCACCAGGCGGTCACCAGCGCCCAATCGTGCATCAAAATTGTTCAAACAATGCCTCATCGATGCGCATACATGAACCGTCTAGGTGCATTCCCTAAAAAATCATCACTCAGCGAAATTTCTCATATTCAAAGCCGCTGAATTTCGGTATAAATCCCAATGTTTCACCGATTGAACAGTTCATGTTCAAGTCGCTTCCAAGTTGAGTTAATACATGCCTGAACCGGACACCGCCAGCAAAACTGACCATGCCAGCACGGCCGACTACCTTGTCTTTAAGGAAGTCAAAAAAACCTACGATCAAAAAACCTTGGTGGTCAAAGATTTCAGTCTCAACGTCGCCAAGGGTGAGTTCATCACGTTGTTAGGTCCATCAGGCTCCGGTAAAAGTACGGTGCTCATGATGCTCGCCGGATTTGAAAGCGTCACAAGTGGTGACATTTCGATTGGTGGCGTGTCTATCACTCGCACGGCGCCCTACAACCGCAACATCGGGATGGTGTTCCAGAACTATGCGCTGTTTCCGCACATGACAATTGCGGAGAATCTGGCCTACCCGCTTTCCATTCGCAAGAAAACCAAGAACCAGATCAAGGACACTGTTAAAGAGTATTTGGGCTTGATCGAAATGCAAGACTTTGGCAGCCGATATCCTGGCCAACTCTCAGGCGGACAGCGGCAGCGCGTGGCCTTGGCCAGAGCGTTGATTTTCGAACCGTCACTGGTGTTGATGGACGAGCCGCTAGGCGCGCTCGACAAAAAATTGCGCGAGCAAATGCAATACGAAATCACCCGTCTTCACGAGACCATGGGCTTTACCGTCATCTATGTGACTCATGACCAGACTGAAGCGTTGTCTATGTCCGATCGCATTGCCGTCTTTAACGCCGGGGTGGTGCAACAGTGCGCCACCCCGGCCGAACTTTATGAACGGCCATCGAACGCCTTTGTGGCAGACTTCATCGGCGAGAACAACTTCATACCAGGGTCGGTTGATCGCATCGAGGGTGACCTGGCAGTGGTGACCGTGCCAAGCGGTGAGCAGGTGCAAGCACAGGCCGCCGACGGCATTGCGGCGGGCAACGCAGCCAAGCTCTCCGTTCGCCCCGAGAAGCTGTTCATTTTGCCGACCTCCCACCCTTACGATAACCACATGAAAGCCACGTTTGTGACGCGGCATTACGTGGGTGACTTCATTCGATACTACTTCAAGCTTGCCGATGGCAGCGAAATCAATGTGAAAGTGCTCAATGATTCGGCTGCACCAAGCTTTACCGAGGGCGATACCGCTGAAGTGGTGTGGCTCAAGGGCGACTGTTTTGCGTATCCGGCATAAGGCTGGATAACCACAACCCGGGATAGATTCAAGCAGGCTGTAGTCGTTAATCCCGATTTTTTGACTGGAGGTACTCATGAAGAAGCTGTCTACTGCTCTAACCGGTGCGGCGCTTAGCGTGGCCCTGATGGGTGCGGCGCAAGCCGAAACACTGACCGTGGTCTCGTTCGGTGGCGCCTATGGTGCCGCGCAAGAAAGGCACATGGTTCAACCTTTCATTGCCGAGACAGGCAATGAGGTTCTGTTTGAAGACTACTCGGGCGGCATCGCCGAAATCAAAGCACAGGTTGAGTCTGGCAACATCCAATGGGATGCTGTGGACATCGAGGTGATCGACCTTGAGCGCGCTTGCTCCGAAGGCCTGCTTGAAGAAATCCCCCGCGACATCCTGCCCCCCGGTGCTGACGGCACACCCGCTACCGAAGATTTCGTGCCCGCGGCACTCGCTAGCGAATGCGGCGTGGGCGTGATCGTTTGGACCATTATCTACGCCTACAACGACGAGACAATTGGTGCCAACAAGCCCCAGACGGTTGCGGATCTGTTCGACACGCAAAAGTTTCCAGGCAAGCGTGCGTTTCGCAAGCGCCCCCAGGTCAACATGGAATGGGCACTCATGGCTGACGGTGTAGAGCCATCGAAGGTTTATGAGGTGCTGGCCACTGAAGAAGGTCAACAACGCGCCTTTGCCAAGCTTGACACCATCAAAGACGACATCGTCTGGTTTGACAGCTGGTCGCAAGCGCCCCAGCTGCTCAATGACGGCGGTGCAGTCATGGTGCAGTCGGCCAACGGTCGTATCTTTAGCGCGATGAAAGAGGAAAACAAGCCCTTCAACATCGTTTGGGATAGCCACGTCTATGACCTTGACGTTTGGTCCATCGTCAAAGGCTCCAAGAACAAAGACCTGGCACTCGAATTCATCGCTTTTGCCACGCAATCCAAACCTTTGGCTGGCATGGCCGATGTCGCTTACGGCCCCACCCGCAAGTCCTCAGCGGCCTTTGTTGATGCGTCTGTGACGCCAGACCTGCCCACTTCACACATTGACAAGGGCATCAAGGCCGACGGCATCTTCTGGGCTGACTACGGCGAGTCACTGGGCGAGAAGTTCAACGAGTGGTTGTTGAAGTAAACCCACCGAGGCGGTGATGGCGTGAGCCATCACCGCCACACGCATTGCAACGTATTGACTGAATCATGAGCGATACCGCCCTCTCTTCCAAAGACCAAGTCAGCGCGAAAGCCGCGTTGCGACGCCGCAAACTGGTTGCGTTTCTATTTGTTGCGCCGCTGTTGGCCTTCTTGGTGTTTGCATTTGTGGCGCCCATCGCCTCCATGCTATTTCGCAGTATTCACGAACCCACGGTGGCCGAACTGATCCCCGACACCCTGCAAAAAATGCAGGCCTGGGACGGCCAAGACATGCCCCCACCGGAGGTCATGAATCAATTTGCCGTTGACCTAAAACGACTGGCCAACGATAGAACATCAGGACAACTCGCCGGTGAAATCAACCGTGCATTGCCAGGTGCCAGCAGCGTGATCAAATCCACCGCGCGCCGCATGCGACGCGCCGACGATGCTGAGCTTGCCGCTGCAGGCGGTGAGGCCCTTTTTAAGGCCAACAAGCGCTGGCAAGAGATCGACATCTGGCGCAGCATTCAGGATGCCGGTGAACCTTACCGCATTGATCAATACCTCACCGCGCTTGATCTGGAAAAAAACCCCATTGATGGCTCTATTCAGGCACGTGATGGCCCACAGATTTATGTGGATCTCTATACCAAGACCCTACGGATTGCGCTCATCATCACGCTATTGACCATTGCCCTGGGTTATCCGCTGTCCTATTACCTGGCGGGCTTGCCAGACAAGACAGCCAATATGCTGATTGTGTTTGTGTTGCTGCCATTCTGGACGTCGCTGCTGGTCAGAACCACGTCCTGGATTGCCTTGCTGCAGACCAATGGCGTGATCAATTCAACACTCATGTGGATTGGCATCATCGATGGCCCGCTCGAGATGCTATACACCGAGTTTGCCACCATCATTGCCATGACCCATATTTTGTTGCCTTTTATGATCTTGCCGCTCTACAGCGTCATGCGCGGCATTGATCCAAGTTACTTCCGCGCGGCGATGTCCATGGGTGCCCGGCCCATCCCAGCCTTTTTGCGTATTTACCTGCCCATGAGCCTGCCTGGCCTATCGGCAGGCGCACTGCTGGTGTTCATTATCTCGGTGGGGTACTACATCACGCCAGCACTGGTGGGTGGCACCGACGGCCAGATGATTTCCAACCTGATTGCGTTTCACATGCAGCAGTCCAACAACTGGGGACTGGCAGCCGCACTGGGCTCGATTCTCTTGGCGGTTATTTTGCTGCTGTACTGGACCTACGACCGCTTTGTGGGAACCAAGAGTTTGTCGTTTGGATAGATGATGAGAAAGCTGCCCGCCTACTTTACCTTTTGGCATTACCTCGGTCACTATGGCTTAAAGGTCACGGCCTATATCGTGCTCATGTTTCTCATGCTGCCGATTCTGATCATCATCCCTTTGTCGTTTAACGCCGAGCCCTTCTTCTCTTTTACCGATGGGATGCTGGCACTCGACCCCGAGGCCTACTCAACAAAGTGGTATGCCGAAATCTTTACGGACCTGAAATGGACACTGTCCATACAGAACAGCTTCATCATCGGCATTGCCGCCGCACTGCTCGCGACCGTTCTGGGTACCATTGCAGCCGTGGGTCTGTCTTCACCGGTCATGCCCTTTAAGCGCTTGATCACGGCGCTACTCATTTCGCCCATGATTGTGCCGCTGATCATTATTGCTGCCGGCATGTTTTTCTTCTACTCGCGCTTTAACCTCGTGGGTACATACACGGGCCTGATCATTGCCCATGCGGCACTCGGTGTGCCCTTTGTCATCATCACCGTGACAGCCACCTTGGCAGGGTTTGACCGGTCGCTCTACAACGCAGCCGTTGGCATGGGGGCTTCTCCCACCCGTGCGTTCTGGGACATTACCGTGCCATTGATCCGGCCAGGCGTCATCTCGGGTGGCCTGTTTGCGTTTGTGACGTCATTTGATGAAGTGGTGCTCGTGCTGTTTCTGGCTGGCCCTGAGCAACGCACCATACCGCGGCAAATGTTCTCGGGTTTGCGCGAACAAATCAACCCAACTATTCTGGCGGTGGCAACGTTGCTGATTCTGCTGTCAGTGGCGCTACTCATCACGCTGGAATTGCTGCGCCGACGCA
The DNA here is from genome assembly GCA_965659885.1 of Burkholderiaceae bacterium. Taxonomy (GTDB): domain Bacteria; phylum Pseudomonadota; class Gammaproteobacteria; order Burkholderiales; family Burkholderiaceae_B; genus Algicoccus. The sequence goes on along the minus strand of CBFHXV010000010.1, from coordinate 25,538 downwards.
ATGAACGCATTCGTGGCGAACGGTTTTAAATCGTTGGACGCCATCTAGAACAGCGCGGCCAACGCCTCGACTGATCGCTCAACCGCCAACCTGCCCTCTTCGATGGTTTGCTCGCCCTTGTGGAAATCCATCAACCCGAGATCGGCAAGCCGTGGCGCGATCACCAAGTCAGGCGGGTCACCCGCCATGCGGCTACGTGTGATGCGCACTTGCATGATGTTAATGCTAGAGGCCACCACATCAAATAGTGAGGGCACCGGCGGCGTATCGTCCTGCCCCCAGCTGGGCCAAGACAAAGACCATTGCTCTTGGACACGCTGCTGAAACTGCTTGAGCCAACTGGTCAAATCGCCACCAGGTTTGGCTTCAACCGCTCGGGCATCTGCCTGATCGGGTAAAGTCACAGGCTCATCTGCCTGCAAGTGCCGTCCGATCAAATCGGCGTTTAAATCCACTGCCAGCACCATGTCAGCACCCATGGCTCGCGCCAGCGACACAGGCACCGGATTGACCAGTCCGCCGTCAACCAGCGTCTTGCCCTGGTAGTGAACGGGTGTCAACAAGCCCGGCAATGCGATCGAGGCACGTACCGCATCAGCCGTGGATCCTTTCTGCAGCCAGGTCTCTGCGCCCGTGAGCAAGTCACAAGCCACGGCTGCAAATGGCAGCTTGAGGTTCTCGATGGGGCGGTCGACAAAGGTCCGCTCAAAAAACGCCATGAGCTTTTCTCCTTTGATCAGGCCACCGTTCAAGCTGACGTCCATGAAACTCACCACATCCATGAGTGTCAGGCGCTTGACCCATGACTCGAACCGGTCGAGCTCGCCGCTGGCATAAGCCGCGCCCACCAGAGCACCCATCGATGTGCCACAGATGATGTCTGGCTTGATGCCGCGAGCCTCGAGAGCACGAATAACCCCCACATGCGCCCAGCCACGAGCCGCGCCAGCACCGAGTGCCAAGGCCAGTTTCGGTTTATGGGTCTGGCTGTTCATGCGATCGTCTCCAAACAAGGCAAAGGCCAGCAAACCCAGACAAGCATATGAACGCAAGACTGATCTTCACGGCGCTGAAACATCATAATATCGGGTGATGACAATTAATGCTTTGGCCAGTGCATCGCCCTGACCTGACAAAGCACCAATACGAGCTAGCCATGAATGACAATTTCTCTGCAACACAGCAGATTAGTAAACCGGGCGTGCAGTCTGAACACGGCGTGGTGGCGGCCCAGCACATCGGCGCCGCACACATTGGCGCCAATGTCCTGGCTCAAGGTGGACATGCCGTGGATGCCGCCATCGCCACTTCCCTGGCCTTGGGCGTGCTCGAGCCCTGGATGAGCGGCTTGGCCGCTGGCGGCTGCATGATGGTCTGGCAAGCCAAGTCGCAGACGTGCAAAGTCGTGAACTTTGGCATGCGAAGTCCAAACAGCCTGAATCCGGCCGATTACCCCTTAAGTGGCCAGGGCGTGGCCAATGACTTGTTCGCCTGGCCACGCGTGGTCCAAGACCGCAACATACAGGGAGCCACGGCAGTTGCCGTACCGGGCTTAGTCGCCGGCCTTGGCCTAGCGCACAGCACGTTCGGCCGACAAGCTTGGGCCGAGCTGGTTAACCCGGCCGTGGAGTTGGCCCGCCAAGGCATGCTCACCGACTGGTATTCTGCGCTGATGACAGGCGCCAACGCCAAGGCACTGTCGGCTGACCCAGACACCGCGCGATATTTTTTGGATGAAGGGCAATGGCCCATTGTGAGTGGCTGGACTGCGGTAGAGCAACGCCGACTTGACCAGTCAGCGCTGGCTGCCACGCTAGCAACACTGCGCGACGAAGGCCCCGATGCTTTTTACCGTGGGGCTATCGCCAAACAACTGGCAAGTGATATTCAGGCCAAGGGCGGCTGCATGACCGAAGCCGATCTGGCCGCTTATGAAGCCGAACTGGTCGAACCCACGACGTGGTCAGACCGCTGGGGCACGGTCTTTGCAGCCCCTGAGCTGACCGGTGGCCCCACGCTGGTGCGAGCACTGTCTTTGCTGCCCGATGCGCCTTTCGAACCTGGGCAACCCGATCGCGAACGTTACGTCAGCATTGCCAAAGCCCTGTCGCAAGCATTTGAAGAGCGCCTGATGCACATGGGCGACCACGAGTCTGCCAAAGCGCCCGGCTGCACCACGCACTTTAGCGTGGTGGATCGCGAAGGCAATATCTGTTCGGTCACGCAGACACTGCTGTCGATTTTTGGGTCGCGCGTGACCTCGCCATCGACCGGACTGCTGCTCAATAACGGCATCATGTGGTTTGATCCCGAACCGGGCAAGCCCAACTCGCTCGCCCCGGGCAAACGGTGTCTGACCAATTACAGCCCCGTGGTTGGTGTCACCCATGATGGACGGCAGTTTGGGCTCGGCGCCTCGGGCGGCAGAAAAATCCTCGGCGCCGTGCTGCAGTTGACGCTGTCTCTGATGCGTGGCGGTATGACGCTAGAACAGGCCTTTCATGCCGCGCGCATCGATGTCAGTGGCGGCAACGCGATTTTGGCGGATCTGACGTTGACCGATGATGTCGTGGCTGCACTAAACCAAGTCATGCCCACAAGCCGAGCTCGCCGACATGTCTACCCTTACGCCTATGCCTGCCCCGCCGGGGTGATGCGCTCGGGCACCACCAACAGCGGGTGCACGGAAATCTACTCGCCATGGGGCGATGCCGTGTCGGCTGATTCAGGCTTGTCTTAATACCGCTTCAAGCTCAGGTATCGGCGTCTTGGTGTAGTCCTTGTCGATTTGCGTGGTGGCTTTGGACAGCGTGCCAGCTGTCATCACGTCACGCAGAACACCAAGCGCACGCGGCTCGGCAATCAACACCAAGGCTTCAAAGTCTGCAAGCAGCTTGTCAGCCATGGCAGCCACGCCCTTAAGGAACTCGGTCTCATTGGCTTGATGTTTGTCGTCATGCTCATAGGAAGTGCGGCGCTCGGACATGCCAACTTGGGTATGCCCGGGGCGATCGGCGCTGATGTCGCGGTCGGCTTCGTTGACTAGCCCCATGCTGTGCACAGTCTCAAGCGAAATGGTCTCACCGCTAGCCGTGTTCTTGAAAAAAGTGGCGTTTTGTCCGTCGGCGACCAGCACCAGCGTCTGTTGTGAAATACGCATAAGACCTCCTGATTAAGCTGCCAGCCTCAAAACACTGGCGTTATAAAGCATAGCTTACAGGGTACCCCATAAGGGGGTAGCCGTACATACACCGCAAGACACTGCAAGACAACCGGCGGGTAAAAACATGATCACACCGCCATCAAGACGTTTTTTGCTCACCAGGCGGGACAAACACCTCCGGCTTATCAAGCCCGGTTTTTTCGATATAGACCGACTGACTTGGCAAGGCAAAGTGACAACCGTTGTCCTCGACAATTTCCTTGATGCGGTAGGCGAGGTTCTCTTTGTGCTCGAGCCACTCGGCCCAGACCGTCGTCTTGGTGAACGTGTAGAGCATCAGGTCAATGGATGACTCGTTAAAAGAGTCATAGCGAACAAACAGCGAAGCATCCGATGTTGTCACGAAAGCGCCGTCGGTCTTTAAGTAATCTTCGATCTGAGCACGAATATTTTTAAGTTGCTCGACGGAGGCTCGATACTCAAGTCGGATTTGCCAATAGATCCGGCGATAGGTCATGTTGGAGTAGTTGATCAATGCGCCATCTGACAGTTTCTGGTTGGGCACATACAACGGAGACAAGTTAAACAACCTGATCTTGGTCGACCGAAAACCGATGTGCTCCACTGTGCCATTGATGGTGCTGTCGACCTCAATCCAGTCACCGACCTTAAAGCGTTTCTCAATCAAGACGCACAAGCCACCGATCAGGTTGCGAAACAAGTCCTGCGCGCCAAGCGCAACAGCCACGCCAAACAGACCGAGGCCTGCCAGGATGGGACCGACCTGAATACCCCACATCTGCAAAATGGTAGCCGCCCCCAGAAACAAAACACCCCACTTGATGCCGGTCACCAACCAAGACACCATCTCGCGCGTCAGAAAGTTCTCCAGTTTCTTCAGCAGGACGCTTAGAGGCTCAATGGCGTTGTAAAAGCCCCAGAAAATCGCAAACGCAATCAAACTCCGCACAGTATTGTCGCCTAGCGTCTCAAACTCGCCCTCTAAATCGAGGTACTGGAACGCAAAAAATACGCCAAGGGCAACAAACAGCAACTGCAGTGGGCCACCGAGCGTTTGCGCGATCTGATCATCGAGTGTGCTCTTGGTTCGTTTGGCCCAACGCTCGATGGTCCCAATCACCACGCGCCTAAACAAACCGCGCAGCGCATAGAAAACCAGAATAATGAGTAATGCCACAAGGGCATCGCCGATCGAATAGCCGAATACACCCGTGTTCCAGACCTCGAGAACAATATTCCAGAAGTTGTCGAATTGAGTGGTCACTTCATTCATCGGCCTGCATCCCCATCGTCATTTCTGTTTAACTCACCCGCCACATGATCCAAATCACCAAATCAGCGCGCATGTTGTGAAACGAGTGTACCCAACCAACATGTCCTTGTCATTTTGATTGCTGGCTCATGACTTGCCTAAGCTCTTTTAACTCCTCGCGAATCGCCGTGAGCTGGGCTTGCAGATGTTCTTCACGACGAGTGGCCTCATCAGCTTCAGCCTGTCTTTCGGCGGCATGATCCTGTTCGGCAAACGTCTGCATGGCATTGACAATGATGGCAATGAACAAATTCAGGATAGTGAATGTCGCCACCAGAATAAACGGCACAAAAAACAGCCAGGCATAGGGGAACGCCTCCATGACCGGTCGCGAAATGCCCATGGACCAGCTCTCAAGCGTCATGACCTGAAACAGGGTGTAGAGCGACAGCCCAATCGAGCCAAACCAGTCGGGAAACAACTCCCCAAAAATGTCTGTCGCGATCACCGCAAACACGTAATAAATCAACAACAACAGCATGCTGATGGCGCCCAAGCCGGGCAGCGCACCCAGAAGGGCCGACACCACACGACGCATGGACGGCACAATCGTCAGCACCCTGAGCACCCGCAGCACGCGCAGGGCACGCAACACGGCCAATGGACCCGATGCCGGAATCAGGGCGATCGCCACCACAGTTAAATCAAAAATGCTCCAAGGGTCTTTAAAAAAACGCCCCCGCCAGGCATACAGGCGAATCAGCAACTCAACCACAAATATGGCCAGACAGATCTTGTCGATGACGAAGAGGGTGCCTTGCCAACTCGCCAGGCTTTGCTTGGCGGTTTGCATGCCCAGAATGGCGGCGTTAAAGAGAATGACGCCGAGAATGAAGTTGGTGAACCGGGGGCTATGAACCAGGTCCAGCGCTCGATCGCGCAGGCGTGGCTTTGAATTGTCTGACATCAACATCTCCGAGCGTGGCGGATCCATTAAAAAAACGGGTTCATGTTACCGAGTTTTAAATCGCCCACTGACCACAGGGCGCAAATCAGCCCTACCCGCCTACCCCCGAAAACCCACGCCCCCGGCTTTAAGGCGCACGGCGAACTATAAACCCAAGAGCGTCACCACCACGATCAAAATGCCCAAGCCCAGATTCACAGAGACCCAAGTCTGGATCTTTGCCAGTGCCGCAGCAGCCTTGTCCCAAGTCGCAAACTGCACCGCATCGCGCAGACGTTTATAGAGTGCGAAGCGGATGTGCATAAAAATCGCCACCATTAGCGTGCCCAGCACGGCCATGATCCACCAGCTAATCGGCATCTCAAATGAGGCGCCAGCCTGCACAGTCTGCTTGGCAACCCGGCCGAGCATCCAGTAGCCAGTGACAAGCACAAGAAGCGATGCTATCAAAACGGTCTTAAAAAAGCGTCCCATGGCGTCATTGATGGCTTTCAAGCGTGGCTGCTGCTCGACTTGCAGCATGGCCGGGCGCATAAACCACAGCGCAAACATCATGCCACCGACCCAGAGAATGATCGACAACACATGGACCGTCTTGAGCACGTCATAAAGCATCTTTTTCTCCAAAAAATCAAGCTGATAGCTGTCATGAGTTCGCATCGTAAGCCAATATCAGGGCAAACGCACAATAGCCCGACAAAGTCTGCGGCATAGTGATGGTCCATCCCCCACCGCACACCGGTTCGCCTCTGCGATACGCTAGCCAAACACCGTAAGCGAGGGAGCAATCAAGATGCTTTATATGGTTCGAATGGACGTTAACTTGCCCGTGGACATGCCAGCCGAGCAGGCCAACCTGATCAAGGCCAAAGAAAAAGACTATGCACAAAAACTGCAGCACAACGGCAAATGGCTGCACTTATGGCGCATCGTGGGAGAGTATGCCAATGTGAGCATCTTTGACGTGGCCGATCACGATGAATTACACACGCTACTGTCAAATCTGCCGCTTTTTCCCTACATGCAAATCAAGGTGACCCCTCTGGCCAAGCACCCATCGGCTATCGTCTAGGCTTAAAACGGCATCAAGCTAATTCAGACAGGAGATGAACTTGCACATCAGCAAACAAGTGGTATTGGTCACCGGCGGTGCTCGTGGCTTGGGGCAGTCTATTTCTCGGGCAGCGGCTCGTGAAGGCGCAAAAGTTGTTATCAATTTTCATCAAAGCCACGAAGCGGCCGATGCACTGGCACGCGAACTTGGCACGAGCGCCGTGGCCATCAAGGCTGACATCACAGACAAAGATGCCGTTGACCGGTTATTCGCCACGGCCAAGGCTCATTTCGGTCAGCCAATCACCTCGGTGGTCAACAACGCTTTGGTGGATTTTGTGTTTAACGGCGATGCTCGTGAAACGCTGAGCACGATCGGCTGGTCTGATTTCGAGAAACAACTCAAAGGCGCTGTTGGCGGTGCGTTAAACACCACACAGGCTGGTCATGAGGACATGAAATCATTGGGTTTTGGTCGCATCGTGAACATTGGCACCAACCTATTTCAAAACCCGGTGGTGCCCTACCACGATTACACAGCTGCCAAGGCTGCGTTGCTGTCGATGACCCGCACAGCCGCCCAAGAGCTTGGGCCAGACGGCATCACAGTGAACATGCTATCGGGCGGTTTGCTGCGCACCACGGATGCCAGCGCGGCCACGCCGGACTTTGTGTTTGACCTCATCGCGCAGAACACACCACTGCAGCGCGTGACCACGCCCGAAGAATTTGCCGATGCGGTGCTTTTTTTCCTGTCGCCGTGGAGTCGCGCGGTCACCGGACAAAACCTGATCGTGGATGGCGGCTTGGTTAAAGACTGAGGCCACTGGGCTAGGGACAGCTCGCCTAGGCTTGGCCGCTTTTTTGTTTGAGCAATGCCAACACCTCGGCATCACTGACTTGGTCGAACTGTTCGTAGCCTTGGCTGACCGCATAGAACACATCGGGCTGCTCCAGGCAGATAACCTCATCAGCCACGGATCTTGCCTGGCTGACACTTTGCCGTGACCCGATGGGTACAGCGCAAATCACTTGAGTGGCGCCTTGCTGTTTCAAGCCATGCAGTGCCGCCATCATGGTCGCACCCGTGGCTAGGCCATCATCGACCACAATCACCGTTCGCCCTTGGCGGCTGACTTGAGTCGCGATGGCGTCATACTGGGCACGACGGTCTTGTATCGCGGCGAGTTTTTTGACCTTCTCGGCTTCAAGGTAGGAATCGTCAATGCCCAGATCCGTCACAAGCGACGAGCGCCAGACCCAGCCGGACTCATCGACAGCGCCCACGGCAAATTCTGGCTGATTGGGCGCACTGAGTTTTTTGGCGAGCAACACGTCCCACTGTGCACCGAGCGCTTTGGCGATTTGGGCCGCCATAGGCACCGCGCCCCGGGCAATGCCTAAAATCAGGGGGTCTTGCACGGCAAAACAATCCAGATGCTTTGTCAAGGCATCAGCAGCGGCTTTGCGGTCTTTGAACATAAGCGCCCCTTAATCGTCTAATCTTGCGCCTGAGCAATGACTACCAACTTACAACCAAACTTACAACCAAACAACCTCGTATGGATAGTGTGACGCAAATCACGCTGGGCACCGCAGTCGGTGTTGCGGTTATGCGCAAGCGTGTCCCCGTCTGGCAATCAGCGCTTTGGGGCGCGGCTGCTGGCACCACCCCGGACCTTGATGTCGTTGTGGATTTCGGTGACGCTATCCTGAACATGACGCGTCATCGCGCCGAGACCCACGCCATCTTTTTTCTGACGCTTGTCAGCCCGGTGTTTGCGGCAGTTGCCGCGTGGACAGGTAAGCGCCCTGAACTGTTCAAACGCTGGTTACTGGCTTTTTGGCTGATATTTATCACCCACATCTTGGTTGACTACCTGACGGTATACGGCACCCAACTGCTGCAACCCTTTACCGACTACCCATTCGGGCGTGGCAGCATTTTCATTATCGATCCCCTGTATACCTTGCCGCTGCTTATTGGGCTGGTTGCCTGCTTTGTGTCGCGAACCGACAAACGGTACTTGTTCAATGTCGCTGGGCTGACGGTAAGCACGCTATATCTGCTCTGGGGGCTGGGGGTTCAGCAACACGTGCAGTCAGTGGCCCGACAGAACCTGCCGGCCACTGTGAACCCAGATGCCAAACTATTGGTGACACCTTCACCGCTGAACTCCATACTCTGGCGAGTCGTTGCCACATCGCCCACGCACTACTATGAAGGCTGGTATTCGTTGTTTGATGAAGAGCCCGTTATCGAGTGGACTGAACATGACCGAGGGCCAGCACTGATTGAACAACACGGCGACCACCCTGGTATCGCTCGCATCCAGGCGTTTAGCCATGGCTTTTACCGCATGCGCGAAGTCGATGAAGAGATTTTCATCACCGATTTACGCATGGGGTTTGAGCCGGCCTACTTTTTTAACTTCAACATGGGCAAACCAAATGGCGATGGCAAACTCGACCCCGACCGCGTGTCAACGCAGCAAGGTATGCGGCCCGATCTTGAAAAAGGCTTGCCTTGGCTGTGGCAGCGTCTAACGGGGCAAACCACCGCACCGCCGCCACAAGCTAAAGGTTAAAACGCCCAAGCCCTCGGGCATCACCTAAACCACTAGCCACCCCAAGTGCGAACACGACCCGTGTCGATGTGGACAAACCCATCGCGGGGGTAGTAACCAACACCACCAACTTTTTGGCTAATGGCCGCATCGCGCAGTGCTTCTAACGGCACCCCGGGCAGGCGCACATCGATGGCGCGGCCATCCATGTGCAGGCTGCGCTTGGCCACCCCACCGCCGCCGGTTTTTCTGAGCCGCTCATTGGTTCTGGGGCTGCGATAGCCCGAGATCACGTCAAACGCACGCCTGACACCTAGGTCACGCCGGATTTGATGCATCAGGTCATACAACAGTGGATCCATGACCCCAACATCATTGGTGTAGTGGTCCCGCAAAAAATGGTTGAGCTGGTTCAGTGCCGGATCGAGGTACTCATTGTCAATGGCGAACACCAAGCCAATACGTTCAGCGGTATGCAAATGATTCATGTGGATATCTTTGCCCACATCACCGAGAGGGTTCACCAACTTTGCGATCGCGGGCGCGGCGATAGAGCCAAGTGCCACGGCACTGCCAAACGTCATGAGACGGCGACGATGAATTTTCATCACATCTCCTTTCGATATCTATACTTTTATTGTAGGCCTTGATATTGTTCGAGTGCCTTGATCAAAGTCGCATCGTGACCATACAAATCGGGGTAAAAGAACACCTCACCATTGCGCGTGAGCACCGTGCTGTAACCAATAAGCACGGGTATCGGGTCTTTGAGACGAATGGTTTTTGAGACGCCGGCGTCCATGGCTTGGCGAATCCTGACCTCCGGCCAGTCCGGGTCATCCTCGAGCACAAACTTTGCCAGTTCAACAGGCTCTTGGACGCGCACGCAGCCATGGCTCAAATCACGCCGGCCCCTGGCAAACAAATGCGTTGATGGCGTGTGATGCAAAAAAATGTTCTGGTTATTCGGGAAAATAAATTTAATGGCACCTAACGCGTTATGTGGCCCCGGGCGTTGCCGGATACGTAACCGACCGTTCAAGACCGCCTGCATGGCTTGTTCGGTGACCTCAGTGCTGACGTTGCCTGACGGATCGACAAACTCCATTTGCTGGCTGGCCATATAGCCGGGGTCTTTGCGCAAGGCCGGTATGGTCTCGCCACGGGCAATTGATGCTGGAATATTCCAGTAAGGGCTAAATTCGATAAAACGCATGTCTTCATCAAATACCGGTGTGCGATGGTTTAACGACCGTCCGACCACCACCCGCATTTCGACCTTGACCTGAACTTCTCCTTGATCGTCAACCTCATAGCCATAAAGCATGAACCCGGGCAGGTTCACGGCAATCAGGCGCTTGGCCTGATGCAAGGGTGTCCAGCGCAGCCGTTCCATGGACAAGCTAATTTGTTGAGTTCTTTCAGTTGGCGTGACATTCAGGGCCGCCAGCGTCATAGGGCCCACAATGCCGTCAACCGTTAGCCCATGTCGTCGCTGAAATGCCTTGACTGCAGCGACAAGCGACTCGTCGTATTGGTCACTTAACGGTGCCTGCTCGGGTAGATCACCCAACAACAGCAAACGCTGCCGCAAAACCGATAGACCGGGATATGGCTGTCCCTTTTCTAGCTTTTTGCCCTGCGGCATGGGTAGCGGCTTGGACCAGGCCGTGTGACCAACCATGGACTGGTATTGAGCCAATGCTTGCTTTAAAGCCGGGTACAGGGGGAAAGTTGGCCTTGCCCTTTGCACGGCCAATCCGATATCTCCACCATCCAAAGCGCTGCGCAGTTCGAGCGATGCATTGAACTGGCGAGGCTGCGCCCCATCGTAATCGTGATGAACTTCAGAAGCCGTTACTCGACCAACGGCCAAGTCTGAAAGATAGCGCGTCATGGCCGCTGTCAGACGCTGGGCGAATAGCGTAGCGGCAATCGGGTCAGATGCATGGCGCAAGACAGCGAGCTCCTGCGCCAAGTCGCCAGCCATGTAGTGCTGCGGATTCAGACCTTCCGTTTGCGCAGACTGAAGATACTGGACAGCCTCAATGGCCATCCCATTGGGTCGACCATCTGTTAACCATCCAGCGCCCGGGCTTTGAGCCCAGACCCGACCGGTTGCGATCAAGAGCGTAACCAACGTAAGTGCGACAAACGCGGACCGCAAACGACCATCTACCTTCGAACCCGGCACGGAGAGCTCCTTCAGACAAAACACTGACTAGAAGCTGTTGTAACAACGATAGTCACGACCGGCAAGCCGACAGGAAAACCGAAAACGGCTATCGCTGCTTCAGATTGAAGGTTATTGGTATGTTGACCCACTGCGTGACTGGCTTGCCATTTTTGGTGGCCGGCTTAAAGCGCCAGCGCTTGACTGTGGCTAGTGCTGCCTTGTCCAGGGAGTCGAACCCGCTACTACGGTGCAGGCGGACTTCGCCGCTGCTTCCGTCAGGCATGACTTCAGCCCGCAAAATCACGGTGCCCTCGGCACGTTCACGGAATGCGCTAATGGGGTATCTTGGCGCCGGATTATTCAAGTAACCTGCATCAAAACTTGCCTCACTCGAGGCTTGAGCTGCCACGCTTTCTTGCTCGCTGCCCCCTTCACCGCGCGGTGCTGGTGCTGGTGCTGGTGCTGGCGCCGGTGGCGGTGGTGGGGGCGGTGGTGGGGGCGGTGGCGGTGGCGGTGGCTCTGGTGCAGGCTCAGGCTCAGGCTCAGGCTCAGGCTCAGGCTCAGGCTCAGGCTCAGGCTCAGGCTCAGGCTCAGGCTCAGGCTCTGGCTCTGGCTCTGGCTCTGGCTCTGGAACCGGCTCTGGCTCTGGTTCTGGTTCTGGAACCGGCTCTGGCTCAGGCTCTGGCTCTGGCTCTGGCTCAGGCTCTGGCTCAGGCTCTGGCTCAGGCTCTGGCTCACGCTCAAGTTCTGCCTCTGTAACCGGCTCTGGCTCTGGTTCTGGCAACGGCTCTGGTTCTGGTTCTGGCAACGGCTCAGGTTCAGGTTGTGGTGCAGGTGCAGGCTCAGGCGCAACAGCGCCAGGTGCCCGATCGTCAAATGACTGCACTGACTCTTCGCTTGGTGCAAATGAGAGCATCTGAACCTCGAAAGAGTCCTCCTCGGATCTGAGTTCGAGTTTGAGGACCTCAACTCCGTAAATGGTACTGATTAGCGCAATGTGCACAGCAACTGCCGCTGCCACATACGGCACGACGGAACGTGAGCGGTTTTGCTGTGGCTGATACGGACGTTGTTCGTCTTGCGACTTTTCCATTGAATTACCAGTCGGTGCGCGCAAGCCAGTCAATGAGGTTTACGGCACGTGGTTTTATGGCCATGAGCAACTGCTTGGCGGCAGGCACAGAGTTGGGGTGACTAAGAATTCTCCATAGATTGTATGTGTTGAACCCGAAAGCATGTTCCAGTGTCATCAATCACCCACTTGATTATGTGATGCGAACAGAGATCGGCGGGCCGTTTTGTCTTGGTCCTGCCCCTGGCGCAGAGCTAGCAGATTCGTGGTCAATCGGTTACCAGATAAACAAAAGCCGGTCTCATCATGGAGTAACCGGCTTTCGTTTTAAGCGAGTCAAGCAAGCGCTTAGGCTTTCTTGACCTTCTCAAGCATTTTGAACACACCCTTGGGGGCGTTGACAAAGAGACGCTTGAGCGACTTGCCAAGACAACGACGCTCGAGCGTGTTGCGGCGCACACGTTTACGTTCGGACATAATCATTCTCCCTACAGAAGACCGCTATAGTACTTCATTTGTGGCTAATTCTGCGACTGGTTAACTTCATGAAACCCTCGATCGACTTGTTCGGCGCCCGACAAAACAACCTCAAAAACCTTGATGTGAGCTTTAAAACCGGTGAATTAACTGTCATCACTGGCGTTTCAGGCTCAGGCAAAAGCTCGCTGGCCTTTGACACGCTGTATGCCGAAGGGCAACGCCGCTATGTCGAGACGTTCTCGCCCTACGCACGCCAGTTCCTCGATCGCATGGACAAGCCGCAGGTTGATCGTATTGAGGGCATTTTGCCGGCCATTGCCATTGACCAGACCAACCCCGTGCGCAATTCGCGTAGCACGGTGGGTACCATGACCGAGGTCAACGACCATTTAAAGCTGCTGTTTGCCCGAGGCGCGACTTTGCATTGTCGCGGCTGCGGGCAGCCCGTGCACCGTGACAACCCCCAAACCATCAGCACCGCCCTTCACAAATCCTGTCAGGGGCTCAATGATCCTCGCATGGTCGTCACTTTCGAGGTGCAAGTGCCGGCCAATTTTTCTACTGATGAGGTCAGCCAGTTTCTCGAAGGACAAGGCTACACCCGCATCCATGGCCACCCTCGTGCCTCCAAGGTCAAAGACCAACAGACCATCGACGTGGTGCAAGACCGCTTCCGATGGTCATCGGTCGAACCCGAACGATTGGCCGAAGCGCTGGACCAGGCCTTGTCCATGGGCCAGGGACTGGTCACCGTCCATGCGCTAGATGGTGCCGGGAACGATGCCGCTCGGTGGCGCTTTAGCAATAAATTGCACTGCGCCAACTGCGACCTGTCGTATCAGCCTGCGTTGCCAAGCACGTTCTCGTTTAACTCACCACTCGGTGCCTGTGAAACGTGCCGGGGGTTCGGACGAGTCATTGGCATTGACATCGGCTTGGTCATCCCCGATGAAAGTAAATCGCTTGCTGGCGGGGCCATCAAGCCATGGCAAACACCGAGTTACAAAGAGTGCCAACACGACCTGGAAAAGTTTGCCAAGCGCGCCAATGTTTCACTGGATACCGCCTGGCGTGACCTGCCGCCCGAACACCAACAGTGGGTACTGGAAGGCGACCCCTTGTGGAAAGGCGGCCGCAGCGCATGGCAGACACAATGGTATGGCGTGAACCGGTTTTTTGAATGGCTGGAGACCAAGGCCTACAAGATGCACGTGCGCGTGTTGCTGTCCAAGTACCGCAGCTACACCCCATGCCCGGCTTGTCACGGCTCGCGCTTGAAACCCGATGCGCTGCTCTGGAAAATAGGTGGCCATCATATTCACGAGCTCATGAGTTGGCCCATCACCGATTTGCAGTCCTGGTTCAAGACCGTGACATTTGATGATGCGGTCATGGACACGGCCATGGAACTGGTGATGCAGGAGCTCAACGCCCGCCTGGCATTTGTGTGCGATGTCGGGCTCGGTTACCTGACGCTAGACCGGCAAAGCCGTACGCTGTCGGGCGGCGAGGTGCAACGAATCAACCTGACCACAGCACTTGGGACCTCACTGGTCAATACGCTGTTTGTGCTCGACGAACCGTCCATCGGGTTGCATCCGCGCGACATGAACCGGGTGGTTGACGTAATGCACCGCTTGCGCAGCGCTGGCAACACCCTGGTTGTCGTTGAACATGATCCGCAAGTGATGGTGGCCGCAGACCGCATCATTGACATCGGGCCCGGCCCAGGCGAGCGGGGTGGGCAAATTGTGTTTGACGGCACCCCTGAGCAACTTGGACAAGCGCCCACCTTGACCGGCCAGTACATGCGGGCAGACAAACAAGTCGAGGCACCGCGTGCGATGCCGGTGGCGGCGAACACACCGCGCCTGCTGCTTGAAGGCGTCACGGCCAACAACCTGAAGAACATCGACCTGTCACTGCCACTTGGTCGTCTGGTGTGTCTAACCGGTGTTTCCGGCTCGGGCAAGTCCACGCTGGTTCAGAACGTGCTGTACCCGGCCATGCTCAAGATCATGGGCAAGCCAACTGAGGCACCTGGTTCGCACAAACATTTGCTCGGTGCCGAGCAGCTTGCAGATGTGGTGATGGTTGACCAGTCCCCAATTGGCAAAACAGCACGATCCAACCCCGCGAGTTATGTCGGGGCATTTGACGCGATTCGCAAGCTGTTTGCACAAGCGCCACTGGCGCGCGAACGCAGCTACACCGCCGGCACTTTTAGCTTTAACAGTGGCGATGGCCGCTGCCCCACATGCGGCGGCACCGGGTTTGAGCATGTCGAGATGCAATTTCTCTCAGACGTCTATTTGCGCTGCCCGGATTGTGACGGCAAGCGGTTTCGCCCCGAGATTCGTGAAGTCAGGGTCGAGCACTTGGGCAACAGCGCATCGATTGACGAGGTGCTGGACATGACGGTGTCAGAGGCGCTGGCCTTTTTCCAGGGGCTGCGCGATGTGCAGGTGGCATTGGCGCCATTGGCCGACGTGGGCCTGGAATACGTCAAGCTCGGCCAACCGGTGCCGACATTATCCGGAGGCGAGGCTCAACGCTTGAAGCTGGCCGGACATCTGGCCGAGGCCGCACGCAGCGGCATCTCGGGCAAGCTGGCCCGCAAAGGCAGCCTCTTTCTGTTTGACGAACCCACCACCGGCTTGCATTTTGATGATGTGGCAAGGCTTATGCGCGCGTTTCGCAAGCTGCTCGGTGCCGGGCACTCGCTGCTGATCATCGAACACAACCTCGATGTCATCCGTGCGGCCGACTGGATCATCGACTTGGGCCCGGAAGCCGGCGCCGATGGCGGGCACATTGTGGCTGCTGGCACGCCAGACGATGTCACGGCGGTCAAAGATTCACACACCGGGCGCGCGCTAGCGGACTACGACAAGCAACTGCAAGACACCCGCAGCGGCCTGGGGCGGCCCTTGCAGGCTGTCGTACGCGAGCCGCTGCAATTGGCCAAGCAAATTGAAATCCTGCACGCACGCGAACACAATCTGCAAAACATCTCCGTGCAGATTCCCCACGGCAAATTCACGGTGATCACCGGTGTGTCGGGCTCGGGTAAATCCACCTTGGCTTTTGACATTTTGTTTAACGAAGGCCAACGGCGCTATCTCGAATCACTTAATGCCTATGCGCGCGCCATTGTCCAGCCAGCAGGCAAGCCCGATGTTGATGCCATCTATGGCATTGCGCCAACGGTCGCCATCGAACAACGCACCAGCCGTGGCGGGCGCAAATCCACGGTCGCCACCATGACCGAGATTCACCACTTTCTGCGCCTGCTGTACATGAAGCTTGGCACCCAGCACTGCCCAGACTGTGGCGTGAGCGTCGAGCCCCAAAGCGCAGAGCAAATCGCCGCCAGGATTGTGCGCGAGCATGCTGGCACGCACATTGGCATCATGGCCACGCTCGTGAGCGCGCGCAAAGGCTACTACACCGACCTAGCCAAATGGGCCAGCGGCAAGGGCTACACGCACTTGCGAGTCGACGGCACCTTCACCCCCACAAACCAGTGGCCACGCCTGGATCGATACAAGGAACACACCATCGAATTGCCTGTGGCTGATTTTGTGGTGGACAAAGCCAAAGAAGCGGACTTGCGCCAGGCCATCGAAACCGCCCTGCACCACGGCCAAGGCACCTTAAGCGTGGTTTGGCCGCTGGAGCGGATCAAGACCGACATCAATGCCAAGCTGGCACAGCAACACTTCTCGACCAAGCGGGCCTGCCCGGGTTGCGGCATGAGTTTCCCGGAGCCAGATCCAAGGCTTTTCTCGTACAACTCCAAGCACGGCTGGTGCGAGCGTTGCTTTGGCACAGGCGTGAAACTCGCTGGGTTTGACCAAGCACAAAGCGGCGAGGAAACGGCCTGGAACAGCGCCTACGATGGCGAGACACCCACCTGTGATGCCTGCCATGGCACACGCTTGAATCCCATTGCGCGCGCTGTGATCTGGCGCGAGCGGTCAATTGCCGAACTGGCCGCCCTACCCATTGATGAGGCGCATACGTTCTTTACGGGGCTCGTCACCCGCGGCCGGGAAGCCGATATCGCGCGTGATATCTTGCAAGAGGTGCGTTCGCGCCTGGACTTTTTGCGTGAAGTCGGACTCAGTTACCTCACACTCGACCGTGCCGCCCCCACCCTGTCTGGCGGGGAAGCGCAACGCATTCGGCTGGCCGCCCAGCTCGGTTCAAACCTGCAAGGCGTCTGTTATGTACTTGATGAACCCACCATTGGCCTGCACCCCAGGGACAACCAGATTTTGCTCAATGCGCTGACCAAGCTTGAGGGCAATGGCAACACGCTGGTCGTGGTTGAGCATGACGACGACACCATCCGTCGCGCCCAGCACATCATCGACATAGGCCCAGGCGCAGGTGTCAGGGGTGGACAAGTGGTTGGCCATGGCGACTTGCAAGCCATCATGGACAACCCGGCATCGGTCACCGGCCAGTATCTGCGCGCCCCACTGAAGCACCCGGTGCAAGCACGACGCGCTGTCGATGAGACCGTCGCCCGTATCAAAGTCACCGGCGCCAAACTGCATAACCTTCGGGCTGTTGATGCCGAGATACCCATTGGGCGTCTTACGGTCGTCACTGGCGTGTCTGGCTCAGGTAAATCCACATTCGCGCGCGAAGTGATGCTGGAGAATCTGGCCACGGCTGTGGGCGTTGGCGAGCCTGAGCAGTGGTTTGGCTGCCAAAGCCTGGCGGGCTGGCAAGACATCGACCGGGTCCTTGAAGTGGACCAGACCCCCATTGGCAAGACACCGCGCTCCTGCCCGGCCACCTACATCGGCTTCTGGGACGACATCCGCAAACAATTTGCCGACACACAAGAAGCCCGCATGCGAGGCTGGAAGACCAACCGGTTCTCGTTTAACACCGGTGACGGACGTTGCCCGGTGTGTGAGGGGCAGGGCATGCGAACGGTGGAAATGAGCTTTTTACCGGACGTCAAAGTGCCTTGTGATGCTTGCCATGGCGAGCGGTTTAATGCCGACACCTTGAGTGCACGCCTTCGCGGCAAACACGTCGGCCAGGTGCTGTCCATGGAAGTGGATGAGGCGGTTGAGTTTTTTGCTGCGCACCCCAAAGTGGCGCATCCCTTAAAGCTCATGCAAGACGTTGGGCTCGGTTACCTGACCCTTGGACAACCGTCGCCCACTTTGTCGGGCGGCGAGGCACAACGCATCAAGCTTGTGACCGAATTGGCGAAAGCCAAAGTCACCGAGGGCGTGATGAAAACCGGCCGGGCCTCGCGCCTGCCACACACGCTGTACGTGCTTGATGAACCCACGGTTGGGCTGTCCATGGCCGATGTAGAAAAGTTAATCCACGTGCTGCATCGCCTGACTGATGCCGGCAATACGGTAGTGGTCATTGAACATAACTTGGATGTCATTGCCGAGGCCGACTGGGTGGTCGATTTGGGACCTGAAGGCGGCGCTCAGGGTGGCCGGCTGGTTGCCCAAGGCTCGCCCGACATGTTAATCAAGAAACATCTGAAACAATCACACACGGCGCAAGCGCTCAAACCCGTCTTGCAACCACCCGTCTTGCAACCTTAAGCCCGCATGGCCAAACTTGCCCCCATTCTCGGACTCGGTCAGATCTGCTCGTGGGGGACGCTTTACTACAGCTTTCCCCTGATCGCCCTTCAAATGGAGGACGAACTAGGCTGGAGCAAGTCTGAACTCTACGCCGGAGCCACGATTGGCCTGGCCATGACGGCGTTGCTAAGCTATCCGGTGGGTGTGGGTATTGACCGAGGCTACGGCAAATGGATCATGGGCGGTGCGTCTGTGGCAGCCATGGCCAATTTGGCGTGGTGGTCGGTGACAGATCACTTGCTGGCGTTCTACGTGATCTGTGCGCTAAGCGGTGCCGTACAAGCCGCTGTGCTTTACGAGCCCGCATTTGCCGTGTTTGCCCGACACGTGGGGGCACCGAATGCCCGCCAGGGCATCACCCACATCACGCTTTGGGGCGGGTTTGCCAGCACAGTTTTTATTCCTATCACGGAGCTGCTCATCACCGCGCTCGATTGGCGCACCACCTTGCTTTGTCTTGGCGCGGTGAATCTCGCCTACGGCCTGCTTTATCTGAACGTGATCAAGCCCGAACATGACGTAAGCCATGCACACACCGCTGAGCAAAAACAGGCCGATTCCGCGCGCGATCGACAGGTTGTCAAACAAAACCTCAACAGCAGCCTGTTCTGGCTGATACTTGGATCACTCACTGTCTACGCCGGCATATTCTCGGCGTTCACGTTTCACATGTACCCGCTATTGCAAGAAGAGGGACTGTCAGAGCGCGATGTGGTTCTGGCCATTGCCATCATCGGGCCCGCTCAGGTCTTGGGTCGCTATCTCGTCACCCTCTATGCACCCGCCATGTCCATGCGGCTGCTCGGGTCCCTGATGGTTGCCATCTTCCCTATCGCCTTTGCCCTACTCATTGGCACTAACCCAGGGTTCTGGCTTGTGGCGTGGGTGTTTGCTGCTTATGGCATGGCCAACGGGGTCTTTACGATTGTGCGCAGCTTTGTGGTACCTGAAATGCTCAGTCCACATGCCTATGGTGCGCTGAATGGCATCATCACCATTGCCGCTACAGTCGCGCGCGCAGCAGCGCCGCTGGCTGCGGCCTGGCTGTGGACCGTTAATGGCTCATATGGTCTTGTCATGTGGGCGATCGTAGCGGCCAGCCTGCTGCTGGCCGCGGGTTTCTGGACCGCGGCCTGGCGTACCCGGCCATGAGGCCTAGGCGGTTCGCTGCACGTGCTTGGGCAACGCCAGTGTGACGAGCCAGCAAATGGTCAGCATTGTGGCTGAGCCGGCCAAGGCCAGGGTCAAGCCGCCCCACTGGTACAACAAGCCCGACAGCAAAGTGCCCATGAAGCGTCCCGAGGCATTGGCCGCATAGTAAAAGCCCACGTCTTCAGCAGCTTTCTCTGAACCAGCGTAGGCCAGAATCAAATACGAATGCACGGACGAGTTCACCGCAAACGCCACCCCAAAAACTCCCAAGCCAATGACCACCACCCAAGCCGACTGCGTTGGGTCATGCCAGGTATACCAGGCCAGCAACACCGGCACCACCGCCAGCATGAATGACCACAGGCGTGCGGCTGGCACCTCGGCTGTCAGACCATCGGTGCTGCGCCTGACCAGTTGCGGCGCCATCGCCTGCACCAGGCCATAGCCAATGGTCCAAACCGCCAGAAAGCCACCAACCATGCTAAAGGTCCAGCCAGCGGCATACAAATACACCGGCACACCCACCACAAACCACACATCACGCGCACCGAACAGAAACACGCGCGCGGCCGCCAGCAAATTGATACCCTGGCTTTTGGCGAACAGCTCACGAGCCGACTTCGAGGCCTTGCTTTTGCCTAGCATTGGGGGCAACAAACGCAGCACGCCGATTAACACCAGACCCAACAGTCCCGCCATTAACCACAGCGCCCCTGAGAATCCGAGGTACTGCAGCAACACCCCACCCATAAAAAAGCCAACGCCCTTCATGGCGTTCTTGCTGCCCGTAAACCAGGCCACCCACTTGAACAACTGGCCACTGGCCTGGCCTGCGGTGATCTTGATGGCTGATTTGCTAGCGGTTTTGGTCAAGTCTTTGGCAACGCCGCACACCCCCTGCGCGATCACCACCCAGACCACCGACAAAGCCGCAGACCAGTCAGGCGACAAGGCCGACAACAACAAAAACCCCGTGATCTGCGTGCACAGGCCAATGACCAGCATGCGCGAAATGCCAAACCGTGTGGCAAGCCAGCCACCGATGAGGTTGGCCACAATGCCGGCGGCCTCATACAACAGAAACAAAAACGCCAGGGTAAATGGCGAATAGCCCAACTGATAGAAATGAAACAGCACCAACATGCGCAAGGCGCCATCGGTGAGCGTAAAACTCCAATAGGCTGATGTCACGAGTGCGTATTGCCTGGCCGCCGATGTGGCCGCGGGTGTGTCTGCTGCGGTGCTCATGTTTTACAGTCCGACGGTGTCCATGTAGCAGGCAAGGTCCACCATGCGGCAGGCGTAACCGAGCTCGTTGTCATACCAGGCATACACCTTAAGCATGGTGCTGTCCGTGACCATGGTCGACAAGGCATCAATAATCGAGCTGCGTGTGTCTTGTGCATAGTCGGCACTGACCAACGGCCGGTCTTCGTATCCGAGAATGCCGGCCAAGGTGCCATTAGCCGCCTCACGAAACAAGGCATTGACCGCATCGGCCGTGGTGGGCTTTTGCAGCTCAAACACAGCGTCGGTCAAAGAGGCGTTTAACACCGGTGCGCGTACGGCGTGGCCATTGAGCTTGCCCGCAAGTTCCGGGTAAATCAGCGAAATGGCGGTGGCACTGCCCGTGGTGGTGGGTGACAGGCTAAGCATGGCGCTGCGCGCGCGACGCAAGTCTTTGTGCACACCATCAACCATCAGGTTGGTGTTGGTTGGATCGTGAATGGTGGTGATCTGGCCATGTCGAATGCCCAAATGCTCATGCACCACCTTCACAACCGGTGCCAGGCAGTTGGTGGTGCACGAGGCCGCCGTGACAATCCGGTCACGCTGTGGCTGATACTCGGTGTGGTTAATGCCATAGACGATATTGAGCACGCCCCCGACCTTCACGGGTGCAGCCACAATCACCCGTTTGGCACCGCGCTGCAAATGCCCTTCAATGGTCTCGGGCGCCAGCAGCTTGCCGGTGCACTCGAGCACCAGATCCACGCCATATTCATCCCAGGCGATGTCTTGCGACTGTGACTGGTTTGACACAGAGATGTCATGCTCGCCGATGTGAATCGTGTTGTCAGTCGCGCCAATGTTCTCACGCCAACGCCCTTGAACCGAGTCGAACTCCAGCAAGTGCGCAAGCGTGGCCGCTGAGCCTTTGATTTCATTGACATGAACCACGTCCAGACGGTTGTTTTTGCCCGGATCATTGCCAGGGCGCTGCGCCGCACCCATCGCCGCACGAAGCGCCAAACGTCCAATACGGCCCATGCCATTAATGCCGACTTTCATGTGCTGCACCTACCTCATCCAATGATTAACTGCCCGCAAAAGCAACAGGTCTTAGCGGCTGCCTGACCAATGATGTTGGGAGAGCACCCGCTATTATTTCTATAATTATCGAAATGTAAGGGATACATGTGACAAGAAGATGACAGCGTGTCTGCATGGGTCCGATCCCGTAGAATGATTGTCATGCCCTCACTGACCATTGCCCTGATCGCCAAGAACGAAGCCGACAACCTGAAGGCGTGCCTGTTGTCGTGTCAGGGCATGGCCGATGCGTTGCTCGTCATCGATGGGGGCAGCACCGATGCCACGGCGGATATCGCCCGTGAGTGCGGGGCAACCGTGATCATCAAAGATCAATGGGAAGGCTTTGGAAAGCAACGCCGCTTTGCCCAGTCGCATGTCACCACCGACTGGATCTTTTGGATAGACGCCGATGAGCGCATCACGCCTGAACTGAAAGCGGCCATCAAAGCCACACTGCAAAACCCCGATGGCAACACCATCTACAGCGTTGCGCGCCTGTCCTGGGTGTTTGGCCGGTTTATCCGCCACAGCGGCTGGTACCCCGACCGGGTGCTGCGTCTGCACCCCACAGCACTCACTCAGTACACCGACGCCCCTGTGCATGAGCGACTCATCACTCCTGCAGGTGTACGCATCGAGCCCTTGGCAGGGGACTTGCTTCACTACACCTACAAAGACCTGCACCACTACCTCGTGAAATCAGCGCAATATGCTGAGCTCTGGGCGCGACAGCGCCACCAACAAGGTAAGCGAAGCAGCCTGACGCAAGGCGTGCTGCATGGCCTAGGGTGCTTTTTACGGATGTACGTGTTCAAAGCCGGGTTTCTAGATGGCAAACAAGGCTTTTTGTTGGCTGTACTCTCAGCGCACTCCACTTTTGCCAAATACGCTGACCTGTGGGTGCGGCAAACGCGCAAGCGTGACGCAGACTGAGAATGATCAGATCCCTAGCGGCTCGTCGACGGCATCGACCTGCATCACATCGGCTGGCTCAAGCCACCGAGCAATGTCACTTGCAACCGACTCGATATCCAGGCCATCAAAACGCTCTGGACTGGCCATGGATGACGTTGGCGAGACAGCCATACGCCGTTTCGGCGAGTTCAACGTCTGCCAACGCAGGGACGTGGCCGACCGGCGCAAGGGGTAGAAACCAATGGTGGGCACGTCAAGCGCGCCAGCGATGTGCAACGGACCTGTGCTGCCGGCCATGAACGCATCGGCTGCGGCGATGTCTCTCACAAACTCGGTCAAGTCATGGTTCGGACAAACAGCAACTGGCACTTGGCGGTTGATCAACTGGCTCATCACACCATCGACCAAGACGCGTTCGCTTGGCCCACCAGTGAGCAAAAACACCCAACTAGGCAGGTGGCGGGCGAGCGCTGCGATCAGGTCTTCGTATTGCGCGGCTGACAGGTTATTGGCCGAACCACCCGAGCCAACATGCACCATGAGCCAGGCATGGTCAGCCGGCAAGGCCAGGGTCTGCGCCAGCTCAGCACGCCGTTGCTGCCTGGCATTGTCGTCAACTTGCAAGTAAGGCGAGCCAACATAACCAATCGGCAGGTTGTGGTCTTTGAGCAGCTTGGCGGCCAGATCGAGGTTGTACTCCCACTCGGGCTTACTTGACTGAGAGCGACGCTGCACCAGCCGCTTGTTATATAAAAACTGTGTCAGTTTGGTCGCCGGTGCCAGCCGATAAGTGATGCCTGCGCGACGCAGCAACTGACCCACACGCCAGGTGGAGTAAAGCGTCAACGACGCATCAAAGTCACCATCGGCAAGCGCTTGCTGCAGTTGCTGCTCTTGACTGTCCGTGGCTTCTGAACCCGGGTCGACAATAACCTCGTCAATCGAAGGACACAATCGAGCCAGTGGCTCGGTATAAGACGGCACGAGCACGGTGACATGGCAGCCAGCAGCCTTCAGTAATGCCAAGGCGGGCCAGGCGAGCATAAAGTCGCCGATTTTGTCGTTACGTACCACTAAAACGCGCAGCATCATAAGCCTAAATATTCAAGAAACCGGGCGATCAGCCCATGCCAGCGCCACGTTCATCACTGCCACGTTTAACGCAATCGACACAAAAGCCGCCGCCAGAATCACACTATAGACCTCTTGCCCGATGAGCTTCATAGCCAAACCCATGCCAGCAAGAATAAAAGAAAACTCGCCAATTTGCGCCAAACTGGCAGAAACCACCAGCGCCGTGCGCTTGGGATAGCCGCTAAGCATCACAAACCCAGCCGCAATCACCGTTTTGCCCACCAGCACCACCAATACCGTCATGAACAGCAAGACCGGCTCGCGTACCACAATGCTCGGGTCAAACAACATGCCCACCGACACAAAAAACAGCACGGCAAAGGCGTCACGCAATGGCAACGACTCTTCAGCGGCCCGATGACTCAGATCAGACTCGCGCAGCATCATCCCCGCAAAAAACGCCCCTAGCGCAAAGGACACCTCAAACACCGCCGCCGCCAAAAATGCTGTGCCTAGCGCCGTGGCAATCACACACAAAGTAAACAACTCGCGCGAGCCCGTATCTGCCACGCGCGCCAGCAGCCAGGGCAAGACCCGTTTGCCCACCACTAACATCAGCCCCACAAATCCCGCAAGCTTGACAAACGTCACAGCCAACGACTGCCACACGTCTGCTGACAGCGACACGGCTGGGTCAGGCGAGGCTGCCGCGGCCATCAGCTCGGCGGCCACAGGCAACAACACCAGCATCAACACCATGACCAGGTCTTCCACGACCAACCAGCCCACGGCGATCTTGCCATCGCCGGTTAACAGCAGATCGCGCGACTCCAGCGAGCGCAACAACACCACGGTGCTTGCCACAGACAACGACAGGCCAAACACCAGGCTGCCCATGAGACTCATGTTCCACCAAAGGCCCAAGCCCGCACCTAGCAACGTAGACAACAGGATCTGTAAAACCGCGCCGGGAATGGCCAGACGTTTAACTGCCATCAGGTCACTAATAGAAAAATGCAAGCCCACGCCAAACATGAGCAGCATCACGCCTATTTCGGACAATTGATGCGCTAAGGCCATGTCGCCGACAAACCCGGGCGTGGTGGGACCAATCAGGATGCCCGCAATCAGGTAGCCCACCAACGGTGGCGCTTTCAGACGGCTAGCAACGTAGCCAAATACCAGTGCCAGCCCGAAGCCGGCTACCAGGATGGCAATTAGGTCGATGTCATGCGGCATAACCACATTCTACTTGTTCGGCTTATGGTCAAGCTCCGCGTAAACATGGCCTGCCGATCCAGCCCGACAGGCCGTGTTTTAGGCTGCCCCGACCTTGATCAGGGTGCTCTTGATTAGCTGCAATATGGGGAATTCATACCAAGTGGCTTTAACCAAAGCGACCCGTCACGTAGTCCTCGGTGCGCTTTTCTTGAGGCTTGACGAACAATTGTGACGTCTCGTTCATCTCGACGAGATCACCCAGGTGGAAAAACGCTGTACGGTCAGCCACACGAGCGGCTTGCTGCATGTTGTGCGTCACGATCACAATGGTGTACTGCTCTTTGAGCTCGAGCATCAGATTCTCAACGTGAGCGGTTGAGATCGGATCGAGCGCCGAGCATGGTTCGTCCATCAAAATGACCTCAGGACTAACAGCAATCGCCCGGGCAATGCATAAACGCTGCTGTTGGCCGCCC
>CBFHXV010000009.1:0-57907 GCA_965659885.1 Burkholderiaceae bacterium | reverse complement strand
AGACCCATGCCAAGCAAAAGCCGCGTTAACTTGGCATCGCCGGCCATTTCACCGCATACCGACACCGGCTTGCCGGCGCGCTGTCCGGCATTAATCGTGCCGGCGATCAAGCGCAAGACCGCGGGATGCAAGGGATCATAGAGCGACGCAACTTCCGAATCCGCGCGATCAATGCCCAGCGTGTACTGAATCAAGTCATTGGTGCCTATCGACAAAAAATCAAAAGCTTTGGCAAACGGCTCGATGGCAATAGCCATGGCCGGCACCTCCACCATGGCACCGATGGCAACCCCCACGTCAAATGCCACACCCTGGCTCGAGAGCTCTCGCTTAACCGACTCGATGATTTCATACAGTGCCTGGACTTCGTGCAAGCTCGTGATCATGGGAACCAAAATCCGAACCTGGCCAAAGGCCGACGCTCGATACAGTGCACGCAATTGCGAGGCAAACAAGCCAGGACGCGCCAGGCAGTACCGGATGGCGCGCTGGCCTAGCGCTGGGTTTGTAGCTACCGTAGCTTCACCATCAAGTGCCTTGTCAGCACCAATATCCAATGTGCGTATCGTCACAGGACGCCCACCCATGTCCTGAACGACTTTGCGATAGGCATCGAACTGTTCTTGCTCGCTTGGCAAGTCCTTGCGGCCCATGAACAGGAACTCACTACGATACAGCCCGATACCATCGGCACCTTGGCCTAACGCCAGGCTGACCTCATCGGGCATCTCAATATTGGCGTGAAGTCCGACCCGGATACCGTCGAGGGTCTCACAAGCCACGTCACGCAAGCTCTGCAGTGCGAGCCGCGCGTCAGCGTAATCATTTGCCAGCCGCTGGTAACTTTCAATTTGACTGTCGCTAGGGTTGATCAGTACCGCACCGGTTTCGCCATCAACAATCAGGTAATCGCCGTCGCGCGCGATCTGCCTGACATTGCCAAGCGCCACAACCGCCGGCACACCCATACTGCGCGCCACAATGGCTGTGTGAGAGGTAGGGCCACCAAGGTCAGTGACAAACCCCGCAAAGCGAGCGCCCCGAAGGCGAATCATATCGGCTGGTGAGATGTCATGGGCAACCACAATAAGCGGGTCACCCGAATCAGACACGCCATCCAAGGCAGACATCACTTGACTGCCTCTCAAGGTATGCAAGACCCGTTCGACTACCTGCCTGACATCGGCGCCACGCTCTCTGAGGTAGTCGTCTTCCATGGTGGAGAATTGCTCACCGAGTAATTGACCCTGTGTGGTTAGGGCCCATTCGGCGTTGTAGTGACGCTGCCTGACAAGCGTCAAGCTCTCATCGGCGAGCAATGGGTCTTCAAGCAAAAGCTGATGAACGCTGAGCATTGCCGAGAGTTCTCTAGGTGCATCTGTGGGCAATGTGTTTGCCAGCTGTGCCAGCTCAGCATATGTGGTCTCAAGCGCACGTTTTAAACGCTGTGCCTCCTGCTCAACAGCCTCGGAGGCAACCCGGTAATGTTCGACTTCAAGCGCAGCGGCACCCATGACCACGGCACGCCCCATGGCATAGCCACTAGCAACCGCACGGCCGTACAGGCAAATAAGCGATTCAGATGACGCCGTTTTCAACTCCTGGCGATCACTGCCCTTCGCCGAATTTGTCATCAAACAACTCCTTGATGGCTTCAAGCGCCTGCTCGGCATCTGCGCCTTGCGCCTCGATCTCCACGATGGTGCCTTTGCCAGCGGCCAGCATCATGACGCCCATGATGCTTTTGGCATTTACGCGACGGGCGTCTTTGGCGATGTAGACATCGCTACTGAACTGTCCTGCAAGCTTGGTTAGCTTGGCGGCCGCTCGGGCATGCAACCCTAATTTGTTCGAGACTTCTAATTCTATTTGCGCCATGGCGTTTGTTCCATTAAGGGCGTCAAATGCCAAAGTCGCCCAGCTTCGAAATTAACCGCAATGTCAGTCTACACGCTTGATCGTTTGAATGGCACCCTCGATGGCTACACGCGATAATTCGTCAAGGTCACTGGTGTGATAATTGAGCACCCGCAACACCATGGCGGCATTGACGCCAGACACAACCTGACAGTGTGTACCAGCTGCCTTGGCAAAGCCACTGGCTCTCATACAGATATTGGCTGGCGAGGCGCCTGGCAAATCGGTCAACAACAAGACCCCTGCGCCCTGGTCTAACGTCTGGAGACGGTCGAGCAAGCCACCCGTCGAGTCATCGGCGCAAGCGCCAGGCAATACATCAATGACCGTAAGATCGGCATGCTCACCGTAAGTGTGCTCGGCTATGGACTTCAGAGCCGAACCCAATGGCGCGTGCACCACAACCACCACAACGACGTGCGCATCAACCTTTGCGTCAGACATGAGCCGCCTGCTCAAGGGCCACAGCAAAACGCTCACCCACATCGAAATCTGTCTGCTCGGTGATCTCCACAAAGCAGGTCGGGCTCGTGACATTGATCTCAGTCACATAGTCACCAATGACATCAAGTCCAACCAGCAGCAAGCCGCGCTCATAAAGTACTGGCGCCATGGCATTGGCAATTTCCCAATCACGGTCAGTCAGCGGCTTGGCCACGCCGCGACCACCAGCGGCTAGATTGCCGCGGGTCTCACCTGCCAGCGGTATTCTGGCCAAGGCATAAGGTACTGGCTCACCGCCAATGAGCAAAATGCGCTTGTCCCCATCAACAATTTGCGGCAAGTAGCGCTGCGCCATGATGGTTCTGTGTCCCTCATGGGTTAGCGTCTCCAAAATCGCGCCACGGTTGGCGTCGCCCGCTTTCAAGCGAAACACGCCAGAGCCGCCCATGCCATCAAGCGGCTTGACCACAATGTCTTGATGCAAGTCATGAAAGGCCTTGATACGCGCCATATCGCGTGTTACCAAGGTTGGCGCGGTGAACTGGGCGAACTCGGTGATTGAGAGTTTCTCTGGGTGATTGCGTATGGCTGCGCCATGGTTAAACACCCGGGCGCCTTGGTGTTGGGCGTATTCCAGTAAATGGGTGGAATAGACATACTCCATGTCAAACGGCGGGTCTTTGCGCATGACCACCGCCCCATAAGCATGAAGCGGGTGATCGACACGGTCACTGGTGTACTCCCACCAGCCATGGCCATGCAGGTCAGCTGACAAATGCAAAGCAATCGAGCGAGCACCAGCGTAAACAACACCAGCGTCGATGAACAAGTCGCCTTGCATCGCAATGCTGACTGAATGGCCACGTGCGACCAACGCGCGCATCATCGCCACCGAAGAGTCTTTATAGGCTTTCAACCCCTCAAGTGGGTCGATGACAAACAACACATGCATCATGATGCTTTGGCGTCACCTTTGGCCGGTGCTGCTTTTTTCTTGGGCGCCAGAACCATGACCATTTGGCGACCTTCAAGCTTTGGCATGGCCTCAACCACGGCCAAATCAAGCAGATCATCGCGCACACGCTCAAGCACGCGCATGCCGATTTCCTGGTGCGCCATTTCACGGCCACGGAAACGCAGGGTCACTTTGGCTTTGTCGCCTTCGTCGAGAAAGCGTTTGAGGTTGCGAAGCTTGACTTGGTAATCGCCCTCGTCTGTGCCCGGACGGAACTTGACCTCTTTGACCTGAATGACTTTCTGTTTGGCTCGCGCTTCAGCCTGGCGCTTTTGTTCCTGGTATTTGAACTTGCCGTAGTCCATCAGGCGACACACGGGTGGAGCCGCGGTCGGTGCGATTTCAACGAGATCCACGTCTTCTCGCTCAGCCATTTGCTGGGCTTGCGTTGTGCTGACGATGCCGAGTTGCTCACCGTCGGTTCCTATGAGTCGCACTTCCGGGACGCGGATTTCACCGTTAATGCGATGTGACTTGTCAGTTGCGATGTCTAAAACTCCTAAAACATTAATCTTGTGGTGTGGCTACTTGTCGGTATTGTTCAACATCCTCGGCCAACAACGTCGTGAAGGCTTCAAATGCCATCACACCGTGGTCGACACCGCCTCGTGCCCGCACCGCGACAGAGCCTGCATCACGCTCTCTTTCCCCAACAACGAGGATATAGGGCACTTTCCGCAAACTGTGTTCTCGAATTTTATAGTTGATTTTCTCGCCTCGCAAATCCGATTCTGCTCTAAAGCCTTGTTTTTTCAAGCTTTGTGCAATTTGATCAGCATAGTGCGCCGAAGACTCGGAAATACAGCAAACCACGGCCTGCACAGGCGCAAGCCAAGGTGGCATTGCGCCAGCGTGGTTCTCAATAAGCATGCCAATGAATCGCTCGAATGAGCCAAGAATGGCTCGATGCAACATCACTGGTGTGCGGCGCGTGTCGGACTCATCAACGTACTCGGCACCAAGCCGTTCGGGCATGGAGAAGTCGACTTGAATCGTACCGCACTGCCAGTGGCGCCCAATGGCATCTTTGAGGGTGTACTCAATCTTGGGTCCATAAAAAGCCCCCTCGCCTGGCGAGACTTCAAACTCGCAGCCGGTGCGTTTTAAGCTTTCCATCAGGGCGGTCTCGGCTTTGTCCCAACTATCGTCGCTGCCGATGCGTTTTTCGGGGCGCGTGGCCACCTTATAAAGCACTTCCGTAAAGCCGAAATCGCCATAGACTTTTTGCAACAAGGCCGTAAACGCGGCGCATTCGTCTTGCAGCTGATCGTCGGTACAGAAAATGTGGCCGTCATCCTGCGTAAAGCCACGCACGCGCATCATCCCGTGCAAGGATCCCGAGGGCTCGTTGCGATGGCATTGCCCGAACTCACCGTAGCGCAAAGGCAGTTCACGGTACGAATGCAAATGGGCATTAAAGATCTGAACGTGGCCGGGACAGTTCATGGGCTTGAGCCCATAGACACGACTCTCGGACTCGGTCGTGAACATGTTCTCGCGGTAATTGTCCCAGTGTCCGGTTTTTTTCCAGAGCGACAAATCAAGAATCTGGGGCGCTTTGACTTCCTGGTAGCCGTTGTCTCGGTATACCGCGCGCATGTACTGCTCGACCTGCTGCCAAATCACCCAGCCCTTGGGATGCCAGAACACCAGACCAGGGCCTTCGTCCTGAAAGTGAAACAGGTCAAGTTCGCGCCCCAAGCGTCGATGGTCGCGCTTTTCTGCCTCGGCCAGCATATGCAGGTACTCATCTTGTTCCTGCTTAGTCGCCCATGCCGTGCCATAGATTCGCTGCAACATTTCATTGTTGCTGTCGCCGCGCCAGTAGGCGCCCGCGACCTTGGTTAATTTAAAGACCTTCAGCTTGCCAGTGCTAGGCACATGAGGCCCCCGGCACAAATCGATAAAGTCTCCCTCGCGATATAAGCTGATCGTCTCATTGGTCGGAATAGACGCAATGATCTCGGCTTTGTAAATCTCGCCCATCCCCTTGAAGAAGGCCACCGCCTCATCGCGCTGCCACTCCTCACGGATCACAGGCTCGTCTTTGGCTGCGAGTTCAGCCATTTTTTTCTCAATCGCCTCGAGATCGCCGGGCGTAAATGGACGCTCGTAGGAAAAGTCGTAGTAGAAACCCGCGTCGATGACCGGCCCGATCGTGACTTGGGCCTCGGGAAACAGCTCCTTGACCGCGTAGGCCAGCAAGTGCGCTGTTGAGTGACGCAACATGTCCAGACCCTCGGGGTCTTTTGCCGTGACAATCGCCAGCTCGGCATCGTCGTCAATTACATAACTGGTGTCGACCAACTTGGTATCCTGGCCGTGGGTGACTTTTCCGGCTAGCGCTGCTTTGGCGAGCCCCGCGCCAATAGAACGGGCCACTTCTGCAACCGTAACAGCAGACGCAAACTCCTTTTTCGAGCCGTCTGGCAAAGTAATGACAACCATGGTGATTCTTAAACCGTTTACAAAGCAGTGAACACGCCTAGAATCTTAGCATCAAGCGGCCTCACAACAGGTACAAATCCGCCATAAACCAAAGGATCAGCAGCCAATGATGAACTTTCAAAACCCCATCGAGTTTGCGCTTGAGCATGAAATCGCCTGGTCGCGTGACACCACGGGCGTGTGGGGCGTGCACCAGAACGACATCGCACCCCACAATCGCCTCTACGGACCTGTACATCCGCGTGGTGGCGTATGTGGCGTAATTGCCAGGCGCGGCGAGGTGCTCACCGCGTTCGGCGATGTCGAACGTGCCGACCTGACCTTCAGTGTGGCCAAAGCCTATTTAGCCTTGTTGGCGGGGCGGGCGTTTGACCAAGGCCTACTAAAGCCAGAGCAGCCTGTTAGCGAGGTCTTGCCCGGCGTCGGATTCGACGATGAACACAACCGACTCGTGACTTGGAAGCACCTATTGCAGCAAACCAGCGAGTGGCACGGGTTGTGTTTTGGCATCCCGGATCAGGTTGACCACTACCGCACACTGGCCTTTTCGCCACCGGCAACTCACCCCAAGGGCACCAAACGTCGCCTGCAGGCACCTGGCACTTACTGGGAGTACAACGATGTTCGCATCAACCAGCTTTCGCTGGCCTTGCTGCATCTGTTTAATGAGCCCCTGCCCAATGTATTTAAAGAGCATATCGCCAAGCCGTGCGGCTTGTCCAATACGTGGCAGTGGGTGGGTTATGACCATGCATGGGTAGACATCAACGGCCAACGCATGCCCTCGGTTCCTGGGGGCTCACACTGGGGTGCAGGTGTGTCTATCAGTGCACGTGATCAGTACAAATTGGCTTATATGCTGTTGAACAACGGCACGATAGATAGCAAGCGAGTTCTATCCTCACAGTGGATCGAACAGATGCGCACACCTTGTACCCTAGCACCTTTCTACGGGTATCTGGTCTGGCTGAATCATGATCAGAGTATTTTCAAGTCGCTATCTGCTTCGGCCTACTTTGGTATGGGCGCAGGCGGCCACTTCAGCCTGATTGATCCCGAATCCGGTCTCGTGGTGATTGTGCGCTGGCTTGAGCCAAGTCAAGCCGAAGGATTTTTACATCGAGTGATTGCCTGCGCTGGCTTGACTTAACAGTTAACATCAAAACGTAACTTCGTTAACACAACGCGCCTTTGTGCGCATCTTTTTAGGAACGGCATTTATGTTTCCAGAGTACCGTGATCTCATCACCCGTCTAAAGACAACCGATCATCACTTTACGCGCTTGTTTGACAAACACAATGAGCTTGATCAGCAGATCAAAAACCTTGAGGAAAGAATTCCGCCAGGATCACACGATGAAATTGAAAACCTGAAAAAAGAGAAGCTCATGCTCAAGGACGAGCTCTACGACATCTTGCAAAAGCACGACCAGCAAGACTGAAAATCACCGTCGGGGTCAGTGTTGCTTGAGCTGTGTTTCTTCATCCAAAGTACTCGCACTGATCTCGCTGTGAACTCGCGGCGACACAAGGCTTGAGTTTTAAACGGCCAGTTCAAAGAAGGCCAGCTATGAGTCTAGCTGGCCTTCTTATTGAGCCGCGCCAGCGCTTAACGCTACGCTAGCGCTACTTGGCAATATTGCCGGGGAAACACAAGCCGCCGGTAATCTCAACCGTGGTCGCGTTTAGCGCTTCGTTTTGTGCGCAGTAAGCAATCATGTCCGCAATCTCGGCTGGCTTGATCAAGCGACCCAAATGGACATCCTTCAAGATCGCTTCGAGCGCGTCCTGGTTCATGTCCTGCAAAATCTTTGTTTCTGTGTAGCCAGGGGCGATGCCAACGCAGCGGATATTGCGTATCTTTCGCAATAAAAACTCGCCCACCATGATTTTAGGAAAACGCTCAATGGCAGCCTTGGTCGATGAATAGTTCAACTGACCAACCTGCCCAATCTTGTTGACCGACGATATGGGCACGAGCAAGCCTTGCCAGCCACCATTGGCCATGGCCTCAGCACAGTCGCGCATGGTCAGAAAAGTCCCGGTCAGATTGACGTCAATCACGGTTTTCCATTTATCGAACCCCAGCTTTCGTGAGACCTGACCTGTGTTTTTGTCGATGTTTAGCAACGTGCCGTCGCGAATCACACCGGCACAGCTGACCGCGATGTTCAGTTGCCCAAATGCAGCGAGTGTCTCTTGCACAAAACGTGCAGAATCCTCTTCAACAGTGACATCACCGGCAATAGCCAGAGCAAGCTTGCCTTGGGGATCAATCTCTTGAGCCACCTGTTGGACTTGCGCCATATCCCGATCCACCAGGGCGACACGCGCACCTAAACTGGCCAAATGCTTTGCTGTTGCTTGGCCAATACCGCTGGCGGCACCCGTGATCAAAGCCACGCTGTTTTTGATTTCCATTGATTTACCTTCTTGTGCTGGTTGTTCTGAAGACACCCGCGCCTGACATCACGCCACGCGTGTTGCAACGCAAAAAGTGTATCAGCTAGGACCCTTGGTAAGCAGACACCGAATTGATTCAGATCAAATGTTAAGAACCGATGCCGCAAATATGCGCGCGCAATTTTCCGCCACAGCCGAACGCCGACGTGGTTGAGCGGGGGAAACGGTGTTTGGTGCGTGAGACTTTGGTAGGCGGTATTGGATTCGAACCAACGACCTCCACGATGTCAACGTGGCGCTCTAACCAACTGAGCTAACCGCCTAAAGCAGGAAGACCGCAATAATACCCTGCAGCCGGTTCCCTGTCAAAATCGACAATCACAATCGACAAGTCGCACAGCGGCAAAGAACGACCGCACACTACAGGCATAAACACTTAACAAGGCCTGTGAGCGCCATAGCCCTTAACGGGGCTCGATTTGACTATCGGCTAGGCGCACTTGCCGTACAAATTGCGTAATTTTCTCGGAGGACTTCACACCGGGCTTAAGCTCCACACCAGAGCTGACATCCACCGCGTCCGGTTGCAGCCGCATGACCAAGTCAGTCACATTCCCCTCGTTAAGGCCGCCCGACAAAATCACAGGTCTGGCTCGGTCTTGCAATACCAATTCGAGCAAGGCGTGATCGAATGAATGGCCGCTGCCACCATAGGCTGGCGTGTAACTGTCAAACAGCCAGGCAGAAGCATTCAAGTGCTCACGACAACTTGCCAACAACGCTTCAGGCGTATCAAGCCCAGGAGCCCCAACCCGAAAGGCCTTGATGTATGGCCAGTTAAATTGACTACAAAACTGAGCCGACTCATCACCGTGAAACTGCAAATACGACGGATGCATGCATTCAATCACCGAAGCCACAAGATCAGCATCAGGCTCAACAAACAGGCCCACGCTCGACACAAAAACATCCCGCCCGCGCGCTAACGCGCCCGCTTGCTCGGGTGTGACGAACCGTTTGCTCTTGGGATAAAACACAAATCCAAGCGCATCAGCACCCGCAGCGCAAGCCTCACGCACATCCTGCTCGATGGTCAAACCACAGATTTTGATGCGGGTTCGATAGGCGGGCCTCGTGACCTGATCGGTGGTGGCAGGCATCAACAACTCTCCAAACAACTGAACAACGGGCTTGCTAAGACAGGTTGCCTTGGCAACAACTCGTCAGGGTACACCACGCGAGTCAAATAAAGTCCAGCTGCGCTAAAGGTCGCAGCCGCCTGGGTTCGATCCTTGGCCTCAAGGGTGCGTTTAAAGTGTGCGAGGTCTGTTTTTCCGGTGCCGAGCAACACCAACTCACCCACAATATTGCGAACCATGTGATGTAAAAACGCGTTGGCTCGAAGATGAATCAGCACCAGATGTGCACGCCGTTCAACGCTTGCGTGATCAATGGTTCGAATCGGACTAGCTGCCTGACACTGTGATGACCTGAAACTTGAAAAATCATGCTCACCCAGCAGTAGTTGTGCGCCTTGATGCATGCAATCCTCATCAAGCGGCCTGAAGCACCAGCCCGTACGGCCTGCCAGCAGGGGCTGACGCACAGGTGTATTTGAAATGACGTAGGTATAGGACCTCGAAGTCGCACTAAACCGGGCGTGGAAATCGTCGCTTACCTCATGGGCCCATTGCACAGCAATAGACTCAGGCAAAAAACTGTTCACACCACGAACCCAGGCAGCTTCGTTGCGATGAACCGGAGAGTCCACATGGACCACTTGCCCCAAAGCGTGCACCCCGGCGTCGGTTCTTCCTGCACAAATGGTGGATACAGGTTGATCGATGAACGCCGATAGCGCGGCCTCGAGTTGGTCCTGCACCGTGCGTCCGCCAGGCTGTGTTTGCCAGCCTGACCATTCACGCCCGTCATAACCGACACCAAGCGCTATGCGCCCCATAGCAGCACCATCCTGGCTTATGGCTTCTTGTCTGACTTTTCGACAGTATCGGCTGGCTGGTCCTCGAGAGACAGATCAATTTCCTTGAGTTTGTCTTGAAAGTTGCTGCTAACAGGATCAACGCGTGACTCGATCACCGATGCTGGGTCTGGCGTGCGCTTGCCAGCACGCAGCGCCCAAGCGAGCACGAGCGCAATCAGCGCAAGCAGCAAAGCAATGGCCGCCGTTGTGTTGTCGCTTACCCATTGGCTGACACGCTCGAATGCGTTTTGGGTTCCCTCGGCTTGACTGCTCTGGGCAATATTAGATCCCACACCTGTCGTGCTGGCGTTTTCTCCGTCTGAGCCACCCTGAGATGCTGAGCCACCCTGAGATGCTGAGCCACCCTGAGATGCTGAGCCACCCTGAGATGCTGAGGCACCCTGTGATGCTGAGCCCGTTTGTGCAGATGAGGCATTCGCTGCTGCTGAGCCGCCTCCTGGTGCGCTGTCACCGTTATCACTCGTTGCAGCCACACTGGCACCGCTAGAACTCGTTGCAGCACCCTCAGGCGCCGCTTGTGCGCCACGTGAGGGCTGACCTGAGGACCCAGTGGTGTCAGCCGTCGCGCCAGCCTGAGATGCGTCACCATTGGACAAGGCAACAGCTCCATCAGCTTGGTCATTTTTCAGCTCGGTGATTGCGCCTTGTAACGCTTGAATATTTTGCTCGAGGCTTTGTTGTCGGTCGACCTCTTCAGCCCTTTGTTTTTGCATCGATGTTGCAACATCCGCCTGTACCGGTCCACTTGGCGTGTCATTAGCAGTTTGAGCCGCTGTCAAGCGAACCTGATCCTCAACTGGAGCAGCTGGCTGGGCTTGAGGCGCTTGCACTTCACCACGCTGTGTTTGCTGTGGCTCAGACTGCAAGGTTAGCGCCTGCGCGTCGGCGGCTATCCCACGGTTGCCCTGCCCTGCGCCAGAACCCTGACGAAACGCACGAACGTGTGCGAGGTATTGGGCTTTGGCAAAAGCCGGATCGACCGCTCTGACGACATCGGCATCAGGAATGCGTAAAGACGCGCCCGTTTTGAGCAGGTTCATGTTCTCGCGTATGAAGGCGTCGGCATTGCTGCTGTAGAGCGCCCAAAGCTGTTGATAGAGATTGGCACCTTCGACTGGAAACTGCTCAGCAAGCCCGATCAACGTGTCACCACGTTGCACAATGATTTCTTGCCCAGCCAGACGCACCGTCGGCGGTGGTGGCACGATAATGCTGGTCTGCAACGCGCGACTCGCTGCCTGGGTTGAGACATCGAGCAACACGTCTATGATCGTCGATTCACTAGCTCGAGGTGAGGACACCCTGACCAGTCGCTCAGAGGGCTTGCGCCCGTCTTGTACGCTAATAGACAGTGTGTTCAAAGGAACAGGGGGGGTCAAGCCTGCGGCTTGCCATCTCGCGGCATCCGCAATGGAAACAGACAGTGAAGCGGCATCGGCTTGCGAAATATCCACAACCGGGATCACCACCTGCAAGGGCTCACCTGGTGCTGATGTCACACGACTGTGACCAAGCTCAAGCGCTTGTGCTGGCAATAACAAGAAGGCCAGAACCGCACCGGCAATCACACTAGGCCCGATGGCGCGAAATGGACTTGAGGTGTGCTGGATCACGCGTGCCTTTGCATTCTTCGTTTTATTCATGGTAGCCGAGGTCTGTTTCTTTGATCGTGTGTTCGCTTCACGCGAGTCATCATAAAAGGTGGTGATCAACACAGATGGCGTGCAGTTCACCTCAAATTGAACTGAACTGTAACAAAAGCCACTATTTCGCGCCCATCAAGCTCGCTCTAGCACGATGTTGAGCATCCGCCGCAACGGCTCAGCCGCCCCCCATAAAAGCTGGTCACCCACGGTGAAAGCGCTTAAGTATTGCGGCCCCATGCTCATTTTGCGTAACCGGCCAACCGGGATATCGAGGGTTCCCGTCACGGCCACAGGAGAGAGATCGCGTAGCGTCTGTTCCTTAGAATTAGGGATAACTTTAGCCCAAGGGGTGCCGTTATCCAGTAAGTCGACGATTTCGTCCATCCCAACATCGCGGGTCAGCTTAATGGTCAGCGCCTGGCTATGGCACCGCATGGCACCAATGCGAACGCATAAGCCATCAATGGGAACAGCTGGCTGATCGAACCCGTCACCTCGGCCTAAAATTTTATTGGTCTCGACCCCTGCCTTCCACTCCTCGCGTGATACCCCATCGCCCATGTCGTTATCGATCCAGGCAATCAGGTTACCCGCCAATGGAACGCCGAAATGATCCACTGGTAATTGATCGCTACGCTGCAAATCAAGCACCCCTTTGTCGATGGATAGAATCGCCGATGCTGGATCGGAGAGTTCATCCGCCACAGAGTGGTTGATCAAGCCAAACTGATTCAGTAGCTCACGCATGTGCTGAGCACCGCCGCCTGAGGCCGCCTGATATGTCATGCTCGTCATCCACTCGATCAGACCTGCATGAAACAAGCCTGCTAGCCCCATGAGCATGCACGACACCGTGCAGTTGCCACCCACATAATCTTTAGTGCCATGTGCCATGGCCTGGTCAATCACCGAGCGGTTGACCGGGTCGAGCACGATGATCGCGTCCGGGCTCATGCGCAGGGTGCTCGCGGCGTCAATCCAATAGCCATTCCAGCCGCTCGAGCGCAGCTTGCTGTGTACAGCCGAGGTGTAGTCACCGCCCTGAGTGGTGACAATAACCGGCAGCTTTTTGAGAGCTTCAATGTCGTGGGCATCTTGCAAGACCGAGCCACCAGCCCAGTCGGGCGCCTTGCCGCCTGCATTACTGGTCGAAAAAAAGACGGGCTCTATACCCGCAAAGTCATTTTCTTCACGCATGCGCTGCATGAGCACAGAACCCACCATGCCACGCCAGCCAACAAAACCTACAGCAGAACCCATTAGACACTCGCCTTAAAAAACACACCGGATTCAGCAGCTCATCACAGATAACTGCAAAACCGCAAAATAAATCAAGCAAGTAGTTTACCTTGTCAGGGGCGCTACCGGGCTTTACAGGACGTTACAAGCCCTTACAGGGCTTTCAAAACAGCGTCACCCATCTCTGTGGTACCGACTTTTCTCATGCCAAACTCAAAAATGTCGGCTGTACGCAACCCTTGAGCCAGAACCTGACGCACAGCTGACTCAATTCGGGCAGCAGCCGCCTCTTCATTGAGCGAATAGCGCAACATCATCGCGGCCGACAAAATGGTCGCTAGGGGATTGGCCAAGCCTTGGCCTGCGATATCAGGCGCCGAACCATGACTCGGTTCATACAGACCCTGACCTGACTCGTTTAACGACGCTGAAGGCAACATGCCAATCGAACCCGTCAACATCGACGCTTCGTCAGAAAGAATATCGCCAAAGAGGTTGCCCGTGACGATCACATCAAACTCACGCGGCGCACGCACTAACTGCATTGCCGCATTGTCGACGTACATGTGCGACAACTCCACATCGGGATATTCCTTAGCCACGTCAATGACAGTGTCACGCCAGAGCTGGGATGTCTCAAGTACATTGGCCTTATCCACGCTGCATAGCTTGGAACTACGCTTTTGTGCTGCCTGAAAGCCCAGGTGCGCAATCCGGCGAATTTCCGGTTCGGCATAACGCATGGTGTCAAAGCCTTCTTTCTGGCCTTCAAATGGGCCATCTGGAGCAACTCGCACACCACGTGGCTGCCCGAAATAAATATCACCCGTGAGCTCACGCAAGATCAAGATATCCAACCCAGAGACCACCTCGGGTTTGAGTGATGAAGCATTGGCTAGTTCAGGATAAAGGATTGCGGGACGCAAGTTGGCGAACAATCCAAGCGCTTTGCGCAGGCCAAGAATCGCCTGCTCGGGACGCAACTCGCGCGCGAGTTTGTCGTACTTCCAATCACCAACGGCGCCAAACAAAATCGCATGACTCGACTTGGCCAGCGACAGTGTTGACTCCGGCAGCGGATGCCCGTGAGCGTCATAAGCCGCCCCACCCACTGGCGCCTCGCTAATTTCCAGAGACAGCCCCAACGCCTGCAGCACGCGCACGGCCTGCTCAACGATTTCAGGGCCAATGCCATCGCCAGGTAATACAGCAATACGGTGAGTCATCCGCGCGCTCCTACGGGTTGAACATCAAGCCAGGGATGGCTGGCCAAGCGCTCAGCCTCAAACGCTTTGATTTTGTCGGCGTGCTTGAGCGTCAACCCGATGTCGTCCAGACCATTGATGAGGCACTCCTTGCGAAATGGATCCACATCAAAACTCATGGCTCGCCCATCGCCAGTGCGCACCACTTGCTCGGGCAGGTCAATGGTTAACTCGTAACCATTGAAGCCGTGCACATCGTCAAACAGGCGCGAGACCTCGAGCTCAGACAATACGATCGGCAGCAAGCCGTTCTTGAAACAATTATTAAAAAAGATGTCGGCAAACGAAGGCGCAATCACCGCACGAAACCCGTATTGCAGCAGTGCCCAAGGGGCGTGCTCACGACTGGAACCACAACCAAAGTTTTTACGCGCCAAAAGAATAGACGCACCCTGATAGCGCGGTTGGTTCAACACAAAGTCCGGGTTCAATGGGCGTTTGCTGTTGTCCATGCCAGGCTCACCATGGTCTAGGTAACGCAACTCGTCGAACAGGTTGGGCCCAAAGCCCGTTCGCTTGATTGATTTCAGAAATTGTTTGGGAATAATTAGGTCTGTGTCGACATTCTCGCGATCAAGCGGCGCCACAAGCCCTTTATGTACGGTGAACTTATCCATCATGACTCCTATCCGAGCTTGCGAACATCAGCAAAATGACCTTCCACAGCGGCAGCCGCTGCCATGGCCGGGCTAACCAAGTGGGTACGCCCACCCTGCCCCTGACGGCCCTCGAAGTTTCGGTTTGATGTCGAAGCGCAACGCTCACCGGGTTCAAGCCGGTCAGCATTCATCGCCAAACACATCGAACAGCCAGGCTCGCGCCACTCAAACCCGGACTCTTTAAAAATCTTGTCCAAGCCCTCGCGCTCAGCCTGCTCCTTAACCAACCCCGAGCCTGGGACCACCATGGCTTGCTTGACCGAGGCTGCCACGCGCTTGCCACGCACCACGGCCGCGGCCGCACGCAAGTCTTCAATTCGAGAGTTGGTGCAAGAACCAATAAACACCTTGTCTATCTTGATATCGGTGATGGCCGTATTAGGCTCCAGCCCCATGTAGGCCAGCGCGCGTTCCATGCCACTGCGACGCGTGGCGTCTTTCTCTTTTTCCGGGTCAGGCACGCGCTCGGTCACAGGCAGCACCATTTCGGGTGATGTACCCCACGTGACCTGCGGGACAATCTCGGCGGCGTCGATTTCAACGACGCGATCAAAATGCGCACCCTCATCGGAACGCAAGGTACGCCAGTACTGCACAGCGGCATCCCACAAAGCGCCAGTGGGCGCAAATGGACGCCCTTTGAAGTAATCAATGGTCTTGTCGTCAACAGCAACCATGCCCGAACGCGCACCGGCTTCGATGGCCATATTGCACAGGGTCATGCGCCCTTCGATTGATAGCGCCTGTATCGTATCGCCACCAAACTCAATGGCGTAACCCGTGCCACCCGCCGTACCAATCTTGCCGATCACGTGCAAGGCAACATCTTTGGCCGTGCAACCCAGCGGCAACTTGCCTTGCACCTTCACGAGCATATTCTTGCTTTTTTTGGCCAGCAGCGTCTGTGTGGCCAACACATGCTCGACCTCTGATGTGCCGATGCCATGAGCCAGGGCGCCAAAGGCCCCGTGCGTGCTGGTGTGAGAATCACCGCAAACCACCGTCATCCCGGGCAGTGTGGCCCCTTGCTCGGGACCAATCACGTGCACGATGCCTTGGCGCAAATCGTTCATCTTGAACTCGACCACGCCAAACTTCTCGCAGTTCTTGTCCAAGGTATCGACCTGCAGCTTGGAAATTGGGTCAGCTATGCCCCCGGCACGGTTCTCGGTAGGCACATTGTGATCGGCCACAGCCAAGTTGGCGCTGATGCGCCACGGCCTGCGACCAGCCATGTCAAGCCCCTCAAAGGCCTGAGGGCTGGTGACCTCGTGCAACAAATGCCGGTCAATATAAAGAATGGCAGTCCCATCGGACTCCTGATGCACCACGTGGGCATCCCACAATTTGTCGTATAGCGTTCGGTTCATGGTTCTGTCGTCCCCGCTCATTAGTCTGCGCTCATTATTTAACTGCTGACCTCGCCATCGACACAGACAATCTCACTGAACATCAGCTGTCGGTACCGAACACGAGTCATTACGCCAAGCTTGCCGATTATGCCACGCTCGCTAGCCGCATTGCGCCCGATGGCGCAGCACATGATCCATTAAAACCACTGCGAGCAAGGCCTCGGCGATCGGTGTGGCTCGAATGCCAACACAAGGGTCGTGACGACCCAGCGTTTTAACGCTTACGGGTTCTCCTGCCCGATTAATTGATCGGCGTTCAATCCGGATGCTTGACGTCGGTTTGATGGCAAGGCTCACCGTAATGTCCTGGCCTGTCGAAATCCCGCCAAGCACGCCGCCGGCATTGTTGCCAACAAAGCCTTGCGGGGTGATTTCATCGCCGTGCTCGGAGCCACGTTGTGTGACGCTGCGAAACCCGGCGCCAATTTCGACACCCTTGACCGCGTTTAAGCCCATCATGGCGTGTGCAATATCGGCATCGAGGCGATCATAGATAGGCTCGCCTAGACCGGCCGGCACCGAGCAAGCCACTACTTCGATGCGGGCTCCGATTGAGTCACCGGCTTTGCGCAATTCGTCCATGTAGGTCTCAAGTGACTCGATCACCGACGCGTTGGCTGCAAAAAATGGATTATTCGGCACGTGCTGCCAATCTTCAAACGGGATTTCAATTGGACCAAGCTGACTCATGTAGCCACGTACCTGCACACCAAACGTCTGGGCCAACCATTTCTTGGCAACTGCACCGCCGGCTACCGTGGGCGCGGTCAAGCGAGCCGAGGATCGCCCACCGCCCCGAGGGTCACGAACGTCAAACTTCTTCCAGTAAGCATAGTCCGCATGTCCGGGACGAAAGGTGTCGAGGATGTTGCTGTAGTCCTTGCTGCGCGCGTCCTGATTACGAATCAACAAGGCCACAGGCGTGCCCGTGGTCTGCCCTTCAAAGACGCCCGACAGAATCTCGACTTGATCCGGCTCCTGGCGCTGCGTGACGTGACGCGACGTACCTGGACGACGGCGATCGAGTTCATGCTGAATGTCGGCAGGCTCTAGCGCCATGCCCGGCGGGCAGCCGTCAATGACGCAGCCAATCGCCGGGCCATGCGACTCCCCGAAGTTGGTGACACGAAAGAGCTTTCCTAACGAATTTCCGGACATATCAATTTGACGCGATCAGATTGGGTTGCAGTTGGGTTGTTGTTTCTTCATCGCACCGCTCTCGCTCGACAGCGGCACTGTCTCTGGTGACGTTTGCAGGCGCAGCAACCGGCATTCGTCACGCGAGCGCTTATTATCGCACCAAGCAGCCACGATCGCCTTGCTCATGCAACCTGAGGCGAAACTAATTGTCAGCGGCGGCTTTATTTTGTTTGGCCAACTTGGCAGCTTGCTTGGCCGGTCTGACATAAAAGATGGCACTGAAAAAAAACACCAATGACAGGACAATCTCAAGCCAGGCCAACCAAATGCCCAAGCCAGGCGGATCTGACATCACGCGCATCACCCCTTCCATTAAATAGAGCAACACCAGCATGGCGGCCCACTGCAGTGTATAGATACTGCCCTTGGCTACCCCGCGAAACGCGAAAGCCAGCGGCAGGGCTTTTAAAAACAGCAAGGAGCCACCGGGGCGCAAGGGCGCTAAAAACAACTCCCATGCAATGCATAACAAAAACAGCAGCCAAAGACTGATGTTGGCAGCCACGCGCAAACGCATGGACAGAATCACGCTGTTAGACTCATTCTGAGTT
This sequence comes from Burkholderiaceae bacterium, assembly GCA_965659885.1. GTDB lineage: Bacteria > Pseudomonadota > Gammaproteobacteria > Burkholderiales > Burkholderiaceae_B > Algicoccus. The sequence goes on along the minus strand of CBFHXV010000009.1, from coordinate 39,706 downwards.
GGTATCATGGCTCGGTCAGGGCTTATTTCTGCTTCGGGACAGTGATGTCGAATACGGTGAATACCGCGCACAACGCATTGAATCACATCTGGGCAAGCAGCACCCGAGTGGTGAGGGCTGCGCTTAAGGACAATTTGCTACATGTAGCGGCAAGCCTGGCCTTCACGACCATCCTCGCGCTCGTTCCCCTTCTGACAGTCACGTTGTCGTTGATGACCGCGTTCCCGATCTTCTCGGACTTCGAGTCAGCGTTGCAGCAATTCCTTCGCCAGCAATTCTTGCCTGAAGCGTTTTCTGAGACAGTCATGAGCTATCTCGATGAGTTCGTCAGCAAAGCGACTAGCCTGTCCACGATCGGTGGCGTTTTCTTGCTGATAACCTCGCTGCTGGTGATCATGTCGATTGACGACTCACTAAACGATATTTGGCACGTGCGTAAACAACGCCCGCTGGGCCAACGTCTGCTGATTTATTGGGCCGTGCTGACGTTAGGCCCCATCGTGTTAGGTGCCAGCCTGTGGGCATCGTCTTCGGTGGTCCAGCAAGCCCTGTCGTTGCAAGAGCCTGGTGCGGTAGTGCCATGGCAAGCCTTTGCGGCGTGGCTGCCATTTGTCATTAGCTGGGCGGGTTGCTCCCTGCTTTTTTTGACGGTGCCCAACTGCAAAGTAGGCTATGCCGCTGCGCTTACTGGCGGATTTATCAGTAGCCTGCTGTTTCAGGTGATCAAGTTTGGACTCAGCCTCTACCTGGCCAACATCCCCACCTACACCGTGATTTATGGGGCGTTCTCGGTGCTACCGACCTTTTTAGTCTGGATTTATCTGTCGTGGCTGGCATTTCTGTCGGGTGCGGTCGTGGCGGCCAATATGCCGCGGCAAATTGCGCCCAATCGAGTCGATGTGCATGCGCATCATGACAATCTAGCCACAGACCCCTAAAATCGAGCATCATCTGTGTGATGATAGCTATCGAACACTTGCCCGCAACGTCAGGAGTCAAGGCATGCTCAAAGTCAGCGAAATTCTAAAGGTCAAAGGCAACACCCTCTTTACGGCTTCTCCCGATATGCCGGTTAGCCAGGCCATTGACACCATGAGCGAACACGACATCGGCTCACTGGTCGTCATGGAACACGGTGAACTTGCCGGTATGCTCACTTTTAGAGAGATTCTGCGCCACCTACACGCCAACGGTGGCAGCGTAGGCGAGTTCACCATCCGAGCCATCATGGATGACGCACCACTAAGCGTGACGCCAAACACCGATGCCGATGAACTGCAACGTCTCATGCTGTCCAAGCACTCACGCTACATGCCAGTGATGGACGGTCCCACACTCATGGGCGTGATTTCGTTTTACGACCTGGCTCAGGCCATTGTTGCCGCACAAGCCTTTGAAAACGACATGCTCAAGGCCTACATTCGCGATTGGCCCACCTGAGCTGTTTGACGATGTTAGGCCTCTGGAGTCAGTGGTGCCTGCTCCCTTGCAGATAGTGCCATCGGTTGCTGTTGTTGCGGCTGAACGTGCTCCCACGCCCGCCAAATGAGTTCAGGGTCATTTGCCTGAAGCAGTCGCTGGTCAGACAGCATCTGGCGCCACTTACGTGCGCCGCGCTTACCCTGGGCAAAACCGAGCACGGTACGAGCGATCACACGCAACGGCACGCCAAGCGGCACTTGCTCGCGGGCATAGTCAACCATGGCTGCCAAGACATCGACATCTTGAGCCAGCTCATGCCTATGGCCAAAGGCTAGTGACAAGTCGTTCAGTACCCCAGGATCATGCCAAGCCGCACGGCCAAGCATCACGCCATCAAAGTCATCTAACACGTTCTGACATTGTTCAACATCAGTTAGGCCGCCATTGACCACGAACACCCCGTCACTGAATTCCCGGCGCAAACGCGCCGCCTGGTCAAACTGCAGTGGTGGTACCTCCCGGTTCTCTTTGGGTGACAACCCTCCAAGAACGGCATGACGCGCGTGCACCACAAACACCCGACACCCCACATCAAAGAGCTGACCAACAAAGTCACGCACAAAACCGTAGTCAGTCACACCGTCTAGACCCAAGCGATGCTTGACCGTAACGGGCACACTGACTGCGTCTTGCATGGCTTTGACACAATCGGCCACGAGTATGGGCTCGCGCATCAGGCAAGCACCGAACGCGCCTTTTTGTACCCGCTCGGAGGGACAACCACAGTTCAAATTGATTTCATCGTATCCCCAGCGCTCGCCAATACGGGCGCATTGCGCTAGCTCCTGGGGGTCGCAACCGCCTAACTGCAATGCCACCGGGTGTTCGGGCTCGTTGAAGTCCAGATGTCGAGCCTGATCACCAAATATCAAAGCGCCTGTGGTGGTCATTTCACTGTACAGGCGTGCCTTGGGCGCCAAAAGCCGGTGAAAAAAGCGGCAATGCCGGTCCGTGACGTCGATCATGGGGGCCACGCACAGCTGCCAGTCGGTTGGATTTATGTTGCTCATGGCACGAGTTTAAACCGACAGGGTTGCGTGTAAGGTCAGTGCAGGCCGCTAAAGAGACTGACGCAAGACGGGGATGCCCCTGAGGTCTCGTCTGCCTGAACTACAATACGCCTCTCGGGAGGGGAGATGGTCGTGCTTGCACCCGCCGCCAATGGACGCACCTATGAACGCACCTATGGACGCACCAACCGACACACCTACCGACACACCGCCTCGAATCATGGATTGTCATTAATGGCTGTTTTTACTCCGGTCACAGAAAATCAGGCTCGCACGCTGCTGCAAGACTACGACCTCGGTACGCTAGAGAGCTTGACCGGCATCTCGGCTGGCATCGAAAACACCAATTATTTTCTCGACACCGATCGCGGTCGATTCGTTTTGACGATTTTTGAAGTGCTCACGCAAGAACAGTTGCCCTTTTACGTGGAGTTAATGCATCACCTCGCGAGTCGCGGTGTGCCAGTGCCCATGCCGCAGACCCGACGCGATGGCACCCGCATGGCTCTGTTTGACGGCAAACCGGCCATCATTGTCTCGAAGCTGCCTGGCCAGTGGGTCAAACAACCTACAACCGCTCACTGTGAGCTTGCTGCCACGACCATGGCACAGATGCATCTAGCGGCACGCAATTTCGAGTCTGAGCAGCCCAACTTGCGCGCGCTGCCGTGGTGGCAGGCCACCGCGCCCAAACTCACCGAGTTTTTGGATGGCGCACAAAACGACATGTTGCGTCAAGCCTTGGATGAACAGACTGAGCTTAGCGCAAGCGGCGAGCTCGACTCACTGCCCAAGGGACCTGCACATTGCGACTTTTTCAGGGACAACGTGCTGTTCACCGGTGCGGCTGCTGAGCCCGTGATGGGTGGCGTGATTGATTTTTACTTTGCCGGCTGCGATCACTGGCTATTTGATATCGCCGTGGCCGTCAATGACTGGTGCATTGACCGCGACAGCGGCGCACTGTTGCGCCCGCTAGTGCAGGCTTGGCTTGCTGCTTATCAGACGGTAAGACCGTTAACCGAGCAAGAACGCGCGCTATGGCCGGCCATGCTGCGCGCTGCGGCGTTGCGTTTTTGGATATCAAGGCTTTACGACTACCATCGCCCAAGGCCTGCCGAGACCCTTACACCCCACGACCCGGTGCATTTTGAGCGAATTTTGCGCTTGCGTATGACCGAACCCGTACCCGAGATTATGGAGACAATGTGATTCAAGCTGTGTCTTTGCCAGCATCGGCTGGCTGGCAATGGATTGTCAAAGGCTGGGCACTGTTTAAGTGCCAACCGATGGCGTTATTCACCTGGGCCATGTTTGTCACGCTGGTGCTGATCTTTGCCACGCTGACCGCGCCCATTGGGCCACTGCTTTTCATTACCCTGATGCCAGCCATCACACTAATGACGCTGACCTTGACACGACATGTCGACAAGGGCGAGCGCATTACCCCGGCGATGTGGTTTGCAGCACTCAAACCTGCCGGGGTTTTTAAAAAACTACTGGCGCTGGGCATCCTGTATGTTGGTATTTGTTTGAGCGTGGGTTTTCTGGTGTTTTTGCCGTTTGCAGGCGAACTGAACCAAGCGATGCAGACACTCGTTGACACGCAGGACGCCGAACCATTGATGAATACCCTGCAAACGCCACTGTTGATATTTGCAGGGTTTTATTTCCTCTTGGCTGCGCTCTTTTGGTACTCGCCCGTCCTTATCGGCTGGCATGACAGCGGCATTGGCAAAGCTCTATTTTTCAGTGCCGTTGCCTGCTGGCGCAATAAATGGGCTTTCATCGTGTACGGGGCCGCTTGGGCAGCCATTTTCTTCGTAGTAGACATGGCGATAGGTCTTATTGTCGCGGCGGGACTGCCACTGGACGTAGCTGCGGCACTGCAGCTTCCACTTAATGTGTTTATCGGGAGTGTTTTGTACGCGTCCTTCTATCCGACCTTCAGAGAAGTTTTTTCCTTCGTCGATGCCACTTAGCATATCGAGTATTTCCTCGTGAATCGTCGCGATTCGTGATTCGGGGCGACAAGCCATTTCAATGACACTGGCCGCGCCTCGTACTCGATAGATTCGCTTGGGTATAGCTTTATAGATCCACTCCAAGGGCTCGTTATTGGCATCCAAAAACAGAACAGACAACGGCTCACGCATGCCAAAGGTGTGTATCGAGCGGCAAGGTTTTAGCCATAGCGCATCGCGATACGCGAGCGGCTGGCGTCGTAACAACCCGACCGCACGGCTGAAAAAGCTTTTACTCACACGAATATCCAGTGAATTTGTCTTAATCAAGAAAACTCTCCAAGTTGATATAGATAGAAAAGCCCAACACCAGAAATGTGCTGGGAAAGAAACAAACGACCAAAGGCAACAGCATCTTGACCGGCGCTTTAAGCGCCTGTTTTTCTGCTTCCATGAGACGTTCCTGACGCAGGGCAAGTCCGTGCGCATGCAGGCTTGCCGCCATGCCGCTGCCGGACTGTTCAGCCTGAATCAAAGCCACACAAATACGACGCATAGACGGTGACTGCACGCGCTCAAGCATCTGCTTGAATGCGTCAATGCGGGCGGTACCCGATCGCACCTGAAGCAACCAACGACGCCAAAGCGCGGCCAATGCCGATTTGCCTTGGTAGCCCAAAACCAGTTGCACGCCGGTTTGCAGGTTCATGCCCGCGGCCAGACACATGCTCAATAAATCCAGGAAGGCAGGCAGATCCTGAGTGATGGCCATCTGCACCTGTTTGATCTTTTGGCGCACCCACAATCCCACAACCAACCATCCAAGACCGGCACCCATGAGCAGCGACCACCAGATATGGGTCAATAGCCACAGCAGCAAGCCCGATATGATGCCTACGCCGATCTTTAGCATCCACAAATCGGTCATGTGCCAGTTCACAAGTCCTGCCTGATCGAGCTGTTTGGCATAACGAGCACGAACAGACCACCTCATCAGACGTTGGCAACGATCACGCCACTGATCAACATGCACTTTGGATGCCACAGGCACAAGGGTGATGACTAAACCTGTCACTGCCATACCCGCTAGCAACGCCATGCCCAAAAGATACCCGTCCATCAGCGCGCAGTCCTTTGACCAGACCGAGACCCTTCAATGGCGACCATGCGTCGTAACCACCAAATACCCAATACCTCAAAAAATCCAATCGCCATCAGCACTGCATGGCCTGCCGAGGTATTGAGCAAGGCATCACTGAAACTCGGATCCAATGCACCCAAGGCAGCCATAAGCGCCAATGGCATGGCACCCATGACCCAAGCCTGCATCCAGCCTTGTGACGTCAGTGCGGCCAATCGGGCCTGAATTTGCTGGTTAGCTTGCATGGTCTGCCCGGTTTGCTCCAGCATTTGAGCCAGTGGCCCGCCTGTTTGTATGGCCACCCGCACCGTGATGCACAAAAGCGCGAGTGCCTGTCCACCAAGGCGCGCGGCGAGTTGCTGAAAAGCATCGGGCGCAGTCGCGCCCAAACGGATCTGTCGGTTGACCACGGCCATCTCCTGTGACAGTGGGGGTAACGCATGCATAACCAAACCTTGCAACGCATTGGACAGGCTCGAGCCTGCACGGATCGAACCCGCAATCGACAGCAAGGCTTCTGGCAATTGCTGCTCAAACGCTGCCATCCGTTGCCGGCGCGCCCACGCCATCAACACATTGGGCAAACTCCAACAAACGGCCATGGCAATCACGCCGGCAATAACGCCGATGCCGGTGAGCACGAGCAACGCACAAAGCAAACAACCGGCAATAAAAGCCGCTGGCCACAACAGCTTTAAATCCACAAACACAAACAAATCGCGCAAGCGGTGCTCAGCCTGTGATGTGTAAAGCTGGCGATGCTGCTCAAGTGCGCTGTAGAGCGCACGCTGGATCAGCCACACGAGCCATGCAGTGGCCACGCCACCGAGCGCCAGCCATATCCAGAGGTCGATAGTCATAACGACACCGTTTGTTGAGCAAACCAACGCTCTGTCTGATGCAGATCCGAGGCACCTTGTTCACGCCACTGATGCAGAAACGTCGGTGGCAACCCTTGTGGCGCTGCCTTTTGTTGCTGCTGATCCAGACGCACCAAGGGCTGCAGTTGGATTTGCCCAGACTCAAGGCCGGTGATTTCGTCAACGGCTGTGACCATGCGACGTCCATCAGCTAGGCGGGTTTGTTGCACGATGAGCTGTATGGCGCGCGCGATCTGATCGCGAATCGCCAGCAACGGCAGCTCTTTGCCAGCCATGAGCACCATGGTCTCCAGTCGTGAGATGGCATCTCTCGGGCTATTGGCGTGCAATGTGGTCAGCGAGCCATCATGGCCGGTGTTCATGGCCGCTAGCATGTCAATGGCCTCGGCACCGCGACACTCACCCACCACGATTCTGTCAGGGCGCATGCGCAAAGCATTGCGCACGAGGTCGCGAATCGTGACTTCACCACTGCCCTCGACATTGCGCGGTCTCGATTCCAGACTGACCACGTGAGGATGACCGATTTGCAGTTCAGCCGCATCCTCAATCGTGATCACGCGCTGGTCGTGAGGAATTTGACTGCCAAGGACATTGAGCAAGGTGGTCTTGCCAGAGCCTGTGCCACCGGCAATCAGAATGTTCAATCGATGCCGAACAGCCAAAGTCAGAAAATGCCCAAGATCGGCTGTCATCGAACCGAGCTCGACAAGGTCGTCAAGATTGAGACGCTTGATGGGAAACTTACGAATGGTCAGGCAGGCACCATGCAGCGCGATCGGTGAGATCACCGCATTGACGCGCGACCCATCAGCCAGACGAGCATCAACCATGGGTGAGGCGTCGTCGATACGGCGGCCGATGGGATAGACGATACGTTCTATGACGGTACGCACAGCTGCATCGTTGACAAAACAGCCCGCGTGACGGGTCAATCCCCCTTTGCGTTCTACATAAATCTGATCATACCGATTGACCATGATCTCTGAGACTTGTGGATCGTCAATCAAAGGCTGCAGCACACCCAACCCGGCAACGTCACTGACCACCGCCTCAATAGCCTGCTCCTGCTCGGCCACACTCAACCCACGGCTGTCACGCTCGAGCAGTTCAGCGAGCATTTCACGAGCCTTTGCCTTGAGCACCTCGGTGGGAAGGTTGTTCAGATCGAGCTTACGAACATCAAGCATCGCCACAAGCTCGGCGTGCAGAGACGATCGCACCTGTGCATCAAGTTCAACGCCGTCTTCGATTGGCGCCGCATCCGGGTGTCTAGTTTCGCAAACGCTAGATTCAGTTACAGGCTGAACCCAGCGCATGCGTAGTCGGCATGGTCCAATGGTGATGTCATCGGTAGCAAGCAACGGAAAATGATGAGCACACCGCAGGCCATTGATACGCATGCCCGTCAGACTGCCAAAATCCTCGATCTGTAAAAACTCGCCAAGCCGTGAGACTTTGGCCTGCTCTTTGGCGACACGCCAGTGTGCCAGGCGGATTTCACAATCGGCGTCCTTGCCAATGATTGCCGGAACCGGCACTTCAAGCGACTGCTGTCGGCCGTCTTCATACTGGATTTCAACTGCGAGCATGTCAATGAGACTCCCCATCGGTGATTGGATCGAAGGCATGTGAGTTGCCGCGTGGGGGCACTGTGGCTGCCCCCCACTGCGATAAAGCCGGATGAACCGGATGCCAACGATGAGAGCGATCATCCGGTTCGCCCTGTATGGGCACATTCATTTGGTGTGTTGGACCCAGTTGCCAGTGCTCGACGGTTTGGGCCCGCGTTACTCTGGCCATCATGTCGGGGTGGTCTGGAGTGACAATGACCGGCGTGACAAAAATCGCGAGTTCGACTTGACGCTTGCTGCTTTTATGCACGCCCGCAAAACCGCGTTGGTCTTGAACTTGCTCGTGCGATATAAAACCACCTAGCACCAGCGTCTGGCCTGACTTGATGTTGAACTCCGTGCTCGCTTTGCGCACCCGCATGGCTGGGCCTGCCTCGGTGGTAATCGAAGGGTCGACCGAGCTGACTTCAACATCGACCTTGGCTCGGATTGATCCATGCTGGTCAATGTGAGGCGTGACATTGAGCATGACGCCATACTTTTTAAACAGCGTGGTTCGTTTGCCGTCCTTGTCTACAAAGGCATAGGGCACCTCGCCGCCAGCCTGAAACGAGGCGGGTGAACCGCTGCGGGCTAAAAGCTGTGGCTGCGCCAGTAAAACCGCCTGCCCGGCTTGTGTCATGGCCTGCAAGCGTGCAGTCAACAGATCACTCATGCCAAACAACGCACCCGACCCTAAGACGGGCCCCTCTTGGGCCAGTCGAGCCCCGGCACTACCGAGTTGCCAGGCCGCACCCGCATGTATCCCCCCGTTTGGCGACGACTGCCAATGCACACCCAACTCGCGAAGGCGCTGGCGTGGCAACTCCAACACCTTGACGTCAAGCATGACCATCTGATCCCAGGCAATGGAGCTGGTCAGATCCACCACGTCGGGGTAGCGGCTTAACAGTTGCTTAAGACGTTTTTTTATTTCAGAAGAGACCTCACGACCCTCGATCACGATATGTTGACCAGCCAAGCGCGCGCTCACACCACGAAGCTCAGCTAAAACGGCCTGCACCTGCGCTAAGCGCTGTTTGAGCCCTGCGCTGGTGATCGTGACCTGGTAGGCGTGATGGTCTTTTTTGTTGGTCCAGATATCAACCGTCGTCGTGCCGGCCTGTTTGGCGAACAAGATCACTTCATCGGCTGATACGGCATTGGCTTGTATTAACTGGCTATTGCCCACAGCCACTTGCTTGATGCCTGACAGTCGCACTACATGGGCACTGCCAGCCTCAAGCGACAACGTTTGCTCGCCAGCGACCGTGTCTTGTGACAGACCTGCCAGCGCCACAAGGGCCAGACACTGAAAGCAGCGCTGTAACCAACGGTCCACATGCCAACGAGACACGCTCACGGCAATTGCTCCATCACCGCACCGCTGTCACCATAAATAATGTTCGGTGGCCCCGCCTCGCCAAACGATGGCGCTAGTCCCACAAACCCCGCCAGGTGATTCGCTTTGACGCTGCCATGCCTGGCTTGCGCAGCCTGGCCTGCGACCGATGTTTCATCGATACGCAACACCGCTGTCAAAGTGCCCGCCTGATTGGCAGACACGAGCTTGACCGCCTCGTTGGCTGACACATCGAGGGTGACCGATGTCACCGAACCTTCACTACCGGCATAGTCATAGGAGCGGCCCGTACGATCGGTGGCGAGCACCTTGACGGCGCTCACAAGCAAGGTCGTAACACGCTGACCCTGATGCGTGAACGTAACGTACAAGTCGATCAAATCTTCAGCTTCGAGCCGACCAGACAAAGAGCTGACGTGATCCACGGGTATGGTGACTGCCCGTCTGCCCGGTGCCAACTGCTGCGACAGCGCCGGTGGCGTGGGTGACTGCAGTATCGATCGCGTCAAGGGTTGACCGCTGATGACATCTTCGGTAATCACCAGCCCCTCGAGCGCTTGGACCTGCTCAGCCTCAAAGCTGTCAGCGCTAGCCCAGGCCTTGGGCATGTCACGCAGCGACAAATGATCGAAACTCAATACGGTGCCAGCTGGCAGTGACTCGATGGCGACGATGCGGGTCACCATGTCAGTTTGTGACTGAGCATCAATGGCCTCGATACGACCCGTCAAGTAATGGTGAACGCCAACGACTGTACCCAAGCCCAGAAGCAACGGCAGTGCGAGTCGCTTGACCAGTGGCAACCATTTCTCTTGTTTTTTATCCATGTTTTCTTACTCTTGATGATGTACCCGCAGGCGCGACACCAGCACCGCGAACCCTTCAGTCTGAACGGGCTCAATACCCCAAAAGACAGCCCAGGACTGGCCTTGATGCTCGCCGCTTAGAATCAATTGCCCCAACTTTCTTTGCACCCGTATGGCCTCTTGCTGCTGGCGCATCCACAGATCAAACCAGCGTTCAAACGACCCAGCGCCACAGCGCCACTCATGACGTGCACATAAACGGCCTATGCGACGCTCGACCGGCGCACTGCACGGCACCAGCACACTTAAGGCATCAATGGGCAGTTGCGGCCATGCTTGACACGCACCCGCCTGGGCGTGCCCGGGCGCGGCTAGCGCGCCTGTGGCCAGACAAAAGCCCACGACCTGCAACATGGTGCAAGAGCCATAAAAAATGAGAGATCGACTGTTCGAGCAACGTGTCATGGTCCGACCCGCAAATAGGCCGCTGGCGCTGAACCCTGCCACTGACCCAGCCAGTCCGTGGCACTGCCACGGTCACGCCAGGGCAATTCAACGGCTTTGATCGATGGCATCAGCGTACGCACGACAGTCTTGCTGGCCAGTGCCTGTCTGGCCCACAACCTGGGGGCTTGCTCTATATGCGCAGTCACATCGCGATCCAGACTGGCTTGGCCTGCACCGGCCAGACGCCAAGCGGCCTTGCTGAAACGGTCCTGCTGGCGCAGCCGAAACCAGTTTGGCTCACCGATGCCGTAATCGGCCATGACCCAGTCCTGCCAAGCATGCTGATCAGCCGGACCAAGCTCAAGCGCGGGGCGATGCACCTGGTGATCGAGCGACCAAGCCGTGGCCATAACCTGGGTGTGCAACCAATTCGCTGCCCACTGGTGTTGCCAGCGACCGGCCTGATGCAGCGCACCCATGAGAATCACCAACAACAGCATGACCACCACGGCCTCGGCTAATACCTGACCGCGTTGCCTTGTACGGTTATTAGGACAATCAGTGAACAACGACATTTCTTGCCATCCAGAAAGGTTGAAACAGGCTTGCAGCCTCAGATTGACCGTCATCACGTGCCTCATAACGATCAAAGTAAGCGTGGGCGCTTGAGACAGACGACAGCGCACCAGACCAGTCTGGCTTGATGCTCAGCAGCCCCTTGATTCGAAGCCCCAAGTGCAGAACAGGATCGCTGAGTTCAGAGAGCTTTTGTTTGACATGAACCGTGGTGGTCAATGAACGGCGGCGATCGCGCCGATAGACTTGGACATTGGCGTGCGCCCGCCAGCTCAATCGGGTGCTGTAGCCCCAGCCGTCGGCCAGGCCATTGCTAAAACCGTGGAACATGGCCGTTAAGGCAAACTGCGAGGTAAACCATCGTAAGAATGTCATTTTGCGGAAATCCTCCGGATAAGGACCAAGACCTTGCAAGCGTTCATTTAAGGAGCTGCGTCCCGAACCACCTTTGGCCGCGCTTTTGATATTGGCAAACCCCATGGGGTACTCGCGCCAATAGCACAACAAAACCCGCCTGCCACGAACGGCGTGAAAGGATAGAGAATCGGTGACCTGCCACAAACCCGTCGCCTCAAAACTCGACTCACCACGCCGGCGCAACTCGTGACGCATGTGTGGGCATTCCGGATTGACCACCCACCAGTTGCGTGCCGTGTCGCGCCGATTACCCAGATAACGTTGCTCAGACAAGGTTTGATCAAACCATTGGCGCCAGAGACGGTCTGCCGGATCGATGAGCTTGGCGCCAAGCTGGTCATCTGGCAGTTTGATATCGATATCTAGCTTGGGGCTCACACCGGGACCAGCCAAGTTGCGCGACAGCACGGCTTGCACAATCGCACGAGTTTTATGGCGCACGCCACGAAGGACGGTTTGCCTGGCTTTAACGAGGTCATGAGACAGTTGCCGGTTATGACGCTTAAAAGCCTCATGTAGTTGCCTAACACCCGCCAAGCTCGTGCCAGCAACGCTGACTTTAGAGGCGGCATAGGCGGCTGCGTGATGGGGGCCAAACATCATCCCAATCAGAAATAGCGGCGGGTTGCCACGTATGACGCGACGTGCCATTTCCCGACGCATTTTCTCGGCACTAGCAATGGTCATTAAATGCGCCATGGCCACTTGATGCGCCATTGTCGTTCGGTTCAGATAAGCATGGGCATTTAGCAAGCGAGCATGATGTTGAGCAGCCGCTAGGCTAGCAGCCATCGTTGATTGCTCGAGCACGTGCTGTGCCATCAAGAGCTGCGACAGTGACGCCCGATGTTGCCAGGCGAGCACGGCCACGCTGGCCATGGCGATACTCAGCACAAGTGCTGCGCCTTTCTGGGTTTCTCGACAATGGCGCATAGCGATCAGCGGCTCGAGGCGCCGTAATTTTTAAGGGACTTGTTTTTGATCTGGCGGTTGGCCTCTTTGGCTGCCTTACCCGCATTCGAAATTGCCTTGCTCGAGCTTTGACCGGCAAGTTCATTGGCAATAGCGGCTGTTTGCGAGCGGATGACGCGGCCAAATGACTGATAGACCGCGATGGCAGCCACAGCCACTAGCGCCACAATGATGATGTACTCGGTCATGCCCTGCCCTCTTTGTCGATGACGCTTGGCATGACTAACCGGGTTGTGAGGCGTCGGTGACGATCTCAGCTCGTAGCTGTCATTTGGTGAGGAGGATGGCTTTGCGGCATGTGCAGACATGTTGGCGTCCTTTTTCATTGGGTTGAAAAAGTCCGAATTCTGCCGAGTTCAAAGCAAAGAGACAATTCGCAAAAATAACAATACGTATAAGGTGTCTGACACCCCTTATCGCACGCTCATCGGGATGGTGACCGGGCCATCATTGACCAGATGAATCTGCATGTTGGCAGCAAACTCACCCGTGGCAATTTCCAGCCCGGTTTGACGCGCAAGTGCAACGAACGAATCGTAGCGAAGCTTGGCATCATGCTGGTTTGCCGCTTGTGTGAAACTCGGACGATTGCCACGCGAGGTGTCTGCCGCCAACGTAAATTGCGACACAATCAGCAGTGCGCCACCAACGTCTGACACCGAACAATTCATCTTGCCATCAGCGTCTGAAAATATCCGTAATTTCACGATTTTTTGTAACAATTTTTTTTCAATTTCTGGGGTGTCATCAGGTTCAGCGCATACCAGCACCAAAAGCCCCTGCCCGATACTGGCCGTTGTTTGGCCGTCCATACTCACGCTGGCTTGGTTAACGCGTTGTATCAATGCTTGCATCTACCCCTCACTTGGCTTGACCTTGCCATTCGTTTAAGTCACCACACTGCGATAAACTTGAGCCCATCGTTTCATCAATGCTCGATTGCCTCGCTATCGACACTGATTTGCCCGTATCACTATTGACGAGTTCGCTCACCATGAAAATAGCCATTGCCGGAACCGGCTACGTTGGATTATCCAATGCCGTCTTATTAGCACAACACAACGAGGTGGTTGCACTTGATATTGACCCAGCCAAAGTAGACCTGATCAATGAGCGGCAGTGCCCGATTGAAGACGTCGAACTTGAACAATACCTCCAAACCAAGCCACTGAACCTGCGTGCCACCCTCGATAAGCACGAGGCCTATGCTGAGGCTGACTATGTCATTATCGCCACGCCCACGGACTATGACCCGCAGACCAATTACTTCAACACCGCCACGGTAGAGTCGGTCATCAAGGATGTTAAGTCAATCAACCCACAAGCGGTGATGGTCATCAAGTCCACCATCCCAGTCGGATTTACCAAGCGTGTGCGTGAACAATACGATACCGAGCAAGTGATTTTTTCGCCTGAATTTTTGCGTGAAGGCCGTGCACTCTATGACAACTTGCACCCAAGCCGCATCGTCGTTGGAGAAGATAGTCCACGCGGGCATCGGTTCGCGCAATTGTTGCAAGAAGGCGCGGTCAAGGCCGACATCGCCGTGTTGTTTACAGGCTGCACCGAGGCTGAAGCCATCAAGCTGTTTGCCAACACCTACTTGGCCATGCGTGTGGCCTACTTTAACGAACTCGACACTTATGCTGCTTCACACGGGTTAAATACCCGCGAGATTATTGATGGCGTTTGCCTAGACCCCCGAATCGGCAGCCACTACAACAACCCCTCGTTTGGCTATGGCGGCTACTGCCTGCCCAAAGACACCAAACAGATGCTGGCCAACTATCAAGACATCCCACAGAACCTGATCAACGCCATTGTCGATGCCAACAGCACGCGCAAGGACTTTGTGGCCTTTGATATCTTGAAACACAATCCCAAGGTCGTGGGCATCTACCGCCTGGTCATGAAAGCGGGCTCGGACAATTTCCGTTCAAGCTCTATTCAGGGCATCATGAAGCGGCTGAAAGCCAAAGGCGTCGAAGTCATCGTCTATGAGCCCGTGCTCACGGAACCCGAGTTTTATCGGTCACGTGTGTTCACCGATTTCGAGGCGTTTAAAGAGCAGGCCGATGTGATCGTGGCCAATCGGATCACCGATGATATACGTGACGTGGCACACAAGGTCTACAGTCGTGACTTATTCGGCAGTGACAGTTAAGACCCACGGCCAGATGCGGTGCCCCTGGCACAGTTCACCACTAGTACCGCTGAACTAGCACCGTGTGCGCTGAAACTCATTAAAAAATTCAGTCAAACGATGTCATTTTGCCGCTGCCACGCTGTGACTTCAGGCTACTGCGACGCGACTTTTCCTGCAAACGGCGCTCAATCGATGCCTTGGTCGGGCGCGTTGCCCGACGTTGCTTGGGGACCACCGCGGCGCGTGCGACCAATGCGTTAAGGCGTCGCAAGGCGTCTTCTCGGTTTTTGGGAAAGCTGCGAAATTTCTGCGCTTTGATGACAATGATGCCATCGCGTCCAATGTGATGATCGCGCATGGTCATCAAGCGTTGTTGTACGTCAGACGGCAGGCGCGAGCCACGGATATCGAACCGTAAGTGCACCGCATTGGCTACTTTATTGACATTCTGTCCGCCCGGGCCTTGGGCACGGATGGCGGTGATTTCGACATCGTCGGTATTGATTGGGCAGTTAGGCGTGCGATCTGACACTTGATAGAGTTAACGCTTATGGGCTTATGGTTTCACATTGGAGGATGTTCACTTTTGCATGGCTCTTTTTGCCATGTCTGGATCAAACATGAGTTCGTAGTAGATCTTTAGGCAACCGAGCGCTGGCGGCAAGTTTGGTGATGCCGTTTTGACCATGGAGGCCGCCAAAGCCCCGTCAGAGGCGCCTGAGGACAAGAGCGCAGAGAAAATGTCACCACCTTGCTCACCGCTAAACGCATCGCGCACGAAACGCTTCTCAAGCGCGCCGCAGCTCGATTCGGTGCCTTCGTTAAACTGCGGATAGAAATAAAGCCCGCCAAAAATAAGCGCAATTAGAATGATGAGTTTCATCTTGTGGTCCGATTTGTCCGCCTAGTGGCCTAGATTGGCATCTAGAAAGTTGCCATTTTGCTACAGATTTGCCACCACGCAAAACCGCCACGGCCCATAGGCAACTTGCACTCGTTGCCAATTATGGCCACGACTGGGCTAAAAAATACGCACCAGACAAGTCGTTACAATTGTTGGCATCATATCTAAAGCGACCGCTGATACGCGCATGTCCGTCAATCATTATGAAAACTTCCCGGTGGCCTCACTGCTGCTGCCAGGCAAGATCCGCGCCGACGTCATCAATTTGTACCGGTTTGCGCGAGCCGCCGACGACATCGCTGATGAAGGTGATTTCTCTGCTGAGCAGCGACGCCTGAAGCTCGCAGCCTTTAGCGAGGCACTTGCGCAGTGCTCAACGGCACAAACGCTCGCAACAACCGGCGATACAAGTCTTGACCCCATTTTTGTGCCGCTCTCCGAGTCAATCTGCCGCCATCAATTGCCAATTGATTTACTTGCCGACCTACTAACAGCCTTTAACCAAGACACGCGCATTAACCGCTATGTCACCGAGGCTGAGCTTGAGCAGTACTGCCGTTATTCTGCCAATCCGGTTGGACGCCTGATGTTGCATTTGTTCAAGCAAACCGATGAGCAAAGCCTTGAGCAGTCCGATGCGATCTGCACCGCGCTTCAGCGCATCAATTTCTTGCAAGATGTCGCGATTGACCTGACCAAAGATCGCATCTATTTGCCACAGCAAGCACTCGATGAGGCAGGCGTGACGCTCAAAGCCTTGCATGAAGGGGTCGTTGACGATGCTTGGCGACACTTGATGGGGCAACAAATCGCCGTGTGTCGTGAACTTATGGCGCGGGGACAGCCGTTGGGTCAACGCTTACGTGGCAGAATAGCCCTTGAAATTCGGTTGATCATGGCCGGTGGCCTACGAATTCTTGAGAAAATAGAAGCTGTTGATGGTGATGTGTTTCGCTATCGACCAACCTTAAACAAACGAGACTGGATCGGCTTAATGGCGCAAGCCATCCGCACACCATGACACCAGACGAATACTGCCAGGACAAAGCGGCGAGAAGTGGCTCGAGTTTTTACTATGCCTTTCTGTTTCTGCCTGAGAACCGTCGCAAAGCCATCACAGCTTTGTATGCCCTCTGTCGCGAAGTCGATGACGTGGTTGACGAGTGTAGCGACGTGGGCATTGCGCGCACCAAGCTGGCCTGGTGGCACACGCAAATAGGCCAGATGTTTCAAGGCGACCCCACGCACCCGGTGACGAAGGCATTGTCAGTTCACTTGGAGGCGTTTGGCATCACACAAGCGCGCCTGCAGGCGGTAGTCACAGGCATGGAAATGGATCTGGACAAGTCACGCTATGCCAACTGGCAAGAGCTTGAAACCTACTGCTGGCACGCCGCGGGCGTGGTGGGTGAACTGTCGGCCGGGATATTCGGTTACCAATCGCCCGAGACACTGAACTACGCCACCAAGCTCGGTATCGCGTTTCAGATGACCAACATTATTCGGGATGTGGGCGATGACGCCAGACGATCGCGCATCTATCTGCCGGCTGATGAGCTCGAGCGCTTCAAGGTATCGACCGAAGACATCCTGCAGGGACAACAAACACCGGCATTCGCCTCGTTGATGCAGTTCCAAGCAAACCGGGCGCGATCGCTTTACGCCGAAGCGGCTAAATCGCTCAGTGAGCAAGACCGTCGCGCACAACGGCCAGGCTTGATGATGGCCGCCATCTATGCCACTTTGCTCGACGAGATCGAGCACGAGCAATGGCAAGTGCTCGATCGACGCATTTCATTGACCCCGATCAGAAAGTTTTGGTTGGCATGGCGCAATTGGGTCGGTGGCGGGCGCCCCGCCATCAGGCAACTGATACGCAGCGCCAGCCAGACATGAAGGTTGCCATCGTTGGTGCTGGATGGGCCGGTTTGGCAGCAGCCAGCGAGTGTCTCGAACGCGGCCTGTCTGTCACCGTGTTTGATGCCGCACACCACCCAGGCGGTCGCGCACGCGCCGTGCAAGATCCAGCACTTGGCGAACTTGACAATGGGCAACACCTTTTAATCGGCGCTTACCGCCAGACCTTGCGCATCATGCGGCGCGACGTGGGTGCCAGTGTCATTGACAACCACCTACAGCGCCTACCCTTGTGGCTAAGGAGTGCCGATCGCTCATTTGAAATACGCCAGACGGCAGCCAACAACACACCCACAGCCCAAGCCTGGATGCTGCTTCGTGCGCGAGGCCTAAGCCTGACAGACAAATGGCAAGTGGCTTGTTTTTTAAGGCGTTTAAGCCAAAGGCAACAAGATTGGTTGCCAAGCCATGGCGCATTGGCAGTGGCGCAATGGCTAGCACTCGAACATCAAGGTGATCGCAGCTGTCGCTGGTTATGGTACCCGTTATGTATCGCCACGATGAACACAGCACCAGATCAAGCTTGCGCCAGGCTGTTTGCACGCGTGATTCGCGACAGCTTACTAAACCCTGAACCTGGCGCCACTGACTTACTCATTCCCCGCGTCACGCTCGGGCAGCTGTGGCCAGAAACCATTGCCAAACGGGTGACGGCGCGTTGGGGGCATGTTGTCAAAAAAATCACCCCCGTCGATCAGGGCGTGCAGATTGATGGCGAAGCATTTGACGCCTGCGTTTTAGCCACACCACCGGCTAACACGTGCCGCCTGCTTGCGCCTGAAACCCAGTTTGCTGAGTTGTGCCGTGCTCTCGAGGCCTTTGACTATCGCAGCATCGCAACTTGCTATGTCGAGGTTAGCGAGCATTTCCCGCTGCCGGCACCCTTGTTGATGTTTGATCATGGCAGGTTCAATTCAAACCTAGCGCCATCGCCACCTTCGTCATCGTTAAACGCACGAGCGCACTGGGTGTTTGATCGACCCGCCATTCTTAACGAGCCTCCAAAAGCGCAACTGGCATTTGTCATCAGCGACGCAAACAACTTGAATGAGCCGTCAGATTTGGCACTTGCCAAGTCCTTGGTCGAGCAGCTTGAACATGCATTAGAGCGTCGCGAGCGCACGCAAGTTGTCAATGCCCGTTGCTTCGTAGAAAAAAGAGCCACATTTGCCGCCGTGCCCGAGCTCATCCGCCCTGCCGTAAAGACAGGTCATGAGCGCTTGGTTCTGGCAGGCGACTGGACCGACACGGGCTACCCAGCGGTGCTCGAGGGCGCGGTGCGTAGCGGCATTGCCGCGGTTGACGCCCTGATGGGACATGCTTGAACGTTGTGCTTAGCCGCAGCCCCTGAACTCAATATTTATCTTCGGCACTCATCCTTTGAATGCTTGCAGTGTCCACCAGCCCAGCGCGGTCATCAACAGGCACCCCAGCAAAGAAGCTGCGGCGTAGCCTAGCGCCAAGCCCCAGCGGCCCTGCTCAAAGAAAGTGAATGTCTCGGCTGAAAACGTCGAAAACGTCGTCAAGGCACCGAGCATGCCAGTGACCAGAAACAAACGAAACGGCGCTGGCCAGTACGGATTAGCCAGACTGTAGGCTAGTGCCAGACCAATGATGTACGAACCCGCCAGGTTGGCCACCCACGTGCCTAGAGGGAAACGCTCAGGCCCCGTGTTGAGCCATAACGACAGGGCCCAGCGTAACCAGGCACCCATCGCTGCCCCAACACCAATGGCCATAAAATTTGCCACGGTAAAGGGGCTAGTCGTCATGAGTTAGACCTTGGCGTGTTCTTTGATGTAGTCGCGAACGCTAGCGACATCACACGGCAGTTCTACTACCCGTTGCTCGCGTTGCTCCAGGTCTTCAAGGCCTGGCGGACGTGGTGCCGGCCGGCCAAGGGCCGCCTCAATTGTTTCCGAGAACTTGGCCGGTAGCGCGGTTTCAATGACTAACATCGGCACACCCGGCTCAACGTAGGGCGCAGCCACTTTGACGCCGTCTGCCGTATGCGGATCAATCAGCGTGCCTGTTTCATCGAACACACGACGTATGGTCTCAAGTCGATTCTCGTGTGAGCTGACACCTGCAACAAACCCATGGTCCCGCTCAAACGTTGGCTTTAAATCCGACAAGTCGAAAGACCCCTCTGATGACAACTGCCGCCATAAGGCCGCGACCTTGTCAGCATCGCTGTGCATCAGGTCATAGACAAAGCGCTCAAAATTCGAGGCCCGCGAGATATCCATCGAGGGGCTAGAAGTGGCGTGCGTCTGTGCCGGCAAACGAGGACGATAAACGCCTGTGCGGAAAAACTCCTCGAGCACATTGTTCTCATTGGTGGCCAACACTAGGCGTCGAATCGGCAGGCCCATGCGCCTAGCAATATGCCCCGACAAAATATTGCCAAAGTTGCCTGAGGGCACGGCAAACGACACCTGTTGACCAGGCCCCGAGGTTGAACGCAGCCACCCCCAGAAGTAATACACGATTTGCGCGGCAATTCGCGCCCAGTTAATTGAATTCACAGCACCAAGGCGATAACGGTGCTTGAAATCCAGATCCCCGGCCAACGCCTTGACCACATCCTGGGCTTGATCAAACACGCCTCTGACAGCCAAGTTGTGAATGTTCTCGTCAAGTAGGCTGTACATCTGGGCACGCTGAAACGCGCTCATGCGTCCTTGAGGTGACAACATGAACACAGCCACGCCTGGCTTGCCGCGCATGGCGTATTCAGCGGCAGAACCCGTGTCACCGGAAGTCGCCCCCAGAATATTCAACGTGGTGCCACGCGCTTGTAGAACATGCGGAAAGACCTGCCCCAAAAACTGCATGGCAATGTCTTTAAACGCCAGCGTGGGGCCTTCGGAGACGCCCAGCAAGCTCATGCCCTCATTTAAAGGGCGCACACTGACAACGGTCTCGCAGCGAAACAAACCCGTGCCATAGGCCTGTTCAGTCATGTGCGACAACGTCGGGTCATCAATGTCGCTGATGAAGCAGCCCAACACCTTGGCCGCAAGCTCGGGATAGGTCAGCGCTCGCCAGGACTCCAGCGTTTGGGGATCAATGCTAGGAATCGATTCGGGCACGGCCAGCCCACCATCGGGCGCGAGCCCCTCAAGCAAAACATCCTGAAATGGCTGGGCCTGCATCCCGCCACGGGTCGACACGTATTTCATCAAAAAGTCTCCACCCGCAAGCGGGTCACTGACGAGCGCATGAACGGCAAGGCTTCAATCCGGGTGATGGCGTTATTGACGTTTTGTTCCAAGGCCAGATGTGTCATAAAGATCAGCGTCGCAACCCCTTCAGCGCCCGGCTCCTGAATCATGGAACCAATGGAAATGTGGCAATCTGCCAATACCTGCGCAATATCGGCAAGTACACCCGGGGTGTCACTAACCGTCATGCGCAGGTAGTAGCCGCTTTGCACCTGCTCAATGGGCAACACTGGAATGTCAGCCATGCTGTCTGGCTGGAATGCCAGATGCGGCACCCGATGCCCGGGATCAGCCGTATGCAGGCGCGTGACATCGACCAAGTCGGCCACCACGGCCGAAGCCGTTGGCTCTTCGCCAGCTCCTTTGCCGTAATACAGGGTCTGGCCCACGGCATCGCCATTGACAAGCACCGCATTCATGGCATCTTCGACGTTGGCCAACATGCTGCTTGCCGGCACGAGCGTGGGATGCACCCGAAGCTCAATGCCCTCGGCGCGGCGGCGCGTGATGCCCAGCAGCTTGATACGAAAGCCAAGTCTATCTGTGATTTCGATGTCCTGGTCGCTGACGTGCGTGATGCCCTCCACATAGGCACTCGATAGCTGCACCGGAATACCAAAGGCCATGGAGGCCAAGAGCGTGAGCTTTTGCGCCGCATCAATGCCATCAACATCCGAGCTTGGATCGGCCTCGGCATAACCTAGCTGCTGCGCTTGGGTGAGTGCCTGCTCGAAACTGATGCCACGGGTGCGCATTTCGCTCAGGATGTAATTGGTAGTGCCATTAATAATCCCAGCCACCCACTCGATCCGATTGGCCGTCAGCCCCTCACGAATCGCTTTAATAATCGGGATGCCACCGGCCACAGCAGCCTCGAAGGCGACCATCACGCCATGGCGTGAGGCTGCCTCAAAAATTTCTGTTCCGTGCGTGGCAAGCAACGCTTTGTTGGCCGTGACCACGTGCTTGCCTTGAGCAATGGCTTCAAGCACAAGCTCTTTGGCCAAGGTGGTGCCGCCAATGAGTTCGACCACAATATCGATGTCAGGCTGGCGCACCACGGAAAAAGGGTCATCGGTGACATGCACCGCATCGCCCACCTTAGCCCGTGCTTTGACCATGTCACGCACGGCCACCTCAGTGATTTCGATTTGTCGCCCGGCACGGCGCATGATTTCCTCGGCATTACGCTGCAGCACATTCCATGTGCCACCGCCCACCACGCCTAAGCCAAGTAACCCAATCTTGATTGACTCCATTAGAGCAGCCCGTCCTTTCTGAACATTTCCTTAATGCCACGAACCGCCTGGCGGATGCGCTGCTCGTTTTCGATGAGCGCAAAACGCACGTAGCCATCGCCCTGATCACCAAAACCAATACCGGGCGACACAGCTACTTTGGCGGCCTCCAACAGATGCTTGGCAAACTCCAGCGAACCCTGATCACGATAGGCCGGCGGGATCGGCGCCCAGATATACATGGACGCTTTGGGAACCTCGACCTCCCATCCCGCTTCCTGCAGGCCTTTGGCCAGCACATCGCGGCGGCTACGATATTTCTCGACGATTTCGGCCACGCAGTCTTGAGGACCATCGAGTGCGGCAATCGAGGCCACCTGCAGCGGGGTAAATGTGCCGTAGTCATGGTAGCTTTTGATGCGTCCGAGCGCATTGACCAACTCACGGTTACCCACCATAAAACCAATACGCCATCCGGCCATGTTGTAGCTCTTGCTCATGGTGAAGAACTCAACAGCCACATCGCGCGCGCCTGGCACCTGCATGATCGAAGGCGCCTGATACCCATCAAAGCAGATATCAGCGTAGGCCAGGTCATGAACCACGAGGATATTGTGCTCTTTTGCAAGCCCAATGACCCGCTCGAAAAACGACAGATCGACACATTGCGCCGTGGGATTGCTTGGGAAACCCAGGATCATCATCTTGGGCTTCGGGATAGACTCGCTGACAGCGCGCTCGAGTTCTTGAAAGAAATCAACATCGGGGCCCATCCGAACCGAACGAATGTTGGCCCCGGCAATCACAGCCCCATAAATATGAATCGGATAGCTCGGATTAGGCACCAGAACGGTATCACCTGCATCGAGCGTGGCCAACATCAAATGAGCCAGCCCCTCTTTTGAGCCGATGGTGACGATAGCCTCTGAATCGGGATCAAAAGCCACGTCATAGCGCCGTGCATACCAGTCGGTGATTGCCTTACGCAGCCTGGGTATACCTTTGGATACGGAATAGCCGTGGGTGGTCGGTCGGCTTGCTGCCTCAACCAACTTTTCCACGATGTGCGGTGGCGTGGGGCCGTCGGGATTGCCCATGGACATGTCAATAATGTCCTCACCACGACGCCGGGCCGCCATCTTGAGTTCGCCGGTGATGTTAAACACATAGGGCGGCAAGCGCTCAATACGTGGAAAGGGTTTCATCTGACTATGCCTGCAGTAAAGGTGGGACATTTGCACAAGGCGCAATAGCCCGAGCGTGCAAAGACCATAAATCTAGCGCATTTGCGGCAATGCATCAAATCAGTGCTCGCATCAGAGCCCTCTAAACCAGCAAATACGGTCAGGCACTATCGTGTTTGCCCCACAGATGAGGGAGATCACGGGATTGAATCAGTCTTGAGCTCAGGTATGATGATTAAAACGCAAAGGAGGCTTTTTTGAAGTTGCATGATGACGTTAATCCCAGCCTGAATACGGTGACTTCCTATGGTGAGGGGTTTATCCAGATTAACGAAACCCGCTTTGAAACGGCGGTGACCTTTGCCCCCGAAGGTGAAATTCATGCCTGGCCTGCTCACGATGCCGATGACATTTCCACAGAACTGCTCATGCAGGCCTGTGGCCTTTCCAAGGCCACCCATGACCCGATGGCGTTTCTTGATGCTGACGAAGGCGAAGTCGCTCTTGATCCCAACCGCCCTGAGGTATTGCTTGTGGGCACCGGGCAAAAGCAAGTTTTACTTAGCATGAACACACTGGGTCCTCTAATGCGGGCCGGCGTCGGTGTGGAGTGCATGTCCACAGGTGCTGCAGCCAGAACCTACAACATCTTGATGGCAGAAGGCCGCCGGGTCGTGGCGGCTTTAATTTTGGAGAAAACTGAAAATGAGTAACACTCCCGGCGTGGGCGATATGGCCCCTGATTTCGAAGCCGAAAGCACGGCAGGCATCGTGCGCTTGTCCGACACCCTGGGCCACAGGTTAGTGCTGTACTTTTACCCCAAAGACAATACGCCAGGCTGCACGACCGAAACGCAGGATTTTCGTGACCACCACGAATTGTTTCGCCAGCATGACTGCTTTATTGCTGGCGTTTCGCGCGACAGCCTGCGCTCGCACGAGAACTTCAGTAACAAATTGAACCTGCCCTTCCCGTTGATCGCAGACCCTGAAGAAAAACTTTGCAGCCTGTTCGATGTCATGCGTGACAAAAAAATGTATGGCAAGACGGTTCGTGGCATCGAACGCAGCACCTTTCTCATTGATGCCAATGGCAAGATTGCCAAGGTTTGGCGAGGCCTGAAAGTACCTGGACACGTCCAAGAAGTTCTAGAGGCTGTCAAAACCCTCTAGTGCGACTAACCGTTTAGTGCAGATGTCACAGCTGTAACCCGACTGTCATACGATCATGGCAGTGTGGCTATCAAGACAGACCTTAGATCCCTCTCACGGAGATTTCTACTAATGCCTCTTCCCAAGCTGCCGTCGCGACCCGCCACACTGCTAGACATTGAGACACTACCCAAACCGAGGCCCGCGGCGAGTACAGCGGCGACATCAGAGAAAACAGCGGTCTTTGAAGGCGACCACGATGCCATTGTCGATGACATAAAGGTGTCAATTCAGGACACCTCAGCAGTGGGCAGCCAATCAGATACACAAGCCCACATTCAAGCACAGGCAGCTACTGAATCTAAAGCCGCACCGAAGACCAAAACCTCAAAGCAAAACACCACAAGGGCCACCAAACCTGGGGCGACTAAATTGCAAGGGCAAGTCGCTAACAAAAAGGCAAACAAGCCCCAGAAAAAAGCCGCCAGCAAAATCACCAAACTCTTCGTGCTTGACACCAACGTGCTGATGCACGACCCCACAAGCTTGTTTCGGTTCGAAGAACACGACGTTTACTTGCCCATGATGACGCTCGAAGAGCTTGACCATCACAAAAAAGGCATGTCCGAAGTGGCGCGCAACGCACGCCAGGTGAGCCGCTCGCTAGACGCTTTGATTGAAGACTTGGAACAACTCGATATTGGTATCGAACTGAGTCGACTCGGCAACAAAGACGC
Source organism: Burkholderiaceae bacterium (assembly GCA_965659885.1). Taxonomy (GTDB): domain Bacteria; phylum Pseudomonadota; class Gammaproteobacteria; order Burkholderiales; family Burkholderiaceae_B; genus Algicoccus. Next base: position 14,529 of record CBFHXV010000009.1, on the reverse strand, counting down.
CACCGGCCGCCTGTTTTTCCAGACCACGACCATGGCCAAGGACCTGCCCGACGATCTGCCGATGGGCAAAGCCGACAATCAGATTCTAGGTGTGGTGCGTGCACTGCAGAAGCAGTTTGTCGATCGTGAGGTCGTTCTGGTGTCCAAGGACATCAACATGCGCCTCAAAGCTCGTGCACTCGGGCTGGCAGCCGAGGACTACTTCAACGACCATGTGCTCGAAGACACCGACCTGCTCTACTCTGGCGTTCAGATGCTGCCAGAGGACTTCTGGAACAAACACGGCAAGGACATCGAATCCTGGCAACAAGGCGGTATCACCTTCTACCGTGTTCGAGGTCCGCTTTGTAGCCAGTTCATGATCAATCAGTTCGTCTATTTCGATGGCCAGTTGCCGCTGCATGCGCAAGTACGTGAAGTCAGCGGCAAAACGGCGGTGCTTGCCACCTTGCGCGACTACACCCACGCCAAAAACAACATTTGGGGCATTACGGCACGAAACCGTGAGCAGAACTTCGCCATGAACCTGTTAATGGATCCAGATGTCGATTTCGTCTCGCTCTTGGGCCAGGCTGGAACAGGCAAGACGCTGCTGACCCTGGCGGCAGCTTTAACGCAGGTGCTCGAGACCAAGCGTTATACCGAAATCATCATGACGCGTGTCACGGTGCCCGTTGGCGAAGACATCGGCTTTCTGCCAGGCACCGAGGAAGAAAAAATGCTGCCGTGGATGGGTGCGCTTGAAGACAACCTAGATGTGTTGAACATGGGTGACGGTGAAGGCAACACCGGCAGCAACAACGACTGGGGGCGCGCGGCCACCATGGACCTGATCCGCTCACGCATTAAGGTCAAGTCTTTGAACTTCATGCGCGGGCGTACGTTTTTAAATAAGTTTTTGATCATCGACGAAGCTCAAAACCTCACGCCCAAGCAAATGAAAACCCTGATCACCCGGGCCGGGCCTGGCACCAAAGTCGTGTGTCTGGGCAACATTGCCCAGATTGACACACCCTACCTCACCGAAGGCAGCTCAGGCCTGACTTTTGTGGTTGATCGTTTTAAAGGTTGGCCACACGCCGGTCACATCACCTTGCAACGGGGTGAGCGTTCTCGCCTGGCCGACTACGCCGGAGACGTGCTGTAGTGAAGGCAAACAAGCCACTGGCCATTACCATGGGTGACGCTGCTGGCATCGGCCCTGAGATTATTGCCAAACTCTATGACCAGGCCGAGCCAGCAGACTGCGTGGTCTATGGCGATGTTCAGGTGCTCGCTCGCACGGTCAAAGAACTGGGCCTGGCCCTTGAGGTGCAAGCGGTTGTTGAGCTCGAGAATCTCCCTAGCGGTCGTGTCATGCCGGTTTTACAGGCCTGTGACCGCTTGCCCGACGAGCTGCTTGTGGGCCAGGTGTCAGCTGACGCCGGTAAGGCGGCCTATCAATGTGTTGATCGGGCCATCACAGATGCGCTGCAAGACAAAACCGCGGGTCTGGTAACGGCCCCGCTGAACAAAAAAGCGATCGAACTGGCTGGCTTTGACTTCCCTGGCCATACCGAAATCCTCGCACACCGCTGTGGCGATGTGCCTGTGGCCATGATGCTGGCTAACGATGAGATTCGAACCGTTTTGGTGACCATCCACATCCCTTTGTCTGAGGTTAGTCAAACGCTGACCATCGATGCCGAGCGACAGGCCATTGACTTGGCTCATCAGGGCTGCGTAGCGTTAGGCATCGAGCACCCCCGTATTGCCGTGGCAGGACTGAACCCGCATGCAGGTGAATCAGGCAAATTTGGTAACGAAGAAGCTCGCATCATTGAGCCGGCCATTGCGCGGGCCAGGGCCGAAGGCATTGATGTGTCTGGTCCGTGGCCTGGCGACACGGTGTTTGGACGGGCCCGCCAGGGCGCATTTGACGTTGTCGTGGCCCAATATCATGATCAAGGGCTGATACCTGTTAAATACCTGGGACTCGACCAAGGCGTGAACATCACGATTGGATTGCCGATTGTGCGCACCAGCGTTGATCACGGCACCGCTTTTGACATTGCAGGGCAAGGCGTCGCGAGTCCAGCCTCACTGAATCAAGCCGTCAAGGTGGCTCGCCAGCTAGTCGCTAACCGCCAAACCTGAGCAAAGCCAGCGTGTGTCGTGACCTCAAGAACCGCCACGACCTCAATAACTGCCGCCACCGCCGGCGAAGTTCAAAAACTTGGTGCTCTCGCCCTGGAAAGTCAGTCGCACCGTCCCAATAGGGCCGTTACGCTGTTTGCCGATAATGATTTCAGCGGTGCCTTTGTCCGGCGAGTCCGGGTTGTAGACCTCATCGCGATAGATAAACAGAATCACGTCAGCATCTTGCTCAATGGCACCCGATTCGCGCAAGTCGCTCATCACGGGACGCTTGTTCGGCCTTTGCTCAAGCGAGCGGTTCAACTGCGACAGGCAGACCACGGGACATTCAAGCTCTTTGGCCAAAGACTTCAAGGCTCGGCTGATTTCAGAAATTTCCGTGGCTCGGTTCTCGCCGCCGCCATTCGATGACATCAACTGGATGTAGTCAATGACAATTAACCCGAGACGGCCACATTGACGAGCCAAACGTCGTGCACGCGCGCGCAGATCCACGGCGGTCAGTCCGGGCGTTTCGTCAATGTAGACCTGAGCGTTTTGCATGCGCTGCACGGCATGTGTGACTCGAGGCCAATCATCGGTTAGCAGTTTGCCCGTGCGCATGCGATGCTGATCGAGCAGACCCACAGACCCCAACATGCGCATGGCAAGCTGCACGGCGCCCATTTCCATAGAGAAGACGGCCACGGGTATACCTTGCTCGATGGCCACGTGCTCCGCGATGTTCATGGAAAACGAGGTTTTACCCATGGATGGACGACCGGCCACGATGACCAGGTCACCAGCTTGCAGACCCGAGGTCATGCGATCTAGGTCAATAAAACCAGTGGGAATGCCCGTGACATCGGAGTCACCCTCGCGATGATATAGCTCGTCAATGCGCTCGACCACCTGCGCGAGCAGTGGCTGGATCTCCTGAAACCCCTGTGCGCTTCGAGCACCCTCTTGGGCGATCTTAAATACCCGAGACTCGGCCTCGTCGAGTAACTGCCTGGCCTCTTTGCCCTGCGGGTTTAGTGCCGTGGCGGCAATGTCATCGGCCACCGCCACCAGTTTTCTGAGCATGGAGCGCTCGCGCACGATCTCGGCATAACGGCGAATGTTGGCGGCCGACGGCGTGTTGTGAGCTAAGGCGTTTAGATAGCTCAAGCCACCGACCTCTTCGGCTTTGCCAGCGCTGGCAAGCGATTCGTTTACCGTGATGACATCTGCGGGACGAGACAGATTAATGAGCCGCGCGACATGCTGCCAGATCAGCCGGTGGTCATGACGATAAAAATCATCTTCGGTCAATAAATCTGTCAGACGCTCATAAGCAGCGTTGTCCAGCAACAAGCCGCCAAGCACTGATTGCTCAGCCTCGATCGAGTGAGGTGGCACACGAAGGTATTGAAGATCAGTTTCGGGCGGTTGATTCATGACAACATCATATAGCCAAATTAAAAGTGACTGCGCCCGGCGAGGCGCCGCAGCACAAGCAAATACCAGTACCCCTGATAAGACCCTAGCCCCGAAACAAAATGGCACAGCCTTTGCTGTGCCATTTTGTTTCTTTTGTCTATTAACACCGGCGATCTAAACTTACCGGCATCAAAGCTTGATCTGTGGGCTTTGTCTTAAACAGCTCTTTAGACCAGCTCACCTTCGACCTTGACGGTGATGTCCGAGACCACGTCCGGATGCAAAACTGCCTGCACCTGATACTCACCAATGGCTTTGATCGCGCCATCGTTGAGTCGAATCTGGCTCTTGACAATACCCTCGAACCCTTTTTCAACCAGAGCCGAAGCGATGTCCATGGTCGTGACTGAGCCAAACAAGCGGCCATCCACACCCGCCTTTTGCAGCATGGTCAGCACCAGACCCTCCATGCGGCCAGCCAGTGCCTGTGCCTCGGACAGTTTTTCAGCCTGCGCACGCTCGAGTTCGGCGCGACGCTGTTCGAACTCTTTGAGAGCTGCCTCAGTGGCACGACGAGCTTTTTTCTGTGGGATCAGGAAGTTGCGGGCAAATCCATCACGGACACGCACAACATCACCGAGATTACCCACATTGACGATTTTTTCAAGAAGAATAACTTGCATGATGATTCCCCAGATTATTTGTGGTTGTCGGTGAAAGGCAACAGCGCCAGAAAGCGTGCACGCTTAACCGCCGTATCGAGCTGACGCTGATAGTGGGCTTTCGTGCCGGTCAGGCGTGCCGGGATGATCTTGCCGTTTTCCTGAATAAAGTCACGCAAGGTATCAAGATCCTTGTAATCGATCTGATCGACGCCTGCCGCGGTGAAACGGCAGAATTTACGGCGCTTGAACAATGGGTTTTGCTGACCAAATTTCTTTTTGTCTTTACGACCTGCGAATGCCATGATAGACACCTCTTATCAATAAATTCATGAATAAACAGCAATGGCCTTTGCATGGATCACCAAGCGCGGTGATTGACGGCGAGCCGGAGCAAAAAAACCCTCGACTTTCAGCCTCTGCCCCAAGGTGGCGTTTTGCCACATCAGAGCCAAATCACCCATTGCCATTACTGCCACTTCAAAGCTGATGGTGCGGTTTGATCCTGCCTGTTCAACAACACCCTCGTGTTGTAGTTTCATGTCAAGCACAGCAATAGCACCAGGCGTGTATCTGAGCGTCTGTCGCTCAATTAATTCACCGGTCACAATGACATGATTCAGGCTTCGACTCACCTCGATCGCTCTAAAAGCAGGATTACTTTGCTTCCTGCGGTTGAGCTGCTGGCTCGGCCGCTTTGCGGGCCTCGTCGCGCTCGACTGACTTCATCATCACCGATGGGCCCGACGGTGCTGCCGTGGTTTTGATGGTCAGGTGACGCAAAACGGCATCGTTGTAGCGAAATGAGTGCTCGAGCTCTTCAAGCGTTGCCTGATCACACTCGATGTTCATGCAAACGTAGTGAGCTTTAACCAGCTTCTGGATGGGATAAGCAAGTTGACGACGGCCCCAGTCTTCGAGGCGGTGCAACGTACCGCTGTTGCCGGTGATCAACGACTGATAGCGTTCAATCATGGCTGGCACCTGTTCGCTTTGGTCAGGGTGCACAATAAAAACCACTTCGTAATGGCGCATTAAAAACTCCTATGCCTATGGTTACTTGCCTGTGTAGGCAGACGTAGCCCGTTAAACCGCCTGTTGTTCAGACGCGCTCAATCGAGCAGGTTGATTACCACGCTTCAGACGCACCCACCATCATGTGTCAGAGACAGGTGCAGTCCATTACCGGGGTAGCCAAAGATTATGGCATTATCCTACTGAAAAATCAAATAGATAAGACGACACCCCAGCGATAACCCGGGTGCACAGCGCACATCGTGGCGCTTACGCCGCGTTTGCAGAGCTCAGCAGCTCAGTAAAACGTTGCTCAATACTTGCGCGGATACCCTCGGCGTCAAGACCCTCTAACGCCCGCAGTCGATTCTGATCGCCGTGATCGATAAACTTGTCTGGCAAGCCAAGCTGCAACACGGGCATCAGAATCTCTCGAGCCTGTAGCACTTCACTGACGGCACTACCAGCACCAGCCATGATGCTGGCTTCCTCAACTGTGACAAACGCCTCGTGTGTTTGCGCCAAATCCACAATCCGGGCCTCATCAATGGGCTTGACGAACCGCATATCCACAAGCGTCAAATCAAGCGCCTGAGCAACCTCTGCTGCCGCTGGCAGCAACGTGCCAAACACCAGCAGTGCGATACGCTTGCCCTGACGACGGACAACGGCCTGACCCAATGGCACGGTATCAAGTGAGGCGGTGATCTCGGCACCCGCCCCAGTGCCACGTGGGTAACGAACGGCCGCCGGGCCCTCGTGCTGATAACAGGTGCTCAACAACAAGCGAGCCTCGTTCTCGTCCGACGGTGTGGCCACCACCATGTTGGGCACGCAACGCAAATAAGCGATGTCGTAGTTGCCCGCATGCGTGGCGCCATCGGCACCCACCAATCCGGCGCGATCTAGCGCAAACGTCACATCGAGGTTTTGTAGCGCGACATCGTGAATCAATTGGTCGTAGCCGCGCTGCAAAAAAGTTGAATAGATTGCCAGTACGGGCTTTTGCCCCTCGCAGGCCACGCCTGCGGCAAACGTAACTGCATGCTGCTCAGCAATGCCCACGTCAAAATAGCGCTGCGGGAACCGCTTTTCGAACTCCACGAGCCCACTGCCCTCGCGCATGGCCGGGGTGACGCCCACCAGCCGATGATCGGCCTGAGCCATGTCACACAGCCAGGTGCCAAACACCTGGGTAAACGTCGGCTTACTGGGTGCCTTGGATTTTTGAATGCCCACCTGCGGGTCAAACTTGCCCGGTCCATGGTAGAGCACGGGGTCAGCCTCGGCGAGCTTGTAACCCTGCCCCTTTTTTGTGACGACGTGCAAGAACTGAAGCCCACCGAGCTCACGCAGGTTTTGCAAGGTTGGCAATAACGCGTCTAGGTCATGCCCATCGATGGGGCCCACGTAGTTAAAACCAAACTCTTCAAACAATGTAGCGGGCATGATCATGCCCTTGGCGTGTTCTTCGAAGCGGCGCGCCAGTTCAAGCACCGGTGGCATGTGTTGCAACACGGCTTTGCCCATGTTTTTGGCCGTGGCGTAAAACTGTCCGGACAAGAGCCTGGCCAAGTAGCGGTTTAACGCACCCACCGGCGGCGATATTGACATGTCATTGTCGTTAAGTACAACCAGCAAATTAACGTCAGGGGTGACGCCCGCATTGTTCATGGCTTCAAACGCCATGCCGGCAGACATGGCGCCATCGCCAATGACAGCGATGTGTTGGCGGTTCACACCCGCGTTGCGCGATGCCACAGCCATACCCAGGGCAGCAGAAATCGATGTTGAGGAATGTGCGGTTCCAAAGGCGTCGTACGGTGACTCACTCCGCTTAGGGAACCCGGACAACCCTTCATACTGACGCAGCGTGGGCATCTGCTCTCGGCGCCCCGTCAGTATTTTGTGTGGATAGGATTGGTGACCCACGTCCCAAATAATGCGGTCATCGGGCGTAGAAAAAATGTAGTGCAACGCAATCGTCAGCTCCACCGTGCCAAGATTTGATGACAGATGGCCACCGGTTTGCGAAACCGAATCAAGCACAAACTGCCTAAGCTCACTAGCCAAACCTGGCAGCTTGTCACGCTCGAGCTCACGAAGCTCATGCGGGGAATTGATTGATTGCAACAACTCGTACGACATCGATAAACCCTCAATAGGCCCGGCGAACAATAAAATCAGCCAGACCTCTTAAATAATGACCGTGCACACCAAACCCCTTGATGGCTTCATACGCCTGCTGATGCAACTGCCTGGCCAGTTCACTGGCCTTGTCAACGCCGAGCACGGAGACATAAGTCGCTTTGTGAGCAGCTGCGTCCTTACCGGCCGTTTTACCGAGTTGATCCGAAGGTACAGTGGCATCGAGCACATCGTCAACCACCTGAAACGCCAGGCCAATGGCTTTGGCGTATGCGCGCAGACTCTCACGCTGCGCAGAGCCTGCACCCACAATGATAGCGCCAAGTTGCGCCGAGGCCGACAACAGGCAGCCCGTTTTCTTACCATGCATGGCAGCAAGATCAGACTCACCGAGTTCAAGGCCCGTGCTCTGCAGGTCAATGGCTTGTCCGCCAGCCATGCCCTGGCTGCCGATGGCCTGGGCCAGACTCTTGGTAGCCTGTACAACCAATGCCGGTGCGATCGGCATGTCACTAAGCCACTCAAAAGCCAGTGGCTGCATCGCATCGCCTGCCAGTAAGGCCATGGCCTCGCCAAACTCGATGTGCGTGGCTGGCTTGCCGCGTCGCATGGCATCATCGTCCATGCAGGGCAAATCATCGTGGATTAGCGAATAGGCATGCACCAGCTCGACAGCTGAAGCGGCCTTATCCAAGGCGACTTGCAAGGTGTGATCAGGTGCCGGGTGACAGGCGTGGCCAGCGGCATAAACCATGCAGGCACGCACGCGCTTGCCTGCGCCAACAGATGCCCAGCGCATGGCCTGATGCAACGGCGATGGTGGGCTTGCCCCGTCAGGCAGCAGTCCTTGCAGGCACTCATCAACGTGTGCGGCGCGCTCACTAATCCAAGCATCGATGGCCTGCTCATGCGTTGGTGATACTGTCTGATTCATGGCGTGTCCGACGAGTCATCCTCGGTGTGCAATGGTCGCAACAGGTCCTGCTCAAGCACTCTGACTTGCTGTTCGGCATTTTCCAATTGCGTCTGACAAGCACGTGCCAGCGCAACACCGCGCTCGTAAGCCTTCAGTGAATCTTCGAGGGCAAGATCGCCTCGCTCCATTGAAGCAACAATCGACTCGAGCTCGGCAATTGCTTTCTCAAAATTCGTAGGAATGTTCACTAGCGCCTGGTCGCTGTCTTGCACCTGCGATGTCTGCTGCGGTTGCGCTTGTTTTTTCGTTGCCAACTCAGACTCCTCGGCGGGCAATGATCGAGATCAATAGATTTAACATAAAGTTCATTTTACCGGGCTTATGGCAATGACACCTTGAGTTACACTCGAAGCTGATTGGAAAGCCGATCTTTTCTTCGCGCCAGCAAGGGTTTCCCTACTGGCTGTTTTTTTACCTTCGCGGAGGGAATCATGACAGACCTGGGTCACAAAACGCACATTTCGCCGGCCGTGTCAGGCTTGGCCCCTAGTGCCTACTTTGATGAGGGCTGGCTCTCTAAGGAGCGTGCCCACATCTTTGACCAGTCGAGCATCTATCTTAGCCACCAAAAGACCATCCCCCACCAAGGTGACTGGCGGGCGCTGGCGCAAGAGAAGAATGCTCGCGCACTGGTACACGGCAAACAAGGTATTGAACTGATTTCTAACGTCTGTCGCCACCGACAAGCCATCATGCTCGGCGGTGAAACTGGCAATGTCGCAGGCCCCGTGAACCTGAGCGGCAACCTCTCGGCTACCGGTGGCAATATTGTCTGCCCTTTGCATCGATGGACGTACGACGAGACTGGCCAGCTTCTGGGCGCACCCCATTTTGAACAGACACCGTGCATGAATCTGCAGCGCTACCCGTTCAAGGACTGTCACGGCTTGTTGTTCGAGGGCGCCAGAGACCCGGCAAGCGACATGGCTGGTCTTTTCAAGCGAGCGGAATTCGACTTTTCTGATTACGTGTTCGACCATGTCGAAGTGCACCCCTGTCATTACAACTGGAAAACCTTCATCGAGGTCTATCTCGAGGACTACCACGTTGAACCCTTTCACCCTGGCCTTGGCCAGTTTGTCAGCTGCGACGATTTGCAATGGGAGTTTGCACCCTTCTACAGCGTGCAACGTGTCGGTGTTCATCGCGCCCTATCTCAGCCAGGCACGCCGGCCTACAAGACTTGGCATGACAAGCTACTTGAGTTCCGGCAAGGACAAGCGCCGGACTTTGGCGCGATCTGGGTGACATACTTCCCTACCCACATGATTGAACTCTACCCCCACGTGCTGGTGCTCTCGACGCTTTATCCGGTGTCGGCGCAGGAAACAGTCAACGTGGTCGAATTCTATTACCCAGAAGAGATTGCTGAGTTCGAGCGTGAGTTTGTCGAGGCACAACAAGCCGCATACATGGAGACAGCTGTTGAAGACGACGAAATCGCCGAACGCATGGATGCTGGCAGACGAGCACTTTATGAGCGCGGTGACATCGAAATGGGCCCTTATCAGTCACCCATGGAAGATGGCATGCAGCATTTTCATGAGTGGTATCAGAACATGATGCAAGACAAAACCTGAGTATCCATACAAAGAATCAGGTCATTGAGAATGACTGGCGGTTTAATGGAACCGCCAGTCATTTTTTTCGTCTAATATTCAGTTCAAACAATTTTCTATCTATCTGAAATATTTAAGATAAATTATGAAACGTATCGCACTATTTCTGGGCACCAACCTGGCCATCCTGATTGTTTTAGGTATTGTTCTTAACATCACGGGCGCGCACCGGTTTGTGACCGAGCAAGGCCTGGACATACAGACCTTGCTCGTGTTTTCTGCGATCATCGGCTTCGGTGGCGCGTTTATCTCCCTGCTCATTAGCAAGCCCGTTGCCAAGTTCAGCACCGGTGCCAAAGTCATTGACCCGCAAGCGCCAGGCAATTCACGCGAGGCTTGGCTGGTGCAAACCGTGCACCAATTAGCCGACAAGGCTCAAATTGGCCGGCCGGAAGTCGCTATTTATGAGGGTGCCCCCAACGCCTTTGCCACTGGCGCGTTCAAGAACAATGCGCTCGTGGCCGTGTCGACGGGTCTGTTGCAAGGGATGACTGAGGAAGAAGTCACCGCCGTGCTTGGCCACGAAGTCGCCCACATCGCCAACGGTGACATGGTCACGTTGACCCTGATCCAGGGTGTGCTTAACACTTTCGTCGTGTTTTTCGCGCGCATCGTCGGTTACTTTGTCGACCGCGTCATCCTTAAAAATGATCGGGGCTTCGGTCTAGGCTACTTCGCTGCGGTGATCGTCTCTGAGATTATTTTCGGCATTCTAGCGAGCATCATCGTGGCTTGGTTCTCACGACAGCGTGAATATCGTGCTGACGAGGGCTCAGCCCGTTTGTTGCAGTCCAGAGAGCCCATGATCAAGGCACTGGCACGACTGGGCAACATGACACCTGGGGAATTGCCGCGCAGCTTTGAAGCAAGCGGCATCAGTGGCGGTAAAGGCATTGGCGCGCTATTTGCCACGCACCCGCCCATTGAGCAGCGCATCGCTGCGCTGCAACAGCTCTAACAATTGCGTCAGACCTACTGCTGACTCAGGATGCGTGTGGGTGCTGACGCATCCACACCAAGCAGCGCTGCCAGCCATCTTTGGCGGCCTTGGCTTGGTACATCGGCCGATAGTCAGCAAAAAAGCCGTGATCAGCCCCCTCGTAGACACGAATCTCACTGGCCTTGGCCTGCTCGGAACCCTCTTTTAAACCTGCCTGCATCGCTCTGACATCCTTAAGTGGGATGCCGGCGTCTTTCTCGCCGTACAAACCGAGCACCGGCGCTTTGAGCTCTTGCACAACATCGACTGGATTTTTAACCTGCAACGGACCATGCCCTTGCGACAGACGGCCGTACCAGGCCACACCGGCCTTTAGCATGGCCTGATGGGCGGCATACAACCAAGTGATCCTGCCTCCCCAACAAAAGCCGGTGGCATACACGCGCGTCAGATCGCCACCGTGCAGCCCTGCCCAAACCAGGCAGGCATCAAGATCAGTCATCACCTGCTCATCGGGCACCTGGCTGACGATATCGCGCACGATGCTGTCGATGTCTGGCAACACACTGGGGTCACCCTGCCTGACGTACAGCTCAGGGGCTATCGCCATGTATCCCTCATGCGCAAAACGCCGGCAAACATCCTGTATGTGCTCATGCACCCCAAATATTTCCTGAATCACCAGCACCACTTCGAAACGCTCGGTGCTCGCCGGCATGGCCACAAACGCGGGCAGATTCACATCACCGGCCGCGATATCGACCCAGCGCGTGTCGAGACCCTCATCAGATGTCTTGATGGGTGTGTTTTTTGTTGTGCTCATAGCCACTAACCTGTTCCTGGGTTGGTGAGACTTTTTAATCAACTCTAATGAGCCTGGTCCCAATTATCGCCCTGCCCCACCTCTGCGAGCAACGGCACTTTGAGTTTAGCCACGTCGCACATTAACTCAGGCAGTCGCGCGCTGACCAGTGCAAGCTCATCAGAAGGCACATCCAACACCAATTCGTCATGCACCTGCATGATGACCTGGCTTTTTAATTTCTCGGTTTGCAGCCAGGACAGCACGCGCACCATGGCCATCTTGATCAGGTCAGCGGCCGTGCCTTGCATCGGCGCATTAATGGCCGCTCGCTCGGCCCCGGCACGTCGAGCGCCACCGGCGTTGATATCTGGCAGCCACAAACGACGTCCAAACACCGTTTGAACAAACCCTTGCTCATGGGCCAAGGCTTTGGTTTGTGCCATGTACTGGGCAACACCCGGATAGCGTGCGAAATACCGGTCAATGTAATTCTGTGCCGCATCACGCGCAATACCCAGATTGGTCGCCAAGCCGTGCGCACCCATGCCATAAATCAGCCCAAAGTTAATCGTCTTGGCGGTGCGACGCTGATCGTCGGAGACCTCATCAATGGCCACGTTAAACACCTCAGCTGCTGTGGCGCGATGAATGTCCTCGCCCTTGTCAAAAGCTTGGCACAAGCCGGTGTCGTCAGAGACGTGGGCCATCACCCGCAACTCAATTTGCGAATAGTCTGCCGAGACAATCTTGCCATCGGGGGTACTTGCGACGAACGCCTGGCGCACTTGCCTTCCCTCTGGCGTGCGGATAGGAATGTTTTGCAGGTTGGGGTCTGATGAAGACAACCTGCCCGTAATGACAGCGGCCTGCGCGTAATTGGTGTGAACCCGGCCGGTAGTGGCATTGACCATCTTTGGCAGTTTGTCGGTGTAGGTTGACTTCAGCTTGGCCAGTCCCCTGTACTGCAACAACAGTTTCGGCAAGGGGTAGTCTTCGGCCAGTTTGCTCAACACCTCCTCATCTGTAGACGGCGCACCGCTCGCTGTCTTTCGCACCACGGGCAATTGCATCTGACCAAACAAAATTTCACCCAACTGCTTAGGTGAATTCAGATTAAAGGGCTGTCCTGCAAGCTCGTAGGCCTCAGTCTCAAGCGCAAGCAGCTTTTCGCCAAGCGCATGGCTTTGGCGTTTAAGCACGTCGACATCAATGGCCACACCCGTGCGCTCAATGCGCCATAAAACAGAGGACACATCAATCTCAAGCGCGTAAATGCGTGACAGCGTCTGTTCGGACTGCACTTGCGGGTATAGCGCATCATGCAGGCGCCGCGTATAGTCAGCGTCTTCACAGGCATACTGCGCCGCGCGTTCAATATCCACCTCATCAAAACCGATTTGTTGCGCACCTTTGCCGCATAAATCCTGGTAACTCAAACCTTTCAAGCCAAGCCAGCGTTGGGCCAACTGATCGAGCGCCACGCTTCGATGTGACTCCAACACGTAAGCTTGCAGCATCGTGTCATGGGCTACACCGCCAAGCGTGATGCCCTCGTTGGCCAACACATGCATGTCGTACTTGGCATGGTGCAGCAATTTATTGGGCTTGTCTGACTCGAACCACGGCCTGAACAAATCCAATATCTCTGCCTTGGGTAGCTGCTCCACACTCTGATGTCCCCGGTGAGCCAGTGGCACATAGCAGGCTTGGCCCGGCTGCACCGACAAAGAAAACCCCACCAGGCGCGCCTGCATGCCATCGAGCGAGGTAGTCTCCGTATCAAAGGCCACCAGCTCGGCCTCTTGTACCCGGGTCAGCCAATCCTTGGCTTGCGCCATCGTGGTCACGGTCTCATAGGTAATCTGCTGCGGTGGGTCAACGGCGACTGCCGTGGCTGTGGACGCCTCGGGCGCCGCACCCTGCGCATGAACCACACGGCTGTCACCGCTTGGAATCCGCTCGCAGTCGCCGGTCAATTCACGCAACCAACTACGAAACCCAAATTTTTCATAGAGCGCCAGCAGCCTTTCCGTGTCGGCAGGCTTGGGCACCAACTGCTCGATTTGAGCAACCGTCTCGGGCAACTCGCAATCAGTTTTGACCGTGAGCAATGAGCGCGTGAGCTCAAACTGCCCGAGCGCGTCACGCAAGTGATTGCCCACCGCACCTTTGATTTCATCGGCATGGGCGATAATATTGTTCATATCGCCGTAGGCATCGAGCCATTTCACAGCGGTTTTGGGGCCGACTTTGTTGACCCCCGGCACATTGTCCACCGTGTCGCCCACCAACATCAAGTAGTCCACAATGCGCTCGGGTGGCACGCCAAACTTGTCCTTAACGCCTTGCGGGCTTAGCTTTTCATTGTTCATGGTGTTGACCAGCGTGCACTTGTCGGTCACAAGCTGAGCCAAGTCTTTGTCACCTGTGGAGATGATGGTCTCTACGTCGTGAGCCTGAGCCAAACGAGCCAAGGTGCCGATCACATCATCAGCCTCCACGCCTGTTACCCCCACCACCGGCCAACCCAGCGCGGCCACCGCCTCATGGATGGGCTCAATTTGCGCAGCCAAATCCTCGGGCATGGCCGCCCGGTTGGCCTTGTACTGGTCATATAAGTCTTCACGAAAGGTTTTACCTTTCACATCGAACACGCAAGCCGCATAATCGGGCTGGTATTCTTGAGCGAGCTTGCGCATCATGTTGATCACGCCATAAATCGCGCCTGTGGGATCACCCTGCGCATTTCTTAAATCAGGCATGGCATGATAGGCACGGTATAGATAGCTTGAACCATCGACTAGCAACAGGTTTTTTTTCATGAATCA
>CBFHXV010000008.1:29855-60753 GCA_965659885.1 Burkholderiaceae bacterium | reverse complement strand
ATTGCACAAACAAAAACAAAATCACAAACAAAAAAACTGTCCCTGCCATCTTGCGATGCACAGGGACAAGATGCAAGCTAAATCTGCTGGCTCAGCCGCAATGGTGCGCAATGGCCCTCAGTCCAGGCAGTCCTGCCAGCCCAGCCGACCCAGCCTACACCGCTTGGGTTAGCCGACTCTCCAACTCCACACGGATTTGCTTTAAGTGTGGCGGCAGTCCGTGAGCCAGCTTGTCAAAGAGTTCGTCGTGCAGCTTGAACTCTTCTTGCCAAGCCTTTGGATCAACCGAGGTGATGGCGGCAAACATTTGTTCGGAGAACGCCAGGCCAGACCAGTCCATGTCTTCAAACCGCGGCGTGACACCGAGCACATGCGACTGGCCATCGGCCTCTTGCTCCAGACGACCGAGAATCCACTTGAGCACACGGGCGTTTTCACTGAAGCCGGGCCAGACGAACTTGCCGTTCTCGTCAGTGCGAAACCAGTTCACGCAGAAGATGGCGGGCAGCTTGGCGCCGGTTTGTGCCACTCGCTCACCAAGTTGCAGCCAGTGCTCAAAGTACTCGGCCATGTTGTAGCCACAAAATGGCAGCATGGCAAAGGGGTCGCGACGCACCACGCCTTGCTGGCCCATGGCTGCGGCCGTGGTCTCAGAGCCCATGGTCGCGGCCATGTAAACGCCTTCGGCCCAGTTGCGTGCTTCGGTGACCAGCGGTACGGTGCTTGAGCGGCGCCCGCCAAACACAAAGGCATCGATTTGTACGCCGGCCGGGTCGTCCCAGGCTTGATCGAGCACGGGGTTTTGTGTGGCCGATACGGTAAAGCGCGCATTCGGGTGGGCGGCTTTGACGCCGGCCTTGCCCTCTTCGGGCGTCCAGTCGTTGCCCTTCCAGTCAATCAGGTGTGCGGGTGGCTCTTTGGTCATGCCCTCCCACCAGACGTCGCCGTCATCGGTTAGTGCGACATTGGTAAATATCGTGTTCTCGTTCAGGCTGGCCATGCAGTTGTAGTTGGACTGCTCGTTGGTGCCTGGCGCCACACCGAAGTACCCCGCCTCGGGATTAATGGCGCGTAAGCGGCCATCGGCATCGGGCTTGATCCAGGCGATGTCGTCACCAATGGTGGTGATTTCCCAGCCCTGTTGTGACAGGCCTTCGGGCGGGATCAGCATGGCAAAGTTGGTCTTGCCGCAAGCCGACGGAAAGGCCGCGGCCACGTGGTACTTCTTGCCCCAGGGTGCCTTGACCCCCAGAATCAGCATGTGCTCGGCCAGCCAGCCCGGGCCGTCCTTGGCCGCCGCACGCCCCATGGTCGAAGCAATGCGCAGCGCAAAGCACTTTTTGCCGAGCAAGGCGTTGCCGCCGTAGCCTGAGCCGTAAGACCAGATTTCACGGGTCGCCGGGAAATGCACGATGTATTTGGTGCTGTTGCACGGCCAGGCAACGTCGGCCTCGCCCGCGGCCAGCGGCGCGCCCACGGTGTGCACGCACGGCACAAAGGCGCCATCTGAGCCCAGCACGTCATAGACGGCTTTGCCCATGCGCGTCATCATGCGCATGTTGACCACCACGTACGGTGAATCTGAAATCTCGATGCCAAT
Source organism: Burkholderiaceae bacterium (assembly GCA_965659885.1). Lineage (GTDB taxonomy): Bacteria > Pseudomonadota > Gammaproteobacteria > Burkholderiales > Burkholderiaceae_B > Algicoccus. The sequence goes on along the minus strand of CBFHXV010000008.1, from coordinate 59,153 downwards.
TTGCGCGATCGGCGAGCCCAGCGGTCCCATAGAAAACGGCACGACATACATGGTGCGGCCTTGCATGCAGCCGTCAAACAAGCCATCAAGCGTGGCTCGCATCTCATCCGGTGCGATCCAGTTGTTGGTCGGCCCGGCCTCTTCTGGCGTGTCGGTACAGATAAAGGTGCGGTCTTCAACGCGCGCCACATCATCAGGTGACGAGCGTGCCAGAAACGAATTGGGCCGCTTCTCAGGGTTTAAGCGAATCAGTGTGCCGGCTTGCACCATCTCGTTGCAAAGCCGATCGTATTCTTCTTGCGAGCCATCGCACCAGACAATGGCATCAGGCCGGGTTTTAGCGGCAATCTCGGCCACCCACTGTTTGAGGCCTTCGTGCTTGACATGGTCTGGGGCTGATAATGCTGGGGCTGCGGTTGTCTCACTCATGGTTTTTTGTCAGTTTGGGTTCAGGTTGAAGGATCAGTTGATCTTAGCACCGTCATAGCAACCATGAATTAGTAACTGCCCTAAGGGATAAGCGCTTACCCGCCCCCCAGCCGACCCCTAAGGCTAAGGGCTACAAAGTCAAACGCACAGGTTGCACAACACCGACCTGTACCCTCGTCGTCTCTAACCCGCACCGCTCACCAACACCAACACACTTCAAGTTACGATCATGGTTTTACGAACGCCAAGGATTGTGCATGTCTGCCAGGCCACCAAGTGATGCGCCACGTGATGCGTCAAATGATGTACCCGGTGATGAGTCATTTGCCGAAATCAATCAAGGCTTGATTCGGCTGCTCGTGGTGGCCGCGGTCGCTGGCATTGCCGTGGGTCTGGTGGGCGGCAGTTTCCACTGGCTGCTGGTGCACGGCGGGGCCGGGTTTCTTCAGACGCTGGCGCAATGGAAGGATGTCGGTGTCTGGGGCTTGCCGGGATGGCTGGCGGCCATGGCGGTGGTCGGTGTCTCAGTGGCATTGGCACGGTGGCTCGTGACCTTTGCACCGGCGTCTGCGGGCAGCGGCGTGCAACACGTTGAAGCGGTGATGCGCGAAGACGCCGATCCTGCCCCATTTAAGGTGCTGCCCATCAAGTTTGTGGGGGGCCTGTTGGCCATGGTGCCTGGCTTGGCGCTCGGGCGCGAAGGCCCCACGATTCAGATGGCCGCGGTCATTGGCACACAGTTTGGCAAGATCTTTAGGCTTGACCGTGAAGACCGCTTCATGCTGTATACGGCTGTGGCAGGCTCGGGCCTGTCAGTGGCGTTTAACGCGCCCTTGTCGGGCGCGGCCTTTGTGATTGAAGAGGTGGCCAGGCGCGTGACGGCCAGGCGATTGCTCGTGACGCTTGTGGCCGTGGCCACGGCCATGGCGGTCTATCGCGGGTACTTCGGCAATGAAGTGGAATTCGATGTCGGTGACTTCCTGCCCTCAAACGTCACCGAATACCTCGTGTTTGCCTTGTTCGGTGGCTTGATGGGTGCGCTTGGCGTGGCCTACAACAAGACCGTGTTGTTTGGCTTGAACAGCTTTAATCAAATCGCTCCTTCGGTGTCGCCCGTCATCAAGGCCGGCATCATTGGCGCAGGCATCGGCCTGTTGGCCTATATCAAGCCCGAATGGGTCGGTGGCGGTGAGCTTCAGGCCAACATGGTGCTGGCCGGGCAGTTTGGCATTGGCGCCTTGGCCATCTTGTTGGTGGTGCGTTGGGTGCTCGGCCCGCTTTCCTATTCCATGGGCACACCCGGCGGGCTGTTCGCCCCATTGCTGCTCGTGGGTGCGGTCACTGGTTACCTCTTTGCCAAGCTCTTGAATCTGGCCTTGCCCGATGATGCGTTGCTGACACCGGCGGCCTTTGCGCTGGTGGGCATGGCGGCTTTTTTTACAGGCGTGGTGCGTGCGCCATTTACCGGGATTTTGTTGATCACCGAGATGAGTGGCTCGGTCAGTTTGGTTATCCCCATGGTCATTGCCGGGGTAACTGCCACGGTGGTGGCCAATCTCATGAACGGCGAACCAATTTACGATTCGTTGCGTGCCCGGATGCTGGCGCAAAGCAACAAGCCGGAGCGCAAAGCAAACACGAGGTGAGTGCCCCTTGTGGCTGTGGCACGCACCAGCCAAGAACTTGCCAGACTTGCTTAACCTCGCATCTGCACAAGCGAGCCGTAGAACTGTGACGTGGCAATGGGCCAAGTGAAATCGGCTGCGCGCGCCACGGGTTTGGACGGGCCGATATCCAGGCAGGCCAGCGCCGCTTTTTTTAAATCCTCATCGAGCACGCCAGCACCAGAGTCACCGACCACATCGAGCGGGCCGTGCACCGGGAAGGCCGCCACAGGCAAGCCACAGGCCATCGCTTCGGCTTGCACCAGGCCAAATGTGTCGGTGACGCTGGGAAACACAAACACATCGGCCTCACTGTAGAGCATGGCCAATTCGTCTTGAGGCAGGATGCCAATAAAACGCACATCCGGATACTGGCGCATGAGCCTGTCTTGCATCGGGCCAACACCGGCCACCCATTTCTGGCCAGGCAAATCAAGCTTTAGAAAGGCATCAAGGTTTTTCTCTATGGCAAGACGCCCCACACATAAAAACACCGGGTTGTCTTTGTTGGGCGTGGACTTTTGGTGCCGGGGATAGAAGATCTCGTGCGAGACCCCGCGTGTCCAGTGCACCATGTGACCAAACCCGCGTTGCTCAAGATCATGCACGATGCCAGGTGTGGGTGCCATGGTGGCCTTGGCTGGCCGGTGAAACTTTCTGAACAACGCGTAAGACCACGACAACGGGATACCGGCGCGTGCCTTGACGTACTCCGGAAAACGGCTGTGATAGGCCGTGGTAAACGCCCAGCCACGGGCCATGGCCGCGCCTCGGGCGGCCCAGCCGAGCGGGCCTTCGGTGGCAATGTGCAACGCATCGGGGTTGTGCTGCTCAATCAAGGCCTGCACACGCCGTTGGGTGGTCAGCGACAGACGGATTTCCGGATAGGTTGGGCATGGCCAAGTTTTAAAGGACAGGGGCGTGAGCATCTGGACGTCTACACCCATGGCGTTCAAGTGTTGGCAGGTGTTGCCTAGCGTGCGCACCACGCCGTTGACCTGGGGCTGCCAAGCATCGGTGACGATGAGCAGACGTTTGATGCCGCTTGCCACGACACGGGCATCAGGGCTTGGCGAAGATGGTGTCGGGTTGGGGCCGCTGGTGGTGCTGGCGTTGGGGCTGCTGTTCAGGTTGGTGTTCTCGGTCATCTTCAACAACTTTCTCTCCCGCCATGGCGCGGTACGGCCAGTGAATCAGTTTGAGCTCACCCTCGTGGGTTTCGACCAGTGCCGACAGGCTTTCGACCCAGTCGCCATCGTTGCAATACAAGGTGCCGTCGATCTCGCGCATCTCGGCTTTGTGAATGTGCCCGCACACCACGCCATCAAACCCGCGCTGTCGTGCCTCCTGTGTGACGGCCACTTCAAAGCTGTTGATAAACGACACGGCGTTTTTGACTTTGTGCTTTAGGTACTGCGACAGTGACCAATACGACAGCCCCAAGCGATGACGCCAGCGGTTAAAGATGTTGTTCAGTTTGAGCACCAGGGTGTAGAGCGTGTCGCCGACATAGGCCAGCCACTTGGCGTGCTGAATCACACCATCAAAATAGTCACCGTGAATCACCAGCAGCTTTTTGCCATCAAGCATGTGGTGGGTGGCTTCGTTGACAATACGGATATCACCAAAGGCCAGCCCGATGAATTGACGTAACACCTCATCGTGATTGCCCGCGACATAGGTCACGCGCGTGCCCTTGCGTGACTTGCGCAACACCTTTTGTACGACATCGTTATGCGACTGCTTCCAGTACCACTGCTTGCGAAGTTGCCAGCCATCGATAATGTCACCGACCAGGTACATGTCCCAGCACTGGTTGTGCCGCAAAAAGTCCAACAAGAACTCGGCCTGACAGCCCGCGGTGCCCAGGTGAATGTCAGAGATCCAGATGGCACGATAGTGCGCATGAACTCGGGGCGGTGTCTCGATCGGTGATGTCGCGTCCATGGACCATCATGTTGCCCAGACCATTTGACAGCCCGGTTGCAGGTCCGTGAACATTGTGTGACAGCGGCTTTTTTGCAACAGACAGATGATGTGGCAGCCAATGACTGCAGCGACAATGACTGCAGCGACACTCACTGGAACGACTCACTCGAGCGAATCGATGTACTGGTGGATGATGTCGTGAAACGAGGCGTCAGCGACCAGGCCCAGCGCCGCGGCACGTTCGGTGTGAAACGCCCCCGGCCAGCCCCCCACCACCCGGCCAATGGCATCGTCTTCTTCAACAGTCACAAGCGAGCGCGTCTCTGGCCCGGCGATGTCTTCAAGGGCGTTCAGCATGTCACCGACGGTTAAGCTCAAGGCCGGCAGATTGATTGCCGTGCGTCCGGCGAGCTCGTCACGGCTGGCGTTTGCCACGCGCAAGATGCCAGCAATGGTGTTGGCCGGTGAAGCCAGCGCCACACGCGTGTCAGGGTCAACGGGGCAAATGGCGGGCTCGCCCGCCAGTGGCTCGCGAATGACCCCCGACAAAAACCCCGAGGCCGCCCCATTGGGGCGCCCCGGGCGCACGGACACCGTCATGAGTCGGGCCACCCGACCGTCAATAAACCCTTTGCGAGTGTAGTCGGCCATCAATTGCTCGCAGACAAACTTGTGCACACCGTAACTGGACTGTGGCACAGGCAGGGTTGAGTCGGTAATGATGTCGGGCAACGGCACCCCGGCGTCGCCGCCGAACACGGCCACCGAGCTCGCAAAAAACAGGGTGGGCACGACACCAGTTTGCGTCTGTTGGGTACGCAGGTGTTCGAGTAAAGCTTCGGTGGTGGCCAGATTGGCGCGCAGGCCAAGCGAGAAATCGGCTTCGCACTCGGCTGACACGGCCGAGGCCATGTGAAACACAGCGTCATAGACTGACTCAAACAGCTCGGGCAAGCTCTCTAGCAAGTCACCTTGATGGACATGCACACGTTGATCGTCAAGCGCAACCTGATCCGACACCGCCACCTGGTCGGTGAGCATCAGGGATTCAATGGCCTGGCCTTTGAACTGTGACTGTGCCAGCAACGCACGCGTGAGTTCACGCCCCAAGAAGCCGGCCGCGCCGGTCACAAGCAGTTTCATTGCTCAAGACTCCAGACTGGTGATGCTGAAGTTTAACTCGCCTGTTCGACCGCCACGGGCTCGTAGTCAAGCACGGCTTGCTTCCAGGCGTCTGGCAACGGGGTGCTGGCGAGTGCTTGGCTGTTGACACACACATAAATCATCTCGCCGCTCGTCACCAAGGCATCCTCGCAATAGATTTCCAGCACGAACTTCAGGCTCGAATTGCCCAGATAAGCCACCCGCACGTGAATCTCAAGCTCATCGTCGTATTTGGCGGGCGCGTGGTACTCGATGACAGATTTGCGCGCAAAAAACTCTTTGCCGGTTTTTTGTTGGGTGAGCACATTGGGCAAGCCCACGGCGCGGGCGTACTCGGTGACGGCCACGTCAAAAAACGTCAAGTAGTGACCATTGAACACAATCCACTGTGGGTCGCATTCGACCCAGCGCACGCGATGACGGTAGACAAAGCGGAAATCGGACTTCATGATGACACTCAAAAAGAAAGGGACGACTTATCTTACTGCCTGCTCAGGCAGTCAAGGCGCTCCTATATCCTATTAGACACCCACGAGACGATCAAGCATTCGGCGCAATGAGATCACGGTCACACCATCGCCGATACCAAACTCGTCATCACCGCCATAGACGACAAATTTGTGCGTCGCGCCAATGTCTCGGGCCGTTTCGTTAAAGTGTTTACCTAGCTTGGGTGCAACCCCATGCTTGATTTCAATAGCCCAGACATCGGCATTGGGCATCTGAATCACCAAGTCGATTTCCGCCCCCGCCGTGGTGCGATAAAAAAAGGTTTGGGCTCCATGCGGCAGCATGGCGTGGATGTTTTCAATGACAAACCCTTCCCAGCTTTTACCGAGCACGGGGTGCGACAACAAGGCGTCGTAATCATTGATCGACAGTAGGCGATGCAAAATGCCACTGTCTCGCAAGTAAAAGCGCGGCGATTTCACCAACCGTTTTTTGACGTTCGCATGCCAAGGCTCCAACCGACGCACCAATAGTAAGTCGACCAGTATCTCGATGTAATAACGCACGGTCTTGGCATCGAGCTCCAGGTTGGCACCTAGCTTTGACACATTGATGGGCTCGCCCTGTAGATGCGCCAGCATCGTCCACAGCCGCCTCAAGCGTGCGGCTGGGGCGCGAAACCCCATTTGCGGCACATCACGTTCCAGATACGTACGAATCAAGTCTTCTAGCCAACGCATGGCCAAAGCGTCCGATGGTGCGAGATAACTCTCCGGAAAACCGCCACGCAACCATAGCGTCTGATGTGCACTGTGTTCGGCTCGGATCTCGGCCATGGTTAAACCGGTCATGTCCAGATAACTGATGCGACCGGCCAGACTCTCTGAGGATTGCCGCATCAAATCCATGCAGGCCGAACCCAACAGCAGGTAGTGACCCGCTCGCCGCCCTCTTTCACGATTTTGATCAATAAGGCCGCGCAGGATAGGAAACAGATCCGGCACACGCTGAATTTCATCCAGAATCACGAGCTCATCGCGGTGTGTCTGCAAGAACGTCGTGGGGTCTCGTAGTTTGAGCAAATCAGGCGGTGCTTCAAGGTCAAGGTACACCGAGGGCATGTCACGACCAATGGCTTTGGCAACTGTTGTTTTACCCACTTGGCGTGGCCCTAGCAGCACCACTGCTGGCACGTGAGACAACGTCTCTGAGATTTCTGTGTATATGTGTCTCTTTAACATACCTTGTATTTTAGGAAAATAATTCCTGATTAGCAAGGTATTAGTTTGAGGTATTGGTTTGATTTATTGCCGAAATCTATCTACGACAAATCCCAGATGACGTTGCAAGGCTGACATGCCCGCAGGCAGCAGCAAGGCCGCAGCAAGACACATAAACCGTGGGTCTTTCTGATAGGCTTTTATCCCTGGGCAAACAAGTGTCCATGCCGGATTGCCACCCCAACACCCAATAGGTCACCTCCATGAATCTTTACGCCAAACTGCAAGCGCGCGCCGCTCAGAACAAACCCATCCGCATCGGTGTCATCGGTGCGGGCAAATTCGCCTCCATGTATCTGGCCCAAGTCCCTAAAACGCCCGGCATTCATTTGGTTGGCATCGCCGATCTGTCTCCAGACAATGCCAAGCGCAACTTGGCCCGGGTGGGCTGGCCTAGTGAGCAGTACAGCGCCGCCTCAATCGATGAGGCGCTGGCTAATGGCAACACCCACGTCGGTGACGACTGGCTGGCCTTGGTTAAACACCCGGCCATTGATGTCATGGTCGAAGCCACGGGCTCGCCCATTGCCGCGGTCGACCATTGCTTGGGCGCCTTTGCCAATGGCAAGCATGTGGTCAACGTCACGGTTGAAGCCGACGCCTTGTGCGGACCCATGCTGGGCAAACGCGCTCGCGATGCGGGCGTGATCTACAGCCTGGCCTATGGTGACCAACCGGCCTTGGTGTGTGATCTCGTGGACTGGGCGCGTGCGGCCGGTTTTAATGTGGTGTCAGCTGGCCGGGGCCACAAGTGGCTGCCTGAGTATGCGCAGTCAACACCTGACACGGTTTGGGATCACTGGGGACTGACCCCGCAAGAGGCTGAGCGCGGTGGCCTTAACCCCAAGATGTTCAACTCGTTTCTGGATGGCTCAAAACCGGCCATTGAATCGACAGCCATTTGCAATGCCACCGGGCTCGTGGCACCACCCAACGGTTTGACCTACCCGCCTGCCAGCGTTGATGACATCCCGTTTGTCTGTCGCCCGATCGACGAAGGTGGCGTGCTGCATCAAAAGGGCCAGGTCGAGGTGGTGTCGTCGCTTGAGCGTGACGGCCGGGTCATTCCTTATGACATTCGTATGGGGGTGTTTGTGGTGTTTGAGGGCGAGACGGAATATATCCGTAACTGCTTCAGTGAATACAAGGTGCGCACTGACCCCAGCGGGCGCTACGCTTGCCTGTACAAGCGCTGGCATTTGATTGGTTTGGAAGTAGGGATTTCTGTGGCGTCAGTGGGGGTACGTGGTGAGTCCACGGGCTCACCCATTTGCCTGAACGCTGATGTGGTGGCCACGGCCAAGCGTGATCTCGCCCCCGGCGAGATGCTCGATGGTGAAGGTGGCTATACGGTGGCGGGCAGCTTGTTTCAAGCCCAGCAGTCCAAAGCCACCAACGCCCTGCCCTTGGGCTTGGCCCAGCATGTTAAAGTCACGCGCCCCGTGAAAGCTGGCCAGCACCTGAGCTGGGATGATGTGAGTGCTGACACGAGCCTGGCGGCTTATCAACTGCGCCAGGAGATGATGCAAACCCTTTAACACTCAGGAGTCCATTTGGAACCCGACGCAAAACCCAAGACGATTGCTGCGAGCAAACCGCCTGAAGTCTATTTCAGTGTCGACATCGAAGCCGATGGCCCCATCCCCGGCGTGAACTCGATGCTTTCACTTGGGTGTGCGGCGTTTGACCCCGATGGCCGTGCGCTTGGCACCTACAGCGCCAACTTAAAACCATTGCCGGAGGCAAGCCCTGACCCCAACACCATGGCGTGGTGGGCGACTCAGCCTGCAGCCTGGCAAGCCTGCCAACAAGACCAGCGCGAGCCCTCAGAAGTCATGCCCGAGTTCGCCAAGTGGGTGTGGGCCACCGCCGGCGAGAACGTCAAACCCGTGTTTGCGGCGTGGCCGGTGGGGTTTGATTTCACGCACGTGTATTGGTACTTGATCCGGTTTCATGGTCACAGCCCGTTTAGCCACCACGCACTTGATATCCGAAGCTTTGCGATGGCGTTCATGAACCTGACGTATCGCAGCGCCCACAAATCAAAACTTAAAAAACGCCTGAAAGACCGCTTGAACCTGACGCATCATCATGACCACATCGCCGTGCACGATGCCATCGAGCAAGGCGAGTTGTTGGTGGCGCTTTTAGCTGCAAACCGGGAGTTGCACGCACAAAAGTAGCATCGGTGTCGATCTCAATAGCGGCAAAGCCTCTCGCACGTCTTAGAGATCGTGCGCCAACATTTCTTGACGCAAAAACGCCACAAGCGGGCCAATATCACCTTGGACACTGGCTGATTCGAGCGCTTGCATATACGTTTTACGATGGATCACTCTGACGACCGTCCAGGGTTGACTACTCCCCGGCCTGAAGGCCGGGGCTTTTCGCGCGCAGACGGTAAAGCGCTTGTCAAACGCTCATTGCGCTTGGCAGTCGTTGGTGCAAGCGTCATTAAGTCTTGTGTAGAGTTTTATTGTGATTTCTTGTGTCAATTTACTTTTGTATTTCAATTTACTTTACTATTCCCGCCAATTGAAATGCCAACCCCGCGCGCGTGCAGTGCTCAACGGTGAGTCTTCATGGGCCTTTGGCAGAAGACGCCATCCGAACACTGACACCAACAACTACAGTTCGCAAGCGCCACACACAAGACCAAAACATGACCGGACAGGACTGTCCTGCTAGACTGTCCTGCCCCTTCGAGAGCGAGACTTATCCTGTTGCTTCAGTCCCTAGGGTGAGCACATCAAACGTCTCGATCTGACGCCGCTGGCTCGAAAACTCCACGCCAATCAAATGAATGGTCTTGCCACTAGAGAGGTACTTGTCGGCATACTTTTTTGCCTGAATTTGCGCCAAGGCCGCCCCCGGTGAGGACTGTTCGATGACTTTGAACTCAAACAAATAGATGTGACCATCAAAATCAACGCTCATGTCGACACTACCCCAGTGACTGGCATCCTCGACGGTGACATTAAGCCCGAGTGCTGCAAAGTGACTATAAAACACACTCGCATAATGTCCTTCGTAGCGTGCGATCGGGTTGTTGCGATACCAGTCATGCGGCAGGCTGGCAAACAGCGCCCGTAGATGCTCCTGAAGTCCTTGTAGGTCATGTTGCTGAAGATGCTTAAACAAAGTCTTGCGCTGCCTAGGCTCGTGCGCCAACCCGAGCGCGGGCAGCAACGCATAGTTCAAACTCGCCTCAACCTCACGATTGGGAAATCCCAAAGTAAATTGCCGATAACCCACCATGGGCTCTTCGATGGATTTAATCGTTAGATAGCCCGTTTGAAATAGCAGACCCTCGGTGGTCATGTCATCGACATCAAACTGATTAATAAGCTCATACTCGGTTTCCCAGCGATCAAGTTCTGGCGTGAAAACGCCACGCTGACTGAGCACATCCACTAAAAACCCGGGGGTAGCCGATTCAAACCAATATGGGGCAAACTGGCGCTTTTGTAGGAGCAACAACACATCCAATGGGTTGTAAACAGCAGTTACTTCCTTCCCTCCCCATCGGTAACCGTTGTACCAAGCTCGGATTGTTTGACGATCCAACCCGTCAAGCTCTGGACGAAATACCGTATTAATATCGGCATCTGTATATCCGCAAATCGTGGCATACGGTATGTCAAGCGTGATGTCATTTAGATTGTTCAGCCCAGAAAAAAGGCTGACCTTGCTGAACTTGGATACGCCGGTGAGCATCACGAAGCGCAGATGCGGACCAGCATCTTTAAGGATGCTGTAAAAATTCTTTAATCCCTCGCGCAGCTCACGCGCTCGCACTGGGTCCAGAATGTTGTCAAGAATGGGCTTGTCATATTCATCAATGAGCACCACCGGACGTTGCCCATAGCGCTTGTGCGCATCCCGTATAAGTGCTGAAAACTCCCCTGCAATGTCAGTCTGACGATCAAGCGTGACGTCGAGATGCTCGCGCTGGACATGAAGCTGATCACGGATTCGATCATCTAGCGCCGGTCTGCTGTGCAAAACGCCGTCTGAAAAACTGATGCGAATGACAGGATGTCTGGTCGTCCAATCCCAGCGCGATTCGATGGCCAACCCCTCAAACAGCTCTTGTCGACCCTCAAACAAACATCGGATCGTGTCAAGCAATAGACTTTTACCGAAACGCCTAGGCCTGGATAGGAAGCAATAATCGTTTTCGGTGACGAGCCGCTCAATCTGCGGCGTCTTGTCCACATAGTAATAACCCAGTTCTCTGATATCAGAAAACGTCTGAATGCCAATCGGAAGTCGCAGGCGATTAACGTGATTCACAGAGTCTGGCAACACAATAAACGTTGAGCGTTCACTTTATCACCCACCCCCTAACTCTTCGGCTAAGCAAAAAGGCAGAGAGGGCAAAAAGTAGCGCTCAAGACCCTGGGGTGCTGAACGGCTCATGACTGCCCAAGCACCACCCCACACCCTTTGAAACTCAAGCCCAGCACAGGGCCTGCCTGGCCCTGTGCTATTTAAGCGGCTGCTCGCCTGGGCGCAGCAGTGGCTTAAGCGCCGTGACCTGCGAGTAGTCTTGGTAGCCACAACGGGCCATGGTTTGTGCCTTGACCATGTCAAAGCGGCCATCGACCAAGTAAGCATCATCGATATGCACGCCAACAACCTGGCCAATCACCATGTAGCGGTCGTGTGTCTCACCGTTTAAGTCTTCAAGCGGCATGATCTTGGTGACCTTGCACTCGAGCGCAGCCGGTGTGCCCGCCACACGGGGTGGCTTGACCAGCTCGCTGGGCACCGCACCCAGCTTGGCAAACTCGAATTCGTTCTCGCCGCGGTCCAAAGCCGCTGCGGTTTGGTTCATGCCTTGCAGCAAAGGCTCAGACACGAGGTTGTAGACAAACTCGCCCGTCTCCTGGGCGTTGCGCACACTGTCCTTTAACCCCTCGCTGGTAAACATCAGCATTTCGGGCTTGCCCGAGACGGCATTAAAGAAACTGTAGGGCGCGAGATTGACTCGGCCTTGCGCGTCAATGGTTGATACCCAGCCAATTGGGCGTGGCGCGATGATGGCCTTAAACGGATTAAACGGCAGGCCATGGCCTTGGCTGGGTTCGTAAAACATGGTGAGGTCTCCCCTGAGTTTTTATCGGTTGGGTTGCGCTGAGTTGGATCAGCGCGTGTCTTTGATTGACTTTTTTAACAACGATGACACTGATGATGCCACTGATGCCACTGACATAATGTCACTGAACATGATGCCACTGACCATGTCACCGCATTGCAACATAGATGGCGACTATAGCAAGTTAGCGGGCTCGAATGCCAGATGGCAGGACAACGCCTTGACGCCCACTCATCGGTATAAACACCTACTTGGTGCAGCGGCGCACGGTTTTGGGGGGCAACGCACAAAGCCAGTGCTGGCGCGGGTTAGCGCCAGATTAAGACTTTCCACAAGTTGGTTATATTTATGTGGTGATTTGTTGTATCGAGTGTTGAATGTTGCTAATCTTGGTCACCGTTGTTTGGAACGTTTTTAAGAAACAGTGACCACCGCGGTGGACACTCAACCTGGAGAACAGACATGAAATTGACGAAAAGTCTGATAGCAGCAACCGCATTGTCCGCGCTGTCGTTTGGCGCTGTGGCTGAAACCAACTGGAACATGGCCACACCCTACCCGGAGTCCGAGTTTCATACCAAGAACATCCAGCAGTTCGTGGCTGATGTCAATGAAATGTCTGGCGGCGACTTGAACATCACCGTGCATTCGGCCCAGTCACTGTTCAAGCACCCGGAAATCCCGCGCGCGGTGCGTACCGGCCAGGTTGAGATTGGCGAGACACTGATGGCCAATCTGTCTAACCAGAACCCTGTGTTTCAGGTCGATGCCATTCCCTTCCTGGTTTCAGGCTACGAGTCAGCCCAGAAACTTTGGCAAGGCCAGCGCCCCTTCGTTGAAAAGTACCTCGCTGACAACGGCATGCGTTTGATCTATGCCGTGCCATGGCCAGGCCAGGGCTTTTACATGAAAAACGAGATCAACTCGATTGCTGACATGGAAGGCGTGAAGTTCCGCACGTACAACTCCACGACCGAGAAAATGGCTTCACTCATGAAAGCCGTGCCCACCACCGTTGAAGCCGTGGAAATTCCTCAGGCCTTTACCGCCGGCATCGTTGACGCCATGGTGACCTCTGCTGCCACCGGTGTGCGCACCGAAGCTTGGACGTTTGCCAACTACTACTACGACACGCAAGCCTGGATGCCCAAGAACATGATTTACGTGAACGAACGGGCCTTCAAGCGCTTAAGCCCCAAGGCCCAGCAGGCGCTCATCGATGCTGGCAAAGCAGCCGAGACGCGTGGGTGGGAGATGAGTGAAGCGGTGTTTAGCGAGACCACCAACACGCTCAAAGAGAAGATGGAGTACCGCCAGGCTAATGAAGACCTGTCTAAGGCGCTGGCTCAGATCGGTGACGTGATGTCTGTTTCATGGGCCGAAGCTGTGGGCCCTGATGCAGAGAAGATTCTGGCGCCATTGCGCTAAGCTGGCCTTGTTGTCACAAAGCCGGCGTACCCCGCCGGCTTTGTTTTTTGTTGGAAAACACATCATGCTCAGCAAATTTCTGGACCGGCTCTTTACCTGGAGCGGCTACCTGGCCGGCATTTTTTTAGTGACCATTGCCGTGCTCGTTGTCGCGCAAATTGTCGCTCGATTCTTTAATCACCAGATTCCATCGGCCGATGAGTTCGCCGGCTACAGCCTGGCGGCAAGCAGCTTTCTGGGCTTGGCTTACGCGTTTCGCTCCGGCTCACACATTCGGGTCACGTTGTTGACGTCGCGCCTGTCTTCGAAGGCGCAACGCGTGTTGTTGCTGCTGGTGCTGGCCTTCACCGCTGTCATGATTGCGACCTGGGCCTACAACTCCATGACCCTGGTCTGGGAGAGCTACGAGTTCAAGGAAATGTCCACCGGCATTCTGAAGTACCCCATCTGGATACCGCAGTTGAGCATGGGCATTGGGGTGACGCTTTTTTGTCTGGCCATTCTCGAGGATCTCGTGAACGTGCTGCGTGGCAAAGAGCCGAATTTTGAAAAAAACAAAGAACAGTTGGTGGACTAGGCCATGGACGTTTCAATGATTGGCTTGATCGTGGCCGTCATCATGCTGGCGCTGCTGGCCTCGGGCGTCTGGGTGGCCGTGACCCTGATGTCGGTGGGCTTGATCAGCATGCTGGCTTTCTCGCATGCGCCAGCGGCCAGCATCCAGTCCACGGTGATCTGGGGGCAAAGCTCAAGCTGGGCGCTTACCGCCTTGCCGCTTTTTATCTGGATGGGGGAAATCCTCTATCGCACCCGCCTGGCCAAGGACATGTTTGAAGGCCTGACACCTTGGCTCGCGGGCTTTCCCGGGCGCCTGATTCACATCAACGTGGTCAGTTGCGGGATTTTTGCTGCGGTGTCGGGCTCATCGGCTGCCACCACGGCCACCATTGGCCGCATCACCATCCCGGAGCTGCTCAAGCGTGGCTACGATGAAAAAACCACCATTGGTAGTTTGGCCGGATCATCCACGCTGGGCTTTTTGATTCCGCCATCGATCATCATGATTGTGTATGGCGTGGCAGCCGATGTGTCGATCACCCGGCTCTTTATTGCCGGTGTCTTACCTGGTGCGATGCTGATGACCTTGTTCATGGGCTACCTGGCCATTTGGTCTGCCATGAACCCGGGCAAAGTGCCACCGCGCGAGGATCGCGTGCCAATCTTGCGCCGCATCTGGGAAACCCGCAAGCTCTTTCCGATTGTGGCCTTGATGGTGGCCGTCATTGGCTCTATTTACATGGGCATTGCCACGGCCACGGAAGCGGCCGCCGTGGGCGTGGTCGGTGCTTTGCTGATTGCGCTTTTTAGCGGATCACTGAACAAGCAAAGCTTTATTGACAGCGTGCTGGGTGCCACACGCACCAGCGTGATGGTGTCGTTCATTCTGGCCGGCGCGGCGTTCTTGTCAACGGCCATGGGCTTTACCGGCATTCCGCGTGAGCTGGCCGCCTGGGTCGGCACGCTGGGCTTGAACAAGTTTGAGTTGCTGCTGGCACTGACCCTGCTGTTTGTGGTCATGGGATGTTTTCTGGATGGCATTTCGATTGTGGTGCTCACGGCTGCGGTCATCATGCCGATCACCCAGCAAGCGGGTATTGACCCCATCTGGTTTGGCATCTTCATGGTCGTGGTCATTGAGATGTCACAAATCACCCCACCGGTGGGCATCAATCTCTTTATCCTGCAGTCCATGACTGGACGCAACATCTGGGAAGTGGCCAAGGCCGCGTTCCCGTTTTTCTTGCTGCTGGTGGTGGCGACGATTCTGTTGATCGTGTTCCCGGAGATTGCGACCTGGCTGCCCGATACGATCAGGCAGTAACCATCGGTGTGGTGATGCACGCCCTCGGGTGGCCATCAAGGCCTTGGTTATGCTTCAAACCACCAGGGCTTGACGTCTTGATAAGGAAGCGCCGACGCCAAAAAGTGCGGATTAATGATCTCAGCCTGCCCATAGCGCAATGGCTTGCCATCTAGATCCATCACATAACCACCCGCACCTTCGAGCACAGCCTGCGCGGCAGCCGTGTCCCATTGACTCGTGAACCCTAAGCGCGGATAGAAGTCGGCTTGGCCCATGGCGATCCGACAAAACTTTAACGAACTGCCAGCTTGCAACAACGTGGTGGGCTCCATGCGCTTGATCATCGCCTGGGTATGGGGCCCCAGATGACTGCGACTGGCCAACACCCGCCATGGCGGCTCGCTTCGAGGCGCCACAGCCAGTGGCTCGGGTTTGCTCTGTTGGCCTGCACCACCGACAAAAACCTGGCGCCACGCCCCTACACCTTCCCCACCCCAAAAAAGCTCGCCGGTGGTGGGCTGAAACACCACGCCAAGCACGGCTCGGCCCGCATCAATCAAGGCAATGTTGACCGTGAACTCACCAGTGCCCGACAAAAACTCTTTGGTGCCATCAAGCGGATCAACCAGCCAGAAAGGCCGACCGGCAGCCACCGCCTGAGCCATCAAACGGCTGCGCTCTGCGTCTGGCGACTCTTCCGAGATCACGACAATATCTGGCGCATGCGCCGTCAGCCCAGCAACAATGGCGTGATTGGCGGCCAGATCGGCTTGCGTCAGAGGGGACTGATCGGCTTTGTGTTGAACTAACGCGCTGTGGCTGCCTTCGGGATGAGCATGCGCTGTTTCGTAGATGGACAGAATCGCCTGACCAGCCTGTCGTGCCACTGGCAACAGCCACGGCAGCATGCCTTGCAAATCATGCGGCAACTCAGATGCAGGTGGCGATGATCCAGGCGCGTTCACTGGGTGTTCCTTGCTTTGTGTCTGTCGGTGGGTTTGGCGGTGGGTTTGTCGGTGTGTATCACGGTTAATGCCGTCAGTGTACTGCTGAGCCCGTGCCCCATTGAGCGAGCCCCCCCAGAAACAACAATGGCCAGCAAAGCTGGCCATTGTTGTTTGTGGCTCACTGCGGCTTAAAGACTCTTCTCAAATTCAGGCACGGCTTCAAACAAGTCAGCCACCAGGCCGTAGTCAGACACACCAAATATCGGTGCTTCCTCATCCTTGTTGATCGCCACAATCACCTTGGAGTCTTTCATACCGGCCAAGTGCTGGATGGCACCTGAAATACCCACGGCCACATACAGTTGGGGGGCCACGATCTTGCCCGTCTGGCCCACTTGCCAGTCGTTGGGGGCAAACCCCGCATCCACAGCCGCGCGTGAAGCGCCGAGCGCGGCACCGAGTTTGTCCGCCAATGGCTCAAGCACCTTGAAGTTCTCAGCGCTGCCCATGCCGCGGCCACCCGAGACCACCACACCAGCACCCGCGAGTTCTGGGCGGTCGCTCGCGGCAAGCTCACGGCCCACAAAGCTCGACTTGCCGCTGTCGGCAACCGCATCGATGGTCTGAACGGCAGCACTGCCACCTTCAGCGGCGACCGCGTCAAATGATGTGGTGCGAACCGTCAGCACTTGCTTGGGATCACTCGATTGCACGGTGGCAATGGCATTGCCGGCATAGATGGGGCGCTCATAGGTGTCAGGCGACACCACGGCGGTGATGTCTGAGACCTGCGCGACATCAAGCTTGGCTGCCACTCGCGGTGCGACATTCTTACCTGAGACCGTGGCGGGAAACAGGATGTGGCTGTAGTTGTCAGCCACGGCCAGCACCTGCTCGGCGACGTTTTCTGCGAGGGCGTCGGCGAGCGCCGGGCCGTCGGCCAACAGCACCTGGGTCACACCAGCGGCTTTGGCGGCCTGATCGGCTGCGGCCTGCGCGCCACTGCCTGCCACCAGCACATGCACATCGGCATCAATCTTGGCGGCTGCAGCCACCACGTTTAGGGTCGCGCCTTTGAGTTGCGCGTTGTCGTGTTCAGCTATGACGAGTACGGACATGATTTACACCACCTTCGCTTCGTTTTTAAGTTTGTCGACCAACGCCGCCACATCGGGCACCTTGATACCAGCCGAGCGGCTTGGCGGATCAGTGACTTTAAGGGTTTTAAGTCTTGGCGCAGCGTCCACGCCAAGGTCAGCCGGTGCTACCGTCTCAAGCGGCTTTTTCTTGGCCTTCATGATGTTGGGCAGCGTGACGTAACGTGGCTCGTTTAAGCGCAGGTCCGTGGTCACAATCGCCGGCAAGGTCAGCGCCAACGTCTCCAGGCCGCCGTCAACCTCACGGGTCACCGTGGCTTTGCCGTCAGCAACTTCGACTTTGCTGGCAAACGTGGCTTGCGGCCAGCCCAGCAACGCGGCCAGCATCTGACCAGTCTGGTTGGCGTCATCGTCAATGGCTTGCTTGCCCAGAATGATCAGCTCAGGCTGCTCTTTGTCAGCTAGCGACTTCAGGATCTTGGCCACGGCCAAGGGCTGCAGCTCTTCATCGGTTTGCACCAGCACGCCACGATCAGCACCGATGGCCATGGCCGTGCGCAAGGTTTCCTGGCACTGGGCCACACCGCAAGAGACTGCCACGATTTCCGTGACCGTGCCTTTTTCTTTCAGGCGCACAGCCTCTTCAACAGCGATTTCATCAAAAGGGTTCATGGACATTTTGACGTTGGCAATGTCAACGCCCGTCTGGTCAGACTTAACCCTGACCTTGACGTTGTAGTCCACCACGCGCTTTACGGGTACAAGGACCTTCATCAATTTCACTCCAGTTTTTGTCTTCAAAATCGGCTAGACAGCGCAAACCCGAAGACGAGCCGCCAAGGTCGTGCGCCTTGGTCTACTCGCATTGGCATTCCCCCGCCGCATCAGGTGCCGGCACCGCCTAGTGTCTTTAAATCGTGCTGGCGAGAACCCCTGAATGCAGATTTTCTGTCTATTTATGCTTCATTCTACAACTTCGCCAAGGTCCGCACATGCGCAACCACACTGCGTGCTAAAGCCGACAGGTTGTAGCCACCCTCTAGCGCACTGACAATACGCCCTTGCGCGTGTTTGTCGGCCACGGCCATCAATTGCTCGGTCAGCCAGACATAATCGGACTCCACGAGCCCGAGCTGGGCCATGTCGTCTTCGCGGTGCGCGTCAAACCCGGCCGAAATAAAAATCATCTCGGGTGCATGGGCCTCGAGTCGCGGCAACCAGTGCTCAGTGACTAGCTCACGGACCCGATCGCCACGGGTGTAGGCATCGACCGGGACATTGCACATGTTGGCCGCCGGGTCATGCACACCACAGTCCGGAAACAAGGGGTGCTGGAAATAGCTGCACATCAGCACCCGGTCGTCACCCGCAAAAATGGCCTCGGTGCCGTTGCCGTGGTGCACATCAAAATCCACAATCGCCACCCGCGACAAGCCATGGTTGGCTAGCGCATGGGCAATGCCCACAGCGATGTTGTTAAAAAAACAAAACCCCATGGCGCGCGCCACTGACGCGTGGTGGCCTGGAGGGCGCACCGCACAGAACGCGTTGCTCACACTACCCGCCATCACGGCATCAACGGCCTGAACCACGCCGCCGGCGGCATAGCGCGCCGCCTCAAGCGTATGCGGGTTCATCAGCGTGTCGCCGTCAATGTCGTGAAACCCCTGAGCCGGCAGCCAGCCTGAGAGGCGATCAAGGTGGGCCGGGGCATGCACACGCAATAAATCATCGTCGCTTGCCGGGTTCAGCACATCTTCGGTCTGAATGTAGTTGATAATGCCACTAGAAAGTAGTTGGTCGGAGATGGCATCAAGCCGCTCCGGGCACTCCGGGTGTGCCTGTCCCATGTCGTGTAGCCGACACGCCGGATGGGTGAGAAATAGTGTCTCCATGAGGTCTATATGCCTAAGGCTCTAAGTTATCTGTCTATATTATCCCTCTTATTGGGGATTGTGGGTTGTGCCGCCCCGTCTGCCAACCCCGTTTTAATCAAAACTTCTGCAGATAACGCCAAACCCGTATTGACATCGGCTCAGCCTGTGGCAAACACCGGCTACCTCGCGCGCGCCGATGTGCAGACCTTTGCCCTTGATCTCTCACAAAACCGCCAATTGCCGCCCAACCAGGTACGAGCGCTGCTCGCCGATGCCCAGCGTCTGCCCGTGGCGATTCGCCTGATGTCACCGCCCGACCCCGACGAGCCACGCCCAGCAAAAAACTGGGCCCGTTACCGCAACAATTTCGTTGAGCCGATTCGCATCCGCGGCGGCAAAGCCTTCATGGCCGAGCATGCCCGTGCGCTTGAACAAGCCCAGCAGCGCTACGGCGTGCCAGCTAACATCATCGCCGCCATCATTGGCGTGGAAACCCTGTATGGCCAATACATGGGCAATTACCGAGTCCTTGACGCGTTGACCACCTTGTCGTTTGACTACCCGGACCCCAACCGGCCTGACCGGATCGAGATGTTCCAAGGACAATTGGCTGATTTCATTGAACTGCACCACCAGGGCAAGGTCGATGCCAATCGGCAACTCGGCTCATTTGCCGGCGCCATGGGCATCCCGCAGTTCATGCCCACAAGCCTGAAACTTTGGGCCGTGTCCGCATCACCAGAACAACCCCAAATCGACCTGGAAAACAATGTCAATGACGCCATCCTATCGGTGGCCAACTTCCTGGTCGAACACGGCTGGATTGGCGGGCTGCCCGTGTTCGCACCCGTGGACTTGCCAGCCAAAGCAGGTGACTTGGTTGATGGTGGTCTAACGCCGACGGTGAGCTGGGACGAACTCAAAGCCGCTGGGGCTAGGCTGCAACCCGGGGCCAGCACCGGCGCATGGGCCAACTACCCGCTTGGCGTCATTGACTTGCCCCTGCCCCAACAAAACACCGTCCAGTACCGGACCGCCACGCCGAACTTTTTTGCGCTTACCCAATACAACCGCAGCTACTTCTACGCCTCGGCTGTGGCTGACTTGGCCGCGGCCATTGCCAACTAAGGCCAACGACTGCTGCCTGACCCCACCTGAAACCGGCGGGCAAAAGGCAAAGACGCTTAGTCTTTGACACCCAGGCTTGTGGGTTGGCGTCTGTGGGTTAGCGTTTGTGGATCGGTGTTTGCGGGTTAGCGCTTATGCCTTAAGCGTCAAATATCCCGGTCGAGAGATAGCGGTCGCCACGGTCACACACGATGAACACAATGGTCGAATCTCGTACCTCTGCGGCTACCCGCAGCGCCGCAATCAGCGCCCCGGCAGCTGAAACCCCCGAGCAAATGCCTTCTTCAGCTGCCAGACGTCTGGCCATGGCTTCGGCATCGCTTTGCTCAATCAGCTCAAACCGGTCAACCTGGCTGGCGTCGTAGATTTTGGGCAGATAGGCTTCGGGCCATTTGCGAATACCCGGAATTTGTGAGCCTTCGGCCGGTTGCGCCCCCACAATCTGGATATCAGGGTTCATGAACTTTAAAAACTTCGACGTGCCCATGATCGTGCCCGTGGTGCCCATGGCCGACACAAAGTGTGTGACGCGCCCTTCGGTCTGACGCCAGATCTCCGGGCCGGTGGTCTTGAAGTGCGCCAACGGGTTGTCCGGGTTGGCGAACTGATCAAGCACAATGCCCTTGCCCTCGCTTTGCATGCGAGCCGCCAGATCACGGGCATATTCCATGCCACCTTGGTCGGCCGGGGTGAGGATTAACTCGGCCCCGTAAGCGGTCATCGAGGAGCGACGCTCAAGTGACAAGTTGTCTGGCATGATGAGAATCATCTTGTAGCCGCGCATGGCGGCCACCATGGCCAGCGCAATGCCGGTGTTGCCGCTCGTGGCTTCAATCAGCGTGTCACCAGGCTTGATGTCGCCACGCTTTTCCGCTTCCATGATCATGGACAGTGCCGGGCGGTCCTTGACCGAACCGGCCGGGTTATTGCCCTCCATCTTGCCCAGAATCACGTTGCCGCGCTCATCGCCAAGTGCGCCTGGCAGGCGCTGCAGGCGCACCAGTGGCGTGTTGCCCACGAGTTGCTCGAGTGTGGCGTAGCGGTTGGCGTCAGACATCAAAATCTCCCGTGGCAGTCATACCGAAACCTCGATTGTAGTGAATGGGCACACCAGTCACGGAAATTGCAACATCTCGGGCGTGGCCACGCCCGGGCGCGCCGCCGATGCCACGGTTGCGTTGGCCGAGTCAGCACTGGCAGCGCTGGCAGCACATGGCCGTTGCTCGGAGCCCGCGCACAACCCGCCGGCGCGCAACTTGATGACTGTTTTAGGGCCAATGCCCGAGAGTCGCTCGGACAAGTGCTCAAGCGACTCAAACGGCCCACGCGCGCGCTCCATGATGATGCGCTTTGCTGTCTTGGCCCCAATACCTTTGATTTGCACCAGCTCTTGAATGTTGGCCCGATTAACGTCAACGGCGGCCAAACTCGCTGGCATGAACGACACCATCAACAGCACCGACAACAGCATCGGCAACCACAAGGGCCAAATACCACGCCATCGCCCCCCGATCTGAGCCAGCCAAGCGGTCTGGATTGGCCCTGCGCCGGTGCCAGTCGCAACAAAGCGCGCCAGGTGGCCTTGTGGTCGTGGTTGTGGTTGTGGTTGTACGTCTTGCGCTGTGTGTTGATGCATCGCTAGCCTCCGTTAAACGAAGGCGATATCTTGCCTGCCTATGCTGGGCAAATCAGAGGTTATGCGTCACAAACACCCTAGGGCGTCAGGTAGCCGTGCTCGATTTGATAGCGCACATAATCAGCCACACCCGTTTGCACGTCTTTAAACGGCTTATCAAAACCTGCCGCGCGCAGGCGCGTGGCATCGGCTTGCGTGTAGCTCTGGTAACGCCCTTTCAAGTCCTCGGGAAACGGGATGTAGTGCAGGATTTTCTGGGCGACAAGGTCTTCAAGGCTTAACGCCGGTTCGCCACGGGCGGCTCGCACGGCATTGACCACACCACTTGCCACATCATTAAACGGCTGCGCACGGCCCGTGCCGCAGTTAAAGATCCCGCTGGTTTGCGGGTTGTCTAAAAAGTGCAGATTCACGGCAACCACGTCATCGACCGAGATGAAGTCACGCTGTTGGCCGCCGTCAGGATAGCCATCCCAGCCGCCAAACAACTTGACATGGCCGTCAGCCACAAATTGGTTCATGTTGTGGAACGCCACTGACGCCATGCGCCCTTTGTGCTGCTCGTGCGGGCCGTAGACATTGAAGTAACGCAACCCCACGACTTGCGAGCTCAGCGAATCAAACCGGGCCCGCACCACCTGGTCAAACAGGAACTTGGAGTAGCCATAGACATTTAAAGGCTTCTCATGGGCGAGGTCTTCAGCATAGACCGGGCCTGCACCGTAGACGGCTGCCGATGAGGCATACAGAAACGGCACTTGATGGCGTTGCGCCCATTCAAACAGCTCAAGCGTGACCCGATAGTTGTTGTCCATCATGAAGCGGCCATCGCGCTCGGTCGTGTCCGAGCAGGCGCCCTGATGCAACACCGCACGCACCTTGGGCAGGTCGTCCGCGGCCACCCGTTGCCGGAAGTCGGATTTGTGCTGGTAGTCGGCGATCTGCGCACCCACCAGGTTCACGAACTTGTCGCCGTCGGTCAAGTCATCCACGGCCAGAATGTCTGTTTCGCCGCGCGCATTCAAGCCGCGCACGATATTGGCACCGATAAAACCGGCTGCACCCGTCACAATAATCATGACAACTCCTCTACGGTCACTGTCGACGTCCCCAGTTTGCCCACCACCACGCCACCGGCGCGATTGGCCCACTGCATGGCTTCGCGCCAGGTCGCGCCTGTGCCGCGCACCACAGCAAGCGTGGCAAGCACGGTGTCGCCTGCGCCCGAGACATCAAACACCTCGTGAGCCAACGCATCCACGTGCTCACGCCTGTCTTGTGTAAACAGCGTCATGCCCTGCTCTGAACGCGTGACAAGCAGGGCATCAAGCGCCAGCTCAGAACGCAGCCGCTGAGCGCGCAAGCTCAAATCATCCTCATCTCGCCAGTGTCCCACAGCCTGCTGCATCTCGCTACGGTTTGGCGTCACCAGACTCGCCCCCCGATAACGGCTGTAGTCCAGGCCTTTGGGGTCAACCAGCACCGACAAGCCTTGTTCGCGGGCATGTGCAATGAGCAAGCCCACTTGCGCCAGTGCGCCTTTGTCGTAGTCAGACAGCACCACCACGTCGTGATTGGCCACCAGGGCCTGCACGCGTCGCGTGAGCGCCTGCACACAACTGTCCGATGGTTTCCCCTCAAAATCCACGCGCACCATTTGCTGCTGGCGCCCCAAGACGCGCATCTTCAAGGTCGTGGGATGCTCAGGGTCATCATCAACCAAAGCCGTTTCAATGCCAGCCTCAGCGAGCATGGCATGCACCACGCCGCCTGGCTCGTCACGCCCCACGATGCCAGCAAGCGTCACTTTCGCGCCCAACGCCGCGGCATTGCGCGCCACGTTGGCTGCCCCGCCCAATCGGTCTTCGCGACGGCCCACGTGCACCACGGGCACCGGCGCCTCGGGTGAAATGCGCTCAACCTCGCCGAACCAGTAGCGGTCCAGCATCACGTCACCCACCACCAATACGCGCACCTGTTTGGCCGCTTGGCCAGGAAATGACGCCAAATCACGGTCACTCACGGTGGGTTCGATGTGCTCGCTCATGCTTGTTCTTCAATTCGTTTGGGGCTATAGGTTTCCCAGCCGTGGCACCCTGGACACTGCCAATAAAAGGCTCGCGCCTGAAACCCACATACACGGCAACTGTAGCGATCCAGGCGCTTGGTGTGTCGCGCCACGAGTTGCTTGAGCAACGGCAGTGACACCAGCTGGCCATTGCCTTGGTTGTCCACGTTGCTTTGGGTTGCGGCCTGCTCGCCATTTTCACTAGCCGTTTGTTGGGCTTGCACCGCAAGCGCGCGCTCAAGACCCAGCAAGCTGGGCTGGGCGCTTAACGCGTCCTGCGCAAACGCCCAGGCGGCTTTGGCGCCGTGTTCGCGCCAGGTCAGGCGAAACACCACATCAAACAAGTCCAGTGAGGGGCTTTGCTCGTAGAGCTTGGACAGCCTTTCAAGCAATTCGCGGCACTGGTCGGCCTGCGCAAAGTTGCGCTGCAAGTCAGCGGCCACCAGGCCAGTGAAGACCGGCGCCTGATCCATGAGCGTTAACAAATAATGTCGCTCGCTGGCCGCATCTTCTTTGGCGCGCGCCAGGCTCGCTTCGAGCATCAACACACGTGCACGCGAGGCTGCGGTGGCATGGTCGTCTTTGCCAATGATCGTTTCAGCCTCGTCAAGCGCTTGGCGCACCTGCTCAAACGCCGGTGGCTGGGCGCTTAAGTGAGTCTGGGCAATCTCGCAGTGGTAGTGCACCAACTGCGGCACCGACTCACCGGTGAGCTTGTTCACGCGCCTGACCGCTTCAATGGCTTTGGGCCAGTCATGCTCGGACTCGTAAATACGCACCAACGCCTTGGCCGACTGTTCCTGATAGCGCGTGTTTTTAAGTTCCTTGTACGCCATCTCGGCGCGATCGAGCATGCCGGCTTTGAGATAGTCTTGCGCGATTTCATGCAAAGCATGTTCGCGCTCACGCAAAGGCAAGTCCGCCCGAGACAGCAAGCTCTGGTGCACACGAATGGCGCGCTCCATCTCGCCACGACGGCGAAACAGGCTGCCTAGTGCAAAGTGCAATTCGGTGGTTTCCGGGTCGAGTTTGGCAACCTCAACAAAGGCGTCAATGGCACGGTCGGGTTGCTCATTGAGTAAGAAATTCAGGCCCTTGAAGTACGAGTCTGGCAGGTTGCGGCTCTCGCTTAGCATTTGCCGAAAGTCGATGCGAGCCGCCACCCAGCCCAAGCCAAACAGCAAGGGCAGAAATATCAGCCACCACGATTCGAAACCCATGGACTTTAGGCCCTTGCGTTACAGAGGTTTGACCGATTCAGGTGCTGTGGCAGCACCTGGGGCCGCAGGCTGTGCGGCTTGACTGCTTGCCTTGCCGGCCTTGGCCAAGTCACGTTTAAGGCGCCCGGCCTCACGGCGGCGCCGCCAAGTCGAGGGCAACATCAACAGCACCCCCAACAGCGTGCCTGCGACGAAGGCCACAAGCATCACCACCACCAGTGGCACGGACACGATTTGGGCAGAACCAAACAATTGCACATCCACGGGTGCCATGTTCTTGTATGCAAACAAGACCACCACCGCAAACACGAGAAGCTTAATGGCCCACATGATGTAACGCATGTCAGACATTCCTTTCAGATCAATGGCTCATTGTAATGCAAGGGCCCAAGCGCAGATCACCCGCCAGACGCCCCCGGGGTCAACAACACGCGCAACGACTAAACCGTGTCTTTGTCGCTAGCCTGACCAAACGCCAATTGCATGGCTTGGGCCACCGTTTGCACCGGCGCCCAGTTCAGCTCTCGGCGTGTGATGCTGATGTCAACCTGCAAATTGTCGGTCAACCGCTGCAACATCGCTTGCCGCCCAAGCAACCTGGCTAGCGTTCGCAAAACCCCCACAGGTACGGCGAGTGTTTTAAGGGGAACACCGAGCGCGTCGGCCATGAACCGCGCGAGTCCAAGCGTAGAGACATCCTCCCCGTCGCTGGCCAGAAACACCCGATTGGCTGCGCCCGGGTGCACCACGCAACAGGCGATCAAGTCCACCAGATTTGCCAGGCTCACCAGACTGCGACGATTAAAGTCCAGCGCCCCAATCGGTAGCGGCCAGCCTTTGCGCACGGCGCGCTCTAACACGCCGAGGTTGCCCTTGGCATCGGGCCCATAGACCAGTGGTGGCCGAATCACGGTCACTTCAAGCCCGGTTTGTTCGGCCACGGCCCAAAGAGCCGCTTCGGCTTGCTGCTTGGACAGCGCATAGGGGTCGATGGGATTGGGCCTATCAGCGGCGGTAAAAGCGACACCGGGCTCGGTGCGCTCACCATTGACTTTAATTGTGCTCAGAAACACCAGCCGTTTGACACCGTTTGCGGCACACTGGCGCGCCAAGCGCTCAGTGCCATCACGATTGACCGCCACAAAGCGCTGCGTGTCATTTGCATTGGGATTCATGACATGCACGCGCGCGGCTGTATGCACCACCACGTCCACCCCTGACAAAGGCCATGATGCATCGGCACTTTCCAGGTCGGGCGCTTGCACCAAGCCAATCCCAGCCTCGCTTAGATCAGCCAACGGTTGCTCGTGCGGGTGACGTACAGCGGCAAGCACCTGATGGCCGCTTGCGGCTAACGCCTGACAAAGGGCACGTCCCACCAGGCCATTGGCGCCAGTGATCAGTATCGTCAAATGAGAGGGAGCATCATGCAAAGAGGCGGAGGCAGCAGAACCTGTCATACATTACCCACACAAGTGCCAGCAACGAATCGATTTCAAGGACTGGTGTGATGCTCAGACAGGTGTTCGTTAGTCGTTCTGTTGACCATCGGTGCCGGTGGCATCACCGGACGCAGCGCGTGCGGCCAGTTGATCGGCATACGCTTGGTCAACCCGCTCACGAAGTTCTTTGCCTGCCTTGAAATGCGGCACGCTTTTGCCGGGTACCATGACCTGCTCCCCGGTCTTGGGGTTGCGACCCACGCGCGGTGCACGCTCAGACAAAGAGAAACTACCAAACCCGCGAATCTCAATGCGCTGGCCATTAGCCAGCGCATTGACCATCGAGTCAAGTATGGTTTTAACCGCCAAATCCGTGTCGTTGGCAGCAAGCTGTGGATGGCTTGCTGCCAGCGCGGCGATAAGTTCTGACTTTGTCACGTGGGTCCCGTTGCCAGTACGTCTTACTCGTCGTCTTTGGTCTGGCTGAGTTTGGCTTTCAACAGGGCACCGAGGTTGGTGGTACCGGTTGAAGCGCCTGCCTCAGACATACGCTGCAAGGTGTCAGCCGTGTCGGCGTTCTCACGGGCTTTGATCGACAACTGAATCGAACGCGCCTTGCGATCGACGTTGATGATCATGGCCTGCACCTCGTCACCTTCTTTCATGACCGTGGTGGCGTCTTCAACGCGGCCAGCAGCCATTTCAGAGGCACGCAGATAGCCTTCGACGTCAACCGACAGAGTCACGACAGCGCCCTTGGGCTCCACTGACTTGACCGTGCCCTGCACCACAGCACCTTTGTCATGTGTGGCCACGAAGTTGTTAAAGGGATCGCCCTCGAGTTGCTTAACACCCAGCGAGATGCGCTCTTTGTCGGTGTCGATGGCCAGCACAACCGCTTCGAGCTCATCGCCCTTCTTGAAGTTGCGAACCGCTTCTTCACCCGAGTCTGTCCATGACAGATCAGACAAGTGCACCAGGCCGTCGATGCCACCAGGCAAACCAACAAACACACCAAAGTCGGTGATTGACTTGATCGCGCCGCTGACCTTATCGCCACGCTTGAAGTTAATCGAGAACTCTTCCCATGGGTTGGCACGGCACTGCTTCATGCCCAACGAAATACGACGACGGTCTTCGTCGATCTCAAGCACCATGACCTCGACTTCTTCGCCCAGGGTCACGACCTTACGGGGGTCAACGTTCTTGTTGGTCCAGTCCATTTCAGAGACGTGCACCAGGCCTTCAATGCCAGCTTCGACTTCCACAAAGGCACCGTAGTCGGTCAGGTTGGTCACCTTGCCAAACAGACGGGTGCCTTGCGGGTAGCGACGAGCCAGGCCGATCCAGGGATCTTCGCCCAGTTGCTTGACGCCCAGCGAGACACGGCTTTTTTCCTGATCGAACTTCAGAACCTTGGCTTCGATTTCTTCGCCAACCGACAGCACCTCGGAGGGGTGACGCACACGACGCCATGCCATGTCGGTGATGTGCAACAGGCCGTCGATGCCGCCCAAGTCCACAAACGCGCCGTAGTCGGTGATGTTCTTGACCACGCCCTTGACGATGGCGCCTTCGGCCAGGTTCTCCAGCAACTTCTGGCGCTCTTCGCCCATGCTGACTTCAAGCACGGCACGACGCGACAGCACCACGTTGTTGCGCTTGCGATCGAGCTTGATGACCTTGAATTCCAGGGTCTTGCCTTCGTAGGGGGTGGTGTCCTTGACCGGACGAGTGTCAACCAGCGAACCGGGCAAGAAGGCGCGGATGCCGTTGGTCATGACCGTCAGGCCGCCCTTGACTTTACCGGTGATGGTGCCACTCACGAGCTCATTGCTCTCGAGCGCCTGCTCCAAAGACAACCAGGCTGACAGACGCTTGGCGCGATCGCGAGACAGCACGGTATCGCCGTATCCGTTCTCAAGCGAATCAATGGCCACCGACACAAAGTCGCCTTCATTGACTTCAAGCTCACCCTGATCGTTGAGGAACTCCTCAACGGGGATCAAGGCTTCAGATTTCAATCCTGCATTGACAACCACAAAGTTGTGGTCGATGCGTAAAACCTCGGCGGAAATAACCTCGCCGGATTTCATGTCCTGCTTTTCTACGCTTTGAGCAAACAGATCGGCAAAGCTTTCGCCGCCGGTTAAAGTTTCAGGGGTTTGTTGAGTTGACATGTAAGAAGTACCTAGTGGGCCACATGGCCCGGTTTCTCGCCCGATATCGACTACGCTCACCGATCGGGCGGTGTTTGAACAAAATTCCGCACGGCCCGGTCTTCCCATACGCAGTTGGTTTGTCAGGCTGGCCGCAAGCGGGGCTTGTGCTACGCTCATTCCGTCTGATCAACGGAAAGCTCTCAAGTTTAGCACGTAAAATCCTTTTTTGATCAACCCCTTAGCGATTTCCCCACAGCCATACGGGCGCAACCCCGATCGCTGCAACCCAAACTTAACTTTATGAGTGACATCAACCTCTGGAATCTGGCCGTCAAACTGCTGACCTGGGCGGCTTCGCCCCTGGGACTGTTGTGTCTGGGCGTGGTGTTTGGCTATCTGTTGAAACAAACCA
>CBFHXV010000008.1:0-29756 GCA_965659885.1 Burkholderiaceae bacterium | reverse complement strand
GCGTCTTCAAGGGCTTGGGCCATCTGGTCATCGCACTGGCATTGGTGCAACTGTTGGTGTTTGCCATGCCTATCACGGCTCATTGGCTGCACCAGGGGCTTGAACGCCGGGCGGCCGGGTTGTTCCAAACCAACCAAGGCCCACCCTACCAAGCGATTCTGGTGCTTGGCGGCATGACCCGGTCAACCGAGACGCCGATTGCCGCAGGCTGGCAGCCGGACCTGACCGAGGCGGCCGATCGCCTCACCCACGCCGCTTCACTTTGGTACGAGGGTTTGGCTCCCGTGGTGATTGCCAGCGGCGGCACCTGGCCAAGCGTGCCACCCAAACCGGCTGAGGCCCTGTGGATGCAGCAATTGTTGTTGCAACTTGGACTGCCCCAGCAAGCGATTCGCCTAGAGACAGCTTCGACCACCACACGAGAAAACATGCGCGGCGTGGCAAACATCATGCAAGACAATGGCTGGCAAGGCCGACTGGCATTGGTGACCTCTGCCAGCCACATGCCACGTGCCGTGGCCAATGCCCAGCGTGCAGGCCTGACTGTTGACGCCTACCCCACGGACTGGCAAGCCCACGCCATCCTGGACCGCCCTTTGCCTTGGCTGCCCAACACCGACGCGTTAAATGCCAGCAACCGGGCATTAAAAGAGTGGATTGCCTTGCTTTGGCGATACTGATCGCGCAATCGCTGGTCTACTGCGCCTGACGCTGGCACTTGTGCCACAACGCTAAAACAGCTGCCACGGTTTCATCAATAGACAGCCTCGAAGAATCAAGCTCGTGCGCATCGGCTGCAGGCTTAAGCGGTGCCACGGCTCGCTGTGTGTCGCGCGCATCGCGTTCAGTCAAGTCAGCCAGAATCGCTTGCTCATCAGGCACTGAACCCCGTTCGCGCAATTGCTTGCAACGCCTTTGTGCGCGCGCCTGCACATCGGCCACCAGAAAAATCTTCAATTCCGCATCCGGAAACACCACCGTGCCCATGTCGCGACCATCGGCCACAAGCCCCGGTGCCTGACGAAAGTCGCGCTGACGTTGCAGCAGTGCTTCACGCACCGGCGCCGAGGGTGCCAGGCGTGAGGCCAGGTTGCCCACGTGCTCCTGACGGATAAGGGTGGTGACATCTTGTGCATCTAGCCAGATACAGCCATCTTCAAACCGGATGTCCATGCGGCGTGCTGCGAGCGCCACGGCCGCGATGTCGTTGGCGTCGAGGTTTTTGTCGAGCACGGTCCAGGCTGCCAACCGATACAAAGCGCCGCTATCGAGCACATGCCAGCCAAGCTCGGCCGCCACGGCCGCGGCAATCGTGCCCTTACCCGAAGCGGTAGGCCCGTCAATCGCAATCACAGGCGCTTGTGCCACACTCATGAAACCACCTGTTGGTAAACAGAAAAATACTCAGGAAATGTTTTAGCCACACAACCCGGGTCTTCAATGGTGACAGGCACCGGGCCAAACGCAGCCAAAGAAAAACACATCGCCATGCGATGGTCGTCGTACGTATGAATGCTGGCCGCGCGCCACTGGTCGTGCTCAATCGGATGCACGGTGAGCCAGTCCTGGCCGCTGTCGACCTTGGCACCGAGCTTGGTCAACTCGTTGACCATGGCGTCAATTCGGTCTGTTTCTTTGACACGCCAGCTGCCGATATTGCGTAAGGTACAGGGTCCATCGGCGTATATGGCCAACACGGCAGCGGTCATGGCCGCATCGGGAATGAGATTGAAGTCCGCGTCAAACGATTTAAGTCGTGCTCCTTGAGCCACACTCACGCCAGTGACCTCGACCCGGTTGGCCTCGGATCTCACGGCCCCGCCCATTTGTCGGATCGTGTCAACAAACGCCATGTCACCCTGAATGCTGTCTGCGCCCGCGCCGTCGATGCTCACCGGTCCTTGCCCAATCAGGCCTAGCGCCATGAAGTACGAAGCCGACGAGGCATCGCCTTCCACATGGATGGTACCGGGCGACTGGTAACGGGCCTCTTTGGAGACCAGAAACACCAACTGCCCTTGTGCGTCGGTTTGGCGTTGCACGTCAACACCAAAACGCGCCATCAGCGCCGTGGTGATATCGATGTAGGGCTTGGAAATCAGTGTGCCTAACACCGTAATACGCAGGTCTTGGCCGGTTCGCAACACCAGCGTCGGTGCCGCCAAAAGCAACGCGGTCAGAAACTGGCTTGAGACCGAGCCTTGCACACTGATGTGATCGCCCTCGGCTGGCGCTGGCCGGATGCGCAATGGCGGATAGCCAGGCTCACCGAGGTAGTCGATATTGGCACCCAGGCTCCTTAAGGCATCGACCAGGTCACCAATGGGCCGCTCATGCATGCGCGCCACACCCGAGAGCTCATAGTCGCCGCCGGCGAAAGCCAGCGCCGCGGTCAAGGGGCGAAACGCCGTGCCCGCATTGCCCAAGAACAGATTGGCTTGGCGAATCCGGAACCGTCCTGGGCTAGTCACCGTGAGCACGCCATCTTTACGGCGACCCACGCCAATACCCAGGCTTGAGAGGGCCTGCAGCATGACGCGGGTGTCGTCCGAATCCAGCAAGCCCACAATGTCCGTTGTGCCCGAGCACAAAGCCGCCAGCAACAACACGCGATTGGAAATACTTTTAGAGCCTGGCAATGACACCACGCCATGGGCTTGTGTCACCGCAGGCAGCGTCAATTCCGTGAGCTCGGCCGAGGCCGTCATGATGATTCCTTGCTGTTATCTTTGCCCCAGTCACGCCGAGCTTGGGCAGCATGGGCCAGCACCTGCTCAAGCCACGCCACATCGTTGGCCCGCAAAGCGTCGCGGGCCTGGCCTAACAGTTCATGCAGGCTGTCGAGCTGGCGCAGCATGCTCTGACGGTTGGCCATAAAAATATCGCTCCACATCTCAACCGAGCCTTGCGCGATTCGCGAGAAGTCACCAAACCCGGCGCCAGCCACTTCCAGATTCAACTCGGCATTAGGATCACGCACCACGTGTTCAACATAAAGGCTTGCCAGCCAGTGTGGCAAATGGCTGACCGCGGCAAGCACATCGTCGTGCTGCTCGACCGCCATGGTCAGCAAATGGGCACCGCAAGCCCCCCAGGCATCGCGCACGGTTTGCACGGCACTCGGCGGATTATGTTCTAACGGGCAAATGACCACACGACGGTTTTGATAGAGCTCAGCAAAGGCTGCTTGCGGACCCGATTCATGCGAGCCGGCAATCGGGTGCGCCGGCACAAACTGTCCGATACGTGAACCCAACCCGGCTTTGGCAGCGGCCACGACATTGCCTTTGGTGCTGCCAGCATCGGTCATGAGCGTGTGGTCAGACAAGTGCGGGGCGATGGCTTTAAACAGGGCATCGAACGCGCCCACAGGTGCGGCAAGCAGCAGCAAATCCGATTGGCCAGCGGCTTGTTCCAGTGTGGCGATTTCATCAATGATGCCTAAGGCTTGTGCCTGCTGCAGCGTTTTTTGTTGTCGCCCCACGCCAAGCACCCGGCCCACCACGCCAGCTTTTTTTAAGGCCAGCGCAAATGAACCACCGATGAGCCCCGCCCCCACCACGCCAAGGGTTGGAATGTGCAAAGCCGGCTTAGCAGTCTGGCTCAAGCCGCCTCCTTGCCAAGCACCTCAGTTAACGCACGAATCAGAATCTCGTTTTCTTCAGGCAAGCCAATGGAAATGCGCAGCCACTCAGGCAAGCCGTCAGCACCGACCGGGCGCACAATCACGCCGCGCTTCAATAACGCCTGATTCACGGCGTTGGCGTCACCAACGTGCACCAGCACAAAGTTAGCGTAGCTTGGCACGTACTTCAGGCCCAGCCGGTCAAAGGCCGCCTGCAGCTGCTGTTTGCCTTCAGAGTTGACTTTGGCGCTGTGCGCTAAAAACGCGTCATCTTCAAACGCCGCCATGGCGGCGGCCTGCGCCAGTGAGTTGACGTTAAAGGGTTGGCGCACACGCGCCATCAAATCCGTCAGTGCCGGCTGTGCCAGGCCAAACCCGACACGCAAACCGGCCAAACCATAGGCCTTGGAGAAACTGCGCGAGACCACCAGGTTTTCGAAGCGTTTGACTAACGCCACGCTGTCAATGCGAATGTCATCGGGCAGATATTCGTTATAGGCCTCATCGAGCACCACGGTCACGCGATTGCCAAAGGTGGCCTGCACACGTTCCAGGAACGCGGTGACGGCTTGCTCAGACAGAAATGTGCCCGTGGGGTTGTTGGGGTTGGCAATAAACACCACCCGGGTGTTGGGCGCAATCGCCTCGAACATGGCGTCAAGGTCATGCCCAAACTCCTTGGCGGGCACCACAATATGCTCGGCGCCGCGCGCCTGGGTGGCCAGACGATAGACCACAAACGCGTATTGCGAGTAAACGGCGCTGTAGCCCGGCTCAAGCAACGCCATGCCGACAAGCTCCAGAATGTCGTTCGAGCCATTGCCTAGCGTGATCCAGGCAGCAGGCACGTCCAGCCGCTTGGCAATCACGTTCTTTAAGGCATAGCCGCCCGGATCGGGGTACCGACCAAGTCCAGCGAGTTCACGCTCAATGGCCTGGCGCGCCGAAGCCGGCATGCCCAGCGGGTTCTCGTTAGACGCCAGCTTGACCACGTCCTCGGGCTTTAACCCCAGTTCACGCACCAGGTCGTCGATGGGCTTGCCCGGGATGTAGGGCTGAATGTCTTTGATGTGAGCCGGTGCGACCAGCTCACCGTTGTCCGATGTGTTCTCGCTCACGTTTGCCTCGGGTAGGAACCTAGCAATTTAAAAAATGCACAGCGCGCTTGCAGTTCAGACAGCGCTTTGGCCACGCTTGGATCGAGCCGGTGGCCTTCGATGTCCACGTAGAAGTAATACTCCCACTGGCCCGTGCGCGCCGGGCGCGACTCAAAACGGTACATCGACACGCCGTTGTCGGCCAGCGGCGCCAGCATCTTGTAGACCGCACCGGCCTCGTTGGGTACCGCCAGAATCACACTGGTTTTATCGGCACCTGTCGATAGCGTATCAATTTTGCCCATGGCCAGAAACCGGGTGCGATTGGTCGGGTCGTCCTGTATGCCTTGCGCCACCGGCTGCAATTGCCAGGCCCGGGCGGCTTCATCGCTGGCGATGGCTGCTACCGTGGGGTCTTGTGAAGCGATTCTTGCGGCTTCGGCGTTGCTTGCCACCGGTTCGCGCGACAACCCGGGCTGATTCATGCCCAGCCAGTGCTGACACTGTGCCAACGCCTGCGGGTGCGCCATAACCCGGGTGACACCCTGCAGGTTGCCTGATTGGGTCAATAAACAGTGACGAATCAACAACGTGTGTTCACCCACGATACGCAAGGGGGTGTTGAGCAGTAAATCCAGTGTGCGATTGACTGCGCCCTCGGTGGAGTTCTCGACGGGCACAATACCCACATCGGCACCATCGGCCTCAACGCGCCTGAACACCTCATCGAAATCCGGGCACGGCACACCCGTGATCTGCTGGCCCATGTACTCAAAGGCGGCTTGCTCAGAAAACGATCCGGCCGGACCGAGATAGGCCACACGGATTTCTTGCTCCAAGCCACGGCACACCGAAATAATCTGCGACCAGATGGCCTCGACAGCACTTGACCCAATGGGCCCACCGTTGCCAGCTTGAAGATCGCGAATCACCTGCGCTTCGCGCTCAGGGCGAAACACCGGACCGGCCTCATGATGCGAGTGTTTGAGCTCGCCCACCGCTTGCGCGGTTCGCGCCCGCTCATTAATCAAGGCCAAAATCTCTTTGTCCAAGCTGTCAATGCGTTGTCTTAAAGGCGCGAGCTTGGCCTGCAGGTCCTTATCCATGTTCTCGTTCAAACCATTGAAGGTAATCGATTAGCGCCATCACGCCGGCGATCGGCATGGCGTTATAGATCGACGCGCGCATGCCTCCCACTGACTTGTGGCCTTTGAGTTGATTCAACCCTGCGGCGCGCGCGCCGTCAAGAAATGCCTTGTCCAAGGCACTGTCACGCAACGTAAACGGCACGTTCATGCGTGAACGAACACTCGGGTGAACCGGCACACGATAAAAATCGGACTGGTCAAAGTACCCATACAAGGCATCGGCCTTGGTGCGATTGAGCCTCTCGATGGCGGGCAGCCCACCTTGGTTTAACAGCCACTTAAAGACCAACCCGGCCATGTAGATGGCGTAGGTTGGTGGCGTGTTGAAACGCGAGCGCTCCTTGGCCACGTTGGCATAATCAAACGCGGACGGGCAAATAGGCAAGGCATGGCCGATGAGTTCACGGCGCACGATGACAACCGTCACACCGGCCGGACCGGCATTTTTTTGTGCGCCGGCATACAACATGCCCACGCCCGAAAAATCCATGGGACGCGACAGAAAGTGTGACGAGGCATCAACCACCAACGGCACATCGGGCGCGCCCAGTGCGGCCATGGCCTGGGCATCAGGCCAGTCCATGAACTCCACGCCACCAATCGTTTCATTGCTGCACAAGTGCAGATATGCCGCTGTCGAACGAACCTGCCAGTCTCGAACGGCGGGCACCCAAGTTAAAGGCCCGTAGGTTTGCCCTGCGTCATCAAATGGCTGGTCGTTGGTCGCGGCAACAGCCGCATCACCATATTTGCCAGCTTCCTTGTAGGACTTGGTAGACCAGCTGCCGGTCAGCACATAGTCGGCTTGGCGCTGATCGCTGCGCCCGATCAGGTTCATCGGCACGATGGCGTTTTCTGCGGTGGCTCCGCCTTGCATGAACAACACCGCAAACTCGTCACCGACTCCGAGCAGCTCGCGCAGATCGGCTTCGGCCTCATCGCAGATTTGCGAGAACTCAGCACCGCGATGGCTCATCTCCATGACCGACATGCCACTGCCGTGCCAGTCCAGCATTTCAGCTGCCGCCTGCTCTAAAACGGGTTCAGGCAAAGCCGATGGGCCGGCCGAGAAGTTCCAGGGTCTTTGTGGTTTAGTTGGCTGGCTCATATGGCTGACTCATGGGGCTGACTCATGGGCTGACGCAAGTTGCACTATTGACCGTTCTCATCGGTGCTGTCAGGACCTGCTTCGTCCGCCGGCTTGTCAGTGGCAACTTCGCCGTCGGACTCGGCCTCAACCACAGCATCGGCGTCACGCTCGGCCACGCGACGAATGCCGGACAAATGACTGCCATCGTCCACACTGATGAGGGTCACGCCCTGCGTGGCACGGCCCATTTCGCGAATCTCCGAGACGCGGGTGCGCACCAGCACGCCACTGTTGGTGATCAGCATGATTTCGTCTTCGCTGCTCACAAGCACCGCGCCCACGACTTTGCCGTTGCGCTCGGATTTCTGGATGGCAATCATGCCTTTGGTGCCCCGGCCATGACGGGTGTATTCGGCGATCGGGGTACGCTTGCCAAACCCGTTTTCTGTGGCTGTTAGCACGGCACGCGACTCGTCGCTTGCCACGAGCATGGAGATCAGTTCCTGGCCGTCCTCAAGCATCATGCCGCGCACACCGCGGGCATTACGTCCCATGGGACGCACATCTTGCTCACTAAAGCGCACGGCTTTGCCTGCATCAGAAAACAGCATCACGTCGCACTGTCCGTCTGTGAGATCTGCGCCAATGAGATAGTCACCTTCATCAAGTGAGACCGCGATGATGCCAGCCTTACGCGGATTGGAGAAATCCGACAGCGGGGTTTTCTTGACCGTGCCACGCGAAGTCGCCATGAACACCATGTGCTCGTCCGAGAACTGTTTGACCGGCAGGATCACCGTGATCTTTTCGCCTTCCATCAAGGGGAACATGTTCACAATCGGGCGGCCGCGCGAATTGCGTGTGCCCTGTGGCACTTCCCACACCTTGAGCCAGTAGAGTCGGCCGCGGTTGGAGAAACACAGCAAATAGTCGTGGGTATTAGCAATGAACAGCTGGTCGACCCAATCGTCTTCCTTGGTGGCTGTGGCTTGCTTGCCACGACCGCCACGGCGCTGCGAACGGTACTCAGACAACGGCTGGCTCTTGATGTAACCGAAGTGCGACAACGTCACCACCATGTCAGTCGGCGTGATCAAGTCTTCGGTATCGAGTTCCGTGGCGTTGTGCTCGATTGTCGAACGGCGCACGTCCTTGGCATTGGTTGAGAACTCGGCACGAATGGCTTCGAGCTCTTCACCGATGATGGTGGTGATGCGCTCGGGTTTGGCCAGAATGTCGAGCAAGTCAGAGATGTTGTCCATCACTGACTTGTACTCAGCCACGATCTTGTCTTGCTCTAACCCGGTCAAACGCTGCAGGCGCATGTTCAGGATTTCTTGAGCCTGAACATCACTCAAACGGTACAAACCATCGCTTTGCAAGCCAAAGTTGGGCGACAGCCCATCGGGCCGATAGGATGCGCGCCCGCCAGGTGCGTCGCTATCAGCACGGGTGAGCATTTCACGCACCAAGGAAGAATCCCAGGTGCGCGACATCAGTTCCTGACGAGCCACCGGTGGCGTGGGTGCTGATTTGATGATGGTGATGAACTCATCAATATTGGCAAGCGCCACGGCCAAGCCTTCGAGCACGTGGCCACGCTCGCGCGCCTTGCGCAACTGGAACACGGTGCGACGGGTGACCACTTCACGTCGGTGTGACAGGAAGTAATCGACCATCTGCTTTAGGTTCAGCAGTCGGGGTTGGCCATCGACCAGTGCCACAAGATTGATACCAAAGGTGTCTTGTAACTGGGTGTTCTTGTAGAGGTTGTTTAGCACCACCTCAGGGACCTCGCCGCGCTTGAGCTCAATGACTAAGCGCATGCCGTCCTTGTCAGATTCATCGCGAATGTCGGAGATACCTTCGAGCTTTTTATCGTTCACCAACTCAGCCATGCGTTCTTGCAATGACTTCTTGTTGACCTGGTAAGGCAGCTCATCAACGATGATGGCTTGGCGATTGCCCTTTTCCATGTCCTCAAAATGCGTCTTGGCACGCATGATGACGCGCCCACGTCCGGTGCGATAGCCTTCGCGCACGCCTGACATGCCATAAATAATGCCGCCGGTTGGAAAGTCCGGCGCCTTGATCAGCTCGATCAACTCATCAACGCTCGCCTCGGGGTTGCGCAGCAGGTGCAGGCAGCCATCGACTACCTCGCCTAGATTATGCGGCGGAATGTTAGTGGCCATGCCCACAGCAATGCCAGAGCTGCCGTTCACGAGCAGGTTAGGCAAGCGAGTGGGCAACAGCAGGGGCTCATTCTCACTGCCGTCATAGTTCGGCCCAAAGTCAACGGTCTCCTGGTCAATATCAGCCAACAACTCGTGGGCGATCTTGGCCAACCGGATTTCCGTGTATCGCATCGCTGCGGCACCATCGCCGTCAATAGAGCCAAAGTTGCCTTGGCCATCGACAAGCATGTAGCGCAACGAAAAGTCCTGGGCCATACGAACAATCGTGTCGTAGACGGCCTGGTCACCGTGCGGGTGATATTTACCGATGACGTCACCGACAATACGCGCTGACTTCTTGTAAGCACGATTCCAGTCGTTGTTCAGCTCGTGCATGGCAAACAGCACGCGCCGATGCACGGGTTTCAAACCATCACGAACATCCGGCAGCGCCCGCCCCACGATCACGCTCATGGCGTAGTCGAGGTAGCTGCGACGCATTTCTTCTTCTAGGGAGATCGGTAGTGTTTCCTTGGCAAAGGAATCCATATGAGATGTCATCTGAGCAGAGGATTAATAGGCCGCCTCGGCCGGTGGCCGTAACGGTTTGAAACAAACGTTACATTCTACACTGCGAGACCCGGATCCATATGTGTCAGAGGGGGCAAGCTTGGCCTGCAGGTGACTCTTCCTAGTTACATTGCATGAGAAGCCGCACACACAAAACTGACAGCACCCAAAGGAAAGGTAGCCCTATGCCACGAGCGATGGCCTATCCAGTGGCGGGCCTAAGGTTCAAGCCTGCTCTTTTCTTTCTCTTCTCTTTTTCACTCTATATATAGAGCGCTGTTTTTAGTGTTCGGATCGACAAGCACCCGAAACGTGAATGAAACATGGCCTGCCCCTGGCTCAGGGATTCACACCTGAAGACCTGTAAAAAGTTCCCTCGTCAGTCGAAAAAGTCATGGCCAAACGTTGATCGAGATGCCAATCATGGCAAATTTGCAACGTTTTGTTGTCAAAACCCAACACCAACCCCCTCTGATTCGTAAAATTACGGCTTTCAGTGCCCTCAAAACCGTCAAGGGGCTAACAATTGCACGCAAATCGCTTAAGATTTCACTCAACACGCAGGAAACCCAGTGTGTGCATTTTTTAACTGCTCTTGGCGTTGTTATACTGGCCCCGTTTCCTGAATTGCGGCGGGGGTTCGCTGCGAGACTAACTTTCAGCTTTAAGCTCAACGAGGAGAAATATGAACAAGCCCTCAAAATTCGCTCTGGCATTTGCCATCGCTGCCGTAACGGGTACCGGCGCTGCTGTCGCTCAGTCCAATGACAACTGGGTTGCCCGTGACGGTCAGGTCTGGAAAAACCGTACCGGTCTGTGCTGGCAAGATCGTTTCTGGACCCCTGCTACTGCAGATCCAGCATGTGTGGAGCAGAAAGCTGCTCCCGTGTCTGACAAAGTGGTGTTTAACGCTGACACCTTCTTTGATTTCGACAAGTACAACCTCAAGCCTGAGGGCCGTCAGCTGCTCGACCAAGTCGCTCAGCAGGTCAAGTCAGTCGACCTTGAGACCGTGATTGCTGTTGGTTACACCGACTCCATCGGTTCAGTCCAGTACAACCTGGGTCTGTCCGAGCGTCGTGCCAACGCCGTGAAGTCATACTTGGTTTCGAAAGGTGTCCCCGCTGACCGTATCTACACGGAAGGCAAGGGTAAAGCCGATCCGATCGCTTCTAACGCCACCGCTGAAGGTCGCGCCAAGAACCGTCGCGTTGAGATCGAAATCGTGGGTAGCCGCAAGTAATTCGAGTGAGTCACTTGAATTAATTCGGTTCTCCGAAGAAAAAGACCTCCCTTGCGGAGGTCTTTTTTTGTTTGGGGGTTTTATGTTCGAGGTTTTCACATGACCTCCTAAAACCTGATCAGCTTGTTGTTGTTTCAAGCATGTCGTGACGAGGAATCTGCGACAATCAACAACAACGGTTACCAACTGATTTCAACGACAGCGCATCGACATGACAAACTCTCAAACTGACACTTCTACCTCTTCTGTCACGTCAGAATCGAGTGAACAAGCCACCTTGGACGACAAGCAAGCACAGCAGGCCGCTGAGCTAAACGTCGACCCCGCTGAAATCCAAAAGTTCAGCGCACTGGCATCGCGCTGGTGGGACCCCAAAAGTGAATTCAAGCCATTGCATGCCATCAACCCTTTGCGTTTAGGCTGGATTCAGGAGCAAATCTCACCGCAAGAGCCGCAAGCTGCTTTAAAAGGCAAGCGTGTTGTTGACGTCGGTTGCGGTGGCGGCATTCTGGCTGAAGCCATGGCCGTGGCGGGCGGCGATGTCACTGGCATCGACTTGGCCGACAAGTCGTTGACTGTGGCCAAGCTGCACAGCCTGGAATCGGGTGTGCCGGTCAAGTACGAAAGCATCAGCGCCGAGGCGCTTGCACAACGCGAAGCGGGTCAGTACGACGTGGTGACCTGCATGGAGATGCTCGAGCACGTGCCTGACCCGGCATCTGTGGTCAGTGCCTGCGCTGACTTGGCCAAGCCTGGCGGCTGGCTGTTTTTCTCGACGATTAACCGCAACCCCAAGTCCTTTTTGTTTGCCATCATTGGCGCGGAATACGTACTCAAGTTGCTGCCCAAAGGCACGCACAGCTGGGAAGCCTTTATCAAGCCCAGCGAGCTCGCTGAAGCGGCGCGAGCCGCACAGATTGAAGTCACCACGGTGATCGGCATGACATACAACCCGTTTACTGAGGTCTACAAGCTCGGGGCAGACACCAGCGTGAATTACATTCTGGCGGCACGCAAGCCGGTGGCCTAACGGACCGGATTGGGGCACTGAGCCTAGAGTCCGTATTCGCACGCATGGCGTTTGCACTGACATAAATTCCGTAGTTTCCACATTTCGACGATTTTGTTGCCACGCTATAATCATTTTCTTTTTGGTAACTAAATTTAGAAGGCAATATGAAATCATCACTGCTTAGTCACCGGGGCTACCATGGATCCATCGAACCATCCGTGCGCGATGGCAACCTCAAGGGTCATGTGCTGTTCATTGACGAACTGATCACCTACAGTGCGCCAACGATTCCTGCCCTGCAGCAAGCCTTTATGGCCACTGTCGACGAATACCTGGCTGAATGTGCGAATTCTGGCAAGTTACCGCAACGCCCCTTTAAGGGCCAGTTCAATGTTCGTATCGCGCCTCAGTTGCACCAGACAGCGGTTTTAAGGGCCGAGTCTGAGGGCACTTCGTTAAACAATGTTGTCGTCAAGGCGCTGACCACCTATCTGACTGAACCGGCAGCCAACGCCAGCAATGAAGATGATCCGGTCGATCAAAGTGTGCCACCCGAGGCTTGTGAGACAACAGAAAACTTGCATGCCGCTTGAGCCGCGCATCAGCCCAACATAAGCAACGCCAAGCCAGCCCACCCCTTACAATCGTGATTTTCACGCTGTAAGGGGTTTTTTATGCCGCGCCTGGTCTTATTTGATTTTGATGGGACGTTTGCCGACACCGCACCGGACATGGCCGCGGCAGCCAACCGGCTGCGCCAGCAGCGTGGCTTAGACCCTTTACCTACCTCGCACATGCGCCCGCATGTCTCCATGGGCGCACGCGGTATGCTGCGTGCCTCGCTGGATATGGACACCGACCACCCCGAGTTCGAAGCCACAAAAGCCGAGTTTCTCGCTGACTACGAACAAAACAGCACCACCGACACCGTCTTGTTTGAGGGCATTGATCCGTTGCTTGACAACATCCGGCAAGCGGGCATGCGTTGGGGCATTGTCACCAACAAATTGACTCGCTATGCCGAACCCATTGTTGCGTGGCTGAACCTGCCAGACTGCGCCACGTTGGTGTGTGGCGACACGGTAGAACACGCCAAACCCCACCCCCTGCCCTTGCAGCATGCCGCGCGCCAAGCCGGGTTTGAAACCCACCACTGTTTTTATGTGGGTGACGATTTGCGTGACATACAGGCAGCTAAGGCCGCTGGCATGCCATCGATTGCGGCCGCGTATGGCTACTGTGGCCTGGAGCACCCGGTGCAAAGCTGGCAAGCCGATGCGATTGCCGAGCACCCTGAGCACATCTGGGATGCGATTCAGGCGTTAAACCGCATGCTTTAGTGTGGATGCGTGAACCGCGCTGCGGCTCGCGTTTAACCTATTGACGGTCACCGGCCACGGGCATCAACTGCGCGAGCCGCGTGGCCACAAACGCCGCAATGAGGGCCTTGATCACATCGCCTGGCATGAAGATCGCCACCGCCAAAACCGCTTTGGATAACGGCGTGTCGGTCACAACCGCCAGCCACGGCACGCCTACCAGATAGACCGTCAATGCCCCGCCCAGAATCGCAGCGGTCAAGTTGCTGGCAAATATCTGGGCGCCACTGCGCTCACCCTCGGCCAGTTGTGCCGCACGCCGCGCCATCCAGCCTGCCACAAAGGCGCCCGGCAAAAAGCCCACCAAAAAGCCGCCTGTCGGGCCCGCAAACACGGCCAGGCCACTGCGCGCCCCAGGCAGCACCGGGAAAC
The DNA here is from genome assembly GCA_965659885.1 of Burkholderiaceae bacterium. Lineage (GTDB taxonomy): Bacteria > Pseudomonadota > Gammaproteobacteria > Burkholderiales > Burkholderiaceae_B > Algicoccus. The sequence continues at coordinate 16,043 of CBFHXV010000008.1, read as the reverse complement.
CCACCAACGCAATCAGCAAATACAGGCCCATGGACAACACCGCCAACCGGGGGCCCAGCACCAGACCGGTGAGCATGAGCCCAAGCGTCTGCAGCGTCAGCGGTACGGGCACGAGCGGCATCGGAATGGGCGGAATAATAGAAAAAACAATGGTCAGCGCCGTGAACAAGGCGATGTACGTGATGTCTTTAGAAGAAAGCGATGACGACATAAAGTGACCCAGAAGCGGCAAGATCTGGCAAGGTTACCTGAAGTCTGTCCCATCCGCACGGGCATCGATGGCCTCTGCCAATTCATCGGCGCGACGAATCGTGCGCGCCAGCATCGGAATCAGCAACGCGTGCGGAGCGGCTTTGACGCCGCGTGCGGCTTGGGCCTCACGAATCTCTTGCCACTGTTGCAGCATCACCGGCACCAGACGCAGCGTCAAGCCAAATGCCAGTGCCACCTTGGCCGGGTTAACCCACCCGAGCGTGGCCAGCGGCGTCAATGCCGTTTGCACTGCCTGCATCATGGCCGTGGTCGAGGTGCTTGCCACCACGGCTAACGCAGCAAACAACAATGCAAGCAACCGAAACAACACCACCAGGGCCTGGCTCACGCCACTAAAAAGGGCCACATACGCCACGACCACGCCAATGGTCACCAGTATCCAAATTCCTTGACGCCAGGCACCCCAGTTCACCGGGCCCGCCACACTGCGCCACAGCCACACGGTTACCAACGCACTAGCCCCGAGCACCACGGGGTTGGTCACAAGCACAAAGGCACTGGCCATGACCAGCAATACCAAGAGCTTCAGGCCCGCTGGCCAACGGCCAAGCCAAGAGGCCTGCCCAGGCGAGACATCACTAAACAGCAATCCACTCATGCCTGGCACCGCCGCTCATACCAGGCAATTGCCACAGCCGGGGTGGCGTCATGCACCACGTGGCCGCGGTCGATCACCAACACACGGTCAAAGGACGACAACATGCCCAGGTCATGCGTCAAGGCGATCACTTGCTGAGGCAAGTCAGACAGAATGTGCAACAACCGGTTGCGATACCTGAGGTCCAGTTGCGCCGTAGGCTCATCGAGCACCAAGAGCTTTGGGGCACGACACAGCGCACCGGCCAAGGCCACCAATTGTTTCTCGCCACCGGACAATTGTTGGATGGGCCGTTTGGCCAGATCACTTAGGTCTAGCGAGGCCAACGTCTGCTCGATGCGGGCCTGACGCTCTTGGGGATCGGGCCAGATCGCTTTAAGCCCAAACGCCAAGTCTTCGTCGACCACCGGAAACACAATCTGATTGTCGGGGTTTTGAAAGACGAAGGCGATTTGCTGGCGCACGGTGGTCAATTGGTCTTGCAGGTTCAAGCCATCGATCCACACCTCGCCGCCTGTGGGCACGAGCAAGCCATTCATGAGACGAGCCAATGAGCTCTTACCCGCACCGTTAACCCCGATAATGCCGATTCTGTGCTCGACAAGGCTAAGATTCAGGTTTTGCAGCACGGGGCGCTTTGACCGCTCGAGCCAGACGTCTTTAAACTCGATTAACATGACGGGCGCACCCGAGCCAGATGTATTCGAGTTAGACCGGGATTGGTTTGAGCAAACCAGTCAGTTCCAACCACAGGCTTTACCTCAAGATATCCATGGACAAGGTTCAAAAATCCGACGAGCAATGGCGCGAGATGTTAACACCCGAGCGCTACTATGTTACCCGCCAAAAAGGCACTGAGCGGGCCTTTACGGGTGAGTTTTGGGATCACCGCGCCCAGGGCATTTACCGCTGCGTCTGTTGCCAGACCCCGTTGTTTGCATCAGACACCAAGTTTGACGCTGGCTGCGGTTGGCCGAGCTATTTCGAGCCCATCAACCCAGACAACGTGCGCGAAGAGGCTGACCACAGCCACGGCATGGTGCGCACCGAGGTGTTGTGCAATGTCTGTGACGCTCATCTGGGGCACGTGTTTCCTGACGGCCCACCGCCGACCGGGTTACGCTACTGCATCAATTCGCTGTCGCTGACGTTTGAGCCGCTGGAAAACCTCGAATGAAAAAATTCCTGTTTGATTTATTCCCGTTACTGCTGTTTTTTGTGGCGTACCGGTTTGCCGATATTTATGTCGCCACGGGCGTGGCCATGGTCGCGGCTGTGGGACAGATTGCCTATATTCGCCTGACCGGCCAAAAGATTGAGTCCATGCACTGGATCAATCTGGTGGTCATTGTTGTCTTCGGTGGCGCCACCCTTTGGCTGCAAAACGAGGCCTTTATCAAGTGGAAGCCCACCGTGCTGTATTGGCTCTTTGGTGGCATCTTGCTGGCTAGTCAGCTTATCTGGGGCAAAAACCTCCTACAAAAGTTGCTCGGCAGCAAAGTCTCCCTGACCGAGCCGGGCTGGAATGGCCTGAGCTTCAGTTGGGCGGGCTTTTTTATGTTCGCCGGCGCACTTAATCTGTTTGTGGCGTTCTCAGGCTATTTCAGCGAGTCGGCCTGGGTTAACTTCAAGGTATTTGGCCTAATGGGCCTGTTGATCGTGTTTGTGATTGCCCAGTCATTGTGGCTGAGCAAACACATGATTGCCGACGAAACGGAACCAAAGGTGCCACCTGATGACAAACCCACATGAGACCCTGTTGCGTGAGCGCCTGATGCAGCTTGAACCGGCCATGCTGGAAATTGACGATGAATCGCACCTACACGCCGGCCACGCCGGCAGTCAGGGCGGTGCCAGTCACTTTCGGGTATGGATCGAGGCCGACTGCTTTGCCGGCAAGGGCAAAGTCGCCCAACACCGGCTGGTGTACGATTTAGTTCAAGACCTGATGCCATTTCCCATACACGCACTGGCTCTGCAAACATCCACCCCTTAAAAAAGGAATTACATGAAACGTTTTGCCATGTTGATCGCTGCTGCCACCTTGGCCGCGCCTGTCTATGCCCAGAACATCGCCACGGTTAATGGTCAGCCCATTACGCAACAAGCCTATGACCAGTTTGTAGAATTGCTTGGCACGCAGGGTGCGCCTGACAGTGAGCAGCTGCGCGAGCAGGTCAAAGAGGAAATGATCAACCGTCTGGTCATGGTCCAAGCCGCTGAAAAAGCCGGTATCACTCAGGATCCGGCCGTGAAGACCGAGCTTGAGCTCGCACGCCAAGGCATCTTGGTGCGTGCACTGATGGCTGACCATCTGGAGAAAAATCCAGTCACCGAGGCCAAGGTCAAAGCCGAGTACGACAAGCTCAAGCAAGAACAAGGTGAGGTGCTCGAGTACAACGTGCGCCATATTCTGGTCGAAGATGAAGCCACGGCCAACGACATCACTGAGCAACTCAAATCGGGTTCAGCGTCGTTTGAAGCGTTGGCCAAGGCCCAATCCAAAGACCCTGGTAGTGCCGCCCAAGGCGGCAGTCTCGGGTGGGCATCGGTTGACAACTATGTCGCGCCGTTTGCCGACGCTGTCAGAAACACACCCAAGGGTAAAATGACCGATACGCCAGTGCAAACGCAGTTTGGCTGGCATGTCATCGAGGTCGTTGATGAGCGTCCAGTCGCCTTCCCGCCGTTTGAGGAAGTGCGCACACAGCTTGAGGAAATGATGCGCCAGCAAGAGCTTGTTCAGTTCCAGCAAAAGCTCAGAAGCGAAGCTGACATCGAGATGAACTAAGCCTGATCGTTTGCTTAAAGACATGGCGGTCGTGACACCGGGCACGACCGCCATGTTTGTTTCAGGCGGTTTGCTTCAGTTGGTTTGTTTCAGGTGATTCATTTCAACCCAGCGGTTCGCCCAAACAGACCCCAACCAAAAAATCACTAGGCAGAACAGCTCAGTCCGACTCGCCAAGCAACGCACGCAATCCAGCCTCATCGAGGATCTTCACGCCTAGCGCCTGAGCTTTTTCCAGTTTACTGCCGGCCTCTTCGCCTGCCACCACATAGCCCGTCTTTTTAGACACAGAGCCACTGACCTTGCCGCCGACCGCCATAATGGCAGCAGAAGCCTGTTCGCGTGTCCAGTTGGGCAGCGTGCCCGTCAAGACAAAAGTCTGGCCGGACAGGTCAACGGCACCGCCTGTGGGCTCCTCAGGTACCTGCGGTGTGACACCGGCTTTAAGCAAAGCGTCCACCACCTCACGGTTGTGCGGTTCCGCAAAAAAATGCGCAATCGAGGCCGCCACCACGGGCCCGACATCGGGCACCACCAGCAAGGCCTCTTCGTCAGCTGCCATCAAGGCATCCATAGACTTGAAATGCTTGGCCAAGTCACGCGCGGTGGTCTCACCCACATGACGAATGCCAAGCGCATAAATCAGACGCTGCAAGTCAGGCGTACGCGCTGCATCAATGGCTTTAATCACGTTCTCGGCCGACTTTTGTCCCATACGGTCGTAACCAGCCAGCTCCGTGGCATTCAAGCCAAACAGATCAGCCAGATTGTGCACACGGCCCCGGTCAACGAGTTGTTCAATCAGCTTGTCGCCTAAGCCATCAATGTCTAGCGCCTTGCGCGAGGCCGCATGTATCAGGCTTTGCTTGCGTTGCGCGCCACACACCAGACCACCGGTGCAACGCGCCACGGCTTCGCCCTCGGGGCGTTCAATGGCACTGCCACAAACCGGACATTGCGAGACCATCTGAAACAATGTGGCGTCATCGGGACGTTTGTCCAGCACCGGCGCCAAGACCTCTGGAATAACGTCGCCGGCTCGGCGCACCACAACCGTGTCGCCAATGCGCACATCTTTGCGACGGATTTCGTCTTCGTTGTGCAAGGTGGCGTTCGTGACCGTGACCCCGCCGACAAACACCGGTGCCAGACGTGCCACAGGGGTGATGGCGCCGGTGCGACCCACCTGCAAATCAATGCCAAGCAACCGGGTTTGCGCTTGTTCAGCAGCAAACTTGTGTGCCAAGGCAAACCGGGGCGCACGCGCCACATAGCCCAGGGTTTTTTGTGCGGCCAGACTGTTGACCTTATAAACCACCCCATCAATGTCATAGGCGAGATCGGGTCGCTTGTCGTTGACCTGCCGGTAAAACGCAAGCAAACCATCCACACCCGAGACCAGCTGGTGCTCGCTGACATTGACGGGCAGTCCCAGTGAGGCAATCCAGTCCAGCATCTCGGCGTGGGTGTTAGGCAACGAGGCACTGACCTCGCCCCAGCCGTAGGCAAAAAAGCGCAAAGGCCGTGTAGCGGTGATTTTTGAGTCGAGTTGACGCAGGCTGCCGGCTGCGGCATTGCGTGGGTTCACAAACACTTTTTCGCCCTTGGCTGCCTGGCGTTTGTTGAGCGCCTCAAAATCCGCATGGTCCATGAACACCTCGCCACGCACCTCCAAAATATCGGGGATAGCCGCGATAGCGGGTGTGTCTGGCGTTTGCTTGAGTTTTAACGGGATACAGCCAATGGTGCGCACGTTGTGCGTGACGTCCTCACCGGTTTGACCATCGCCGCGCGTGGCTGCCTGCACCAAAACCCCATTCTCATAACGCAAACTGAGCGCCAGTCCATCGAGCTTGAGCTCACAAAAGTATGGCACTGAGCCTTCAAGTTGTCCGGCTTGTCGTAACGCTTGGCTCACCCGCTGATCAAAGGCGCTGACCTCTTCATCGTCAAAGGCGTTGCCAAGTGAGAGCATGGGCACCGCGTGACGTACCGACTCAAACGCCTCAAGCGCTTGGCCGCCCACGCGCTGCGTGGGCGAGTCCGGGGTGCGCAACTCAGGGTATTGATCTTCGAGTGCCTGCAGCTCGCGCATCAGGGCATCGAACTCGGCATCTGATACGGTGGGCGCATCAAGCACGTAATAGGCGTGATTGTGTTGCTGCAACAGCTCGCTTAAGGCTTGCGCGCGCTCTTGCACGTCTTGGGGAGTGCTGGCCATGCGCAACTTATCCAGAAAAAACCCGACGTGCGCGCTCGCTGCCTGGCGTTAAGCCAGCTGCTTCTAGCTGGCCGCAAAGGGCTTGAAGCTGCTGGTCAATGGCCACATCGGCACCCGGGGCCAATGGCTTGCCCTGGTCATCGACGATGTCGCCACCCACACGACGGCCAAGTTCCTGGCCCACTTCCATCATGCGCGCAAAGCTCACCGGATTGGCTGGGCTGCGCGGCACGTCGAGCAGCAACGTGAGCTGCTCAACATGGCTGCCAGCCTGATTCAACGGCTGATTGTCGGCACGAAACAGCGTAAAACACTCCAGCCCGTGATCGCCCATCCAGGCCAGATGTGTGGCACGGTCGACAAACCCCATGGCCGTGGCGCTGCCCACAAAGTCATCCACGGCCCGGCGTTCGCGCAACACCAATGTCAATGTCACCTGCGCATCAAGTGTGGCGCAGGTACTGTCAAGCTCATCGGCTCGGCCCAGCACATCCACCTGTTCGGGGCCATCAACCGCGGCCTCAAGTTTGTCCGCCAGCGTCTGTGCCTTGCCCCAGATCTGTGACCACTCAATGGCTGTCAATGGCCCGGACCGATTGGCAAGTGCTACCGCCAGTTGCAAGGCGGTATAGGACTGATTGGCAGCGATTTGATTAGAAATGTGGCCCTGCTCGTCTTGCAACAGCACCCGTACGTCACGGCGGCCCGCTTGCAGCCCGTCACGCAAATGCGCGGCCAATTCGCTACCGGTGAGCGGCTGCGACAAATGCAGTTCAATGACGGCTTCGGTCATGGAATCCGCTTCAGCAACCGGGCCAGGCACAGCATCATCGCCCTTGCCATCGGTGCCATCTTGCCCGGACTTCAGGCCCAAGCTGCCCAAACCGGGCTCACGCCGCTGCCTGTCTTCGCCCTGGTCATCTTGACTGTCACTGAACAGGGCATCTTCGCTGACGTCGGGCAAACTGTCTTGCATTTTGCGGCGCGCGCGCCGGTCTTGCCACCAGTTAAAGCCCACAATCGCCAAAATGATTAGCACGCCTAGCGCGATCAAGCTGATTTGCAACTCACTCATGCGTTACTGCTCCTCATTTGTCAGATCCCCGCCGCCCCGACGTCTCAGGCAGCTTCGGCGGCCAACTGCAATGCCGAATCAATGTCAACAGCCACAATACGCGAGACGCCTTGCTCTTGCATCGTCACACCGATCAAATGCTTGGCCATTTGCATCGCAATCTTGTTGTGTGAAATAAACAGAAACTGGGTTTGGTCGCTCATGCCACTGACCAGGTTGGCGTAGCGCTCGGTGTTGGCATCGTCAAGCGGCGCATCAACCTCATCAAGCAAACAAAACGGCGCTGGATTCAGTTTAAACAGTGCAAAGACCAACGCCGTGGCCGTGAGCGCTTTCTCGCCCCCAGACAACAGGTGAATCGTCGAATTGCGCTTGCCTGGTGGCTGCGCCATGACCTGAACACCAGCATCCAGAATCTCCTCGCCGGTCATGACCAGTTTGGCCTCGCCACCGCCAAACAGCTTGGGAAACAACTCCCCGAAATGCCCGTTGACCTCATTGAACGTCGACTGCAACAGATCACGCGTTTCGCGGTCGATCTTGGCAATGGCGTCTTCAAGCGTCTCAATGGCGCTTTGCAAGTCGGTGTATTGCGACTCCAGAAACGTTTTTCTTTCGCGCGAGGTGGTCAATTCCTCAAGCGCGGCCAAGTTCACCGCGCCGAGCGAGTCGATCTGACGATTAATGCGTTGCACCTCGCTTTGCAGCCAACCGATGCGGTTCCATTGGCTGTTTTGATGGTTGCTTTGATGGTTGTTTTGACTGTCGGTTGAGCTGTCGGTTGAGCTTTCGCTGGGGGTATCGCTGTCGCTGTCCGGTTGCGCTTGGGCGGCTTTGGCAACCTCTTGGGCAATCCTGGCCTTTAACGCCTCGCGGTCAACCTCATGCTCATCGAGCTGCTCGGCAAATTGTTCGGCAGACAAGCGCGCAGCCTGGTCTTGCAACTGCAACTGCGTGATGGCTTCGCGTTGCGGCTCAATCGAGCGCTCGAGCGTGAGCCGAGCCTCGTCGGCCTCGCGCAACTGCGCAGCCAACGTGTCCATCTCCACGCGCAAGCGCCCCAGTGTCTCTTCGTGCTCGGCACGCACTTCTAACGCCTCTTGCAAGCCGTTTTCTGGGGTGGCGGCATCGAGCGCCTTTAATTCTTCGACAAGTGACTCGGCTTCCTTGGCACCACGGGCTTGCTGCTCGGTTGCCAGCTGCAGATTACGTTCAAGCTCGGCGATACGTGCGCGGGTGCCGCGCTCGGCAAACAGGCCCTCTTGCTCGGCGCGTTCGCGGTCGCGCACTTGCTGGCGCACGGTTTCAGCCTCACTGGCTAGCGCTTCGCCTTGCATTTCGAGCTCGGCATAAGCCGATTGTTGCTCAGCCAACTGCTCATCGAGTTCGCCAAACCGCGTCTCGGCGGCATCGCGATCGGCGGCCAGCGTCTCAATTTGCATGGTCAGGTCAGCCAAGTCCTCATCAAGACGTGCAGAACGCTCTTGACGCTGCTCGGTTTCTTGCTGCAGTTGCGCTACCGACAGTTGCAAGTCGTGTGCGCGTCGTGTGAGCTCGCCGGTACGCTGGCGTGCGGGCACCACCGCTTCGCTGGATTGCTGCCAGGCGACCTCTGCGCGTGCCGCGCCTGTGCGGGCCTCATCGGTGATCATCTGCTGCGCACGAATCTCGCGCTGCAGGTTCTCAATTTCCTGTTGTCTGGCCAGCATGCCGGCCTGCTCGGAATCGGGCGCATAAAAGCGCACGCTAGAGGCATCGACGAGATGGCCCTGGCGCACCGCCCACATCCCGCCAGCGGGCAGCTGGTCTCGCCGCTCAATGGCTTCAGACAGACTGTCAGCGACATACACATGGCCCAGCCACTGCTGCAATAGCGTGCGCAACGCCGGATCCGAGGTTTGCACCAGTGACAGTAGCGGCTTTAAGCCCGCGCTTTCGCTGCCCGAGGCCGCCGGTGTCGGCATTTGATAAAACGCCAGGCGCGCTGGCGGCGCGTCATTGGCAAAGGCCTGCGTCCAGCTCAAGTTGCTGACTTCCACGCCCACCATACGCTCATTGAGCACCGCCTCCAAGGCCGACTCCCAGCCGGACTGGATTTGTAGCTTTTGCCAAAGGCGCGGCAAGGTGGCTAGCTCATGGCCCGCCAGCCAGGGCTCAAGTGTGCCTGACTTCTGCACATCCTCTTGCAGCGCCACCAGGGCTTGCAAGCGGGCTTCGAGACTGGACAGTTTGCTGTCTTCTTGCTGCACCTTGTCGCGTGCTTGCGCACGGGCCTGGTCAGCCTCGGGCAAAGCCGCTTCAAGCTCAGCCAAAGCCGCTTGCGCCTCTTCAAGCAACTGGTCAGCGGCCTGTTTGTCACCTTGCAAGCGCGCCAGTGCCTCTTTGTCAGGCACAGCCGCATCCCGTCTTTCTTGCTGCAGTCGCTCACGGCGCTGAGCCAGGGCTTGCAGCTGACGCTCGGCATCGCCGCGGCGCTGGGCCACGAGTGCGAGCTCTTGCTCGACCTTGGCCAGTGCGCTTCTGGCTTGTTCGCGATGGGCAGCGGCATCGCGCACCCGCTGCTCCATGTCGGGCAGTTGCGCTTGCACGGCTTGCGCATCAAGTTGCATTTGCTCAAGCTGCGCGGCCTGTGCCTCTAGTGCCTCGCGCTCGAGCTCGATCTGGGCGGTGCAGTGCTCAATCTGCGCTTGCCACTCACCCGTTTGGGAACTGAGCTGCGCCTGGCGAGATTCGATACGCTGGCGAGCGTCCACAATGTGGCGAATCTCGGCCTCAAGGCTACTGACCTTGGCATTGGCTTCAAACAAACGTCCCTGTGCTTGGTGCACGCTGTCACTGGCCGCGTAATGCGCCTGGCGACGGCTTTCAAGGTCTGCTTCGGACTGGCGCAGCCGTGCAATCGCTTCTTCAAGCGCCTGTTCGGCTTGCTCGGTTTTTTGGGCCAACCGGGCTTTTTCTTCATGCGCGGCTTGCTCACGTAAAAACCACAAGGCGTGCTGCTTTAATTGCCCTTCCTCTTGCAAGCCTCGGTATTTGCCTGCGACCACGGCCTGCTGCTCGAGCTTTTCCAGTTGGGTGTTTAGCTCACGCAGGATGTCTTCAACACGTGTCAAGTTCTCGCGCGTGTCGTGCAAACGGTTTTCTGTTTCACGCCGACGCTCTTTGTAGCGCGACACACCGGCAGCCTCTTCCAGATAGACCCGCAACTCTTCGGGGCGCGCTTCAATCAAGCGGCTAATCATGCCCTGGCCGATGATGGCGTAGCCTTTAGCGCCCAAGCCCGTGCCCAGAAAGATGTCGTGCACGTCGCGACGACGGACCTGCTGGTTATTGACGTAGTAAGAACTCGTGCCATCGCGCGTGAGCACGCGCCGCACCGAGATTTCGCTAAAGGTGCTCCATTGGCCGGCGGCACGCCCGGCGCTGTTGTCAAACACCAGCTCCACCGAGGCCCGACCAGACGGGCGCCGATCGCCAGAACCACTAAAGATCACGTCCTGCATGGACTCACCACGCAGTTCCGTGGCGCGGGTTTCGCCCATGACCCAGCGCACCGCGTCGATGATGTTGGACTTGCCGCAACCATTGGGACCGACCACGCCAACGAGCTGGCTTGGTGTCGGGATCACGGTGGGATCAACAAAGGATTTGAAACCGGCGAGTTTGATGTGGGTTAGGTGCACAGTCGTAAAAGGATCAGCTTGTCGTTATCGGGCAATGATACCGCACACGGCCATGGGCTTGCGGCTATACTTCAGCCCGGGTCTAGGCGGAGAAATCGGTGAGCAGAGGGTTTTATCTGGTGATGGCAGCACAAGCATTGTCATCGCTAGCGGACAATGCGTTGTTTATCGCTGCCATTGCCCTTTTGCAGCAACTCCAAAGCCCGGACTGGATGGCTCCCATGATGAAGTGGTGGTTTGCCGCCACTTACGTCTTGCTGGCAGCTTTTGTGGGTGCGTTTGCCGACTCCTTTCCCAAAGGGCGGGTGATGTTTGCCACCAATGCCCTAAAAATTGCCGGGTGCCTACTCATGTTCTGGTACTGGGTATTTGGGCTTAACGACACGCACTCAAGCTATCTCGTGATTGGCGCTTTTGCTTTGGTCGGTGTCGGTGCAGCCGCCTACTCGCCAGCCAAATATGGCATTGTCACGGAGATGTTGCCGCCACTGGATCTGGTCAAGGGCAACAGCTGGATCGAGGGGCTAACCGTACTGTCTATTATTTTGGGCACGGTGCTCGGTGGTTTACTCATTTCACCGACGGTCTCGGGCTGGTTGCTGTCGCACGCTTGGTTGGGCAGTGTGGTTCATACGCCGGCTGAGGCTGCGATTCTCTGTATTGCATTCGTGTATGCCGCAGCCGCGGCCTGTAACTTGCTGATTCCCAAGACCAACATCCAATACCCCAAGCAACACACCAATCCAGCTCGCTTAGTGCGTGCCTTTGCCGGCTACGTGCGCATCTTGTGGAAGGACAAGTTAGGCCAGATTTCGCTGGCGGTCACAACCTTGTTCTGGGGGGCTGGCGCGACCTTGCAGCTGATTGTGATCGAGTGGGGTAAAAGCCATTTGGGCTATCGGCTTGATCAGGCGTCCATCCTCATGGGGGTCACAGCATTTGGCACGATTTTTGGGGCGGTGTATGCCAGCCGGGTGCCCTTGCCCAAAGCGCTTGGCGTTTTGCCTATGGGTATTGTCATGGGCCTGGTGGTCTTGTTCATGCCGCTGGTGACCGACAAGTGGGAGGTCTACAGTTTGCTGCTGGTCATCGGCGGGCTGTCAGGCTACTTTGTGGTGCCCATGAATGCGCTTTTGCAGCACCGTGGCCATTTACTGCTATCGGCTGGCCACTCCATTGCCGTGCAGAACTTCAATGAGCAGCTCAACATCTTGCTGATGCTGGGCATGTATGCCTTCATGCTGTGGCTTGACTTGCCGATTAACCTCATCATCGTGATTTTTGGGTTGATCGTGGCCGCGCTCATGGCGCTGATCATGCGCTGGAGCCGGCTCAACCTGAAACAAAACCCCGAACTGCTCGGCGAAATCGGACGCCACGGCCACGGCACAGCGCTTTGAGCCAATGCGCGTAAACCCTTTGTTTGCGCCACTCAAATTGACTCAGATCAGGTTTGCGCCGGCATCAACAACAAAATGTCGGACAACAGGCCTAAAGCTTTACAAGATTTTTTTGCGTCTTCAAAATTCGGACATATACTTGTCAGCATAAAGACAGGTTCATCGTTCGGCATAGTTACATCAAGCGACGCCGACAGAGACCTTGGTAAGCCTTAATCGGCGTGCCCGTCTTTTGTTCATTCCAACACAGGAGAAACGCAATGAAATTACTGGCAACTGCAAGCGCCCTGGCTCTCGGTGCGGCCATCGGCATGACGGCCGTGCCCACGGCGCAGGCGCAGCAACCGACCTTTATCACCATCGGCACCGGTGGCGTGACCGGCGTTTACTACCCCACGGGTGGCGCGATTTGCCGCATGATGGCCCGCACCCGCGGCGAGCACGGCATCCGTTGCGGTGCTGAGTCCACTGGCGGTTCGGTCTTTAACGTCAACGCCGTTCGCAACGGCGAGCTCGAGTTTGGCGTGGCTCAGTCCGATGTGCAGTTCAACGCCTACAACGGGCAAGACAAGTTCAAGGACCAAGGCGCAAACCCCGATCTGCGTTCAGTCTTCTCGATTCACCCTGAGCCTTTCACCGTGGTGGCACGTGCTGACGCTGGCATCGAGACCTTCGAAGACCTCAAGGGCAAGCGCGTGAACGTGGGCAACCCTGGTTCAGGTCAGCGCGCCACCATGGAAGTATTGATGGACCAGATGGGCTGGACCATGGATGACTTCTCGCTGGTATCTGAGCTGCAAGCCAACGAACAGTCTCAAGCGCTTTGCGACAACAACATCGATGCCATGATCTACACCGTGGGCCACCCCAATGGCTCGATCAAGGAAGCCACGACCGCTTGCGATTCAGTGCTGGTGACCGTGGATAACGATGCGGTTGAACAACTCGTGGCTGACAAGCCCTTTTATCGCGTGGCCACCATCCCTGGCGGCATGTATCGCGGCAGCGACAACGACACCCAGACCTTTGGTGTCGGTGCCACGCTCGTGACAAGTGCTGATGTGCCTGATGAGGTGGTTTACACACTGACCAAGTCGGTGTTTGAGAACATGGACCAGTTCCGTTCGCTGCACCCGGCCTTTGCCAATCTCGACCCCAAGCAAATGGCGCAAGACGGTTTGTCTGCTCCCTTGCACCCTGGTGCCGAGAAGTACTACCGTGAAGCCGGTCTCTTGAACTAAGACCTGGCACGGACTCGCCCGCGCTGCGGGCGAGTCACTCGGGCGAAAGTAGTATGATTCGCGGTCTTTTGTTTCCGCCCTTGCAACCGCCCTACAGTCTCGAATGACAAGCTCGACTAAATCCCCTCGCCAGTTCAACGAAGACGAACTTCAGGAACTGGTTGCCAGCACCGACAGTGGTGGCCGTTCTCCACGAAACCGAAACATTGCGTTGCTGATCGCGGCCATCGCGTTTTTGTGGTCCGTGTTTCAGCTCTGGATTGCCCAGCCACAGATGTGGTTTGCCGAGTATCTGCCCGTGCTTAACGCCGCGCAGACGCGCCCCGTGCATCTGGGCTTTGCGATGCTGCTGGCATTTTTAGCCTATCCAGCTTTCAAATCGTCGCCGCGTGATCGGATTCCAGTGCTGGACTGGGTGCTGGCCATCGTGGGCTCAGGCACGGCGTTTTATGTGTTTTTCTTTTACCGCGAACTGGTCGACACGGCCCGTTCGGGCCTGCCACAACCGGACCAGATTGTGGTGGGTGCCATCGGCATTGTGTTGTTGCTTGAAGCCTCACGACGTGCACTTGGGCCGGCCTTGACCATCGTGGCCACGGTTTTTTTGCTGTATGCCTACATGGGCACAGGTTGGCTGATTCCTGACATCATCGCCCACAGTGGCATTTCATTTAGCGCCATTGTCAATGCACAGTGGCTAGACACTGGTGGCGTATTTGGCATCCCGCTCGGGGTCTCCACCACGTTTGTGTTTTTATTCGTGCTGTTTGGCTCCATGCTCGATAAGGCAGGCGCGGGCAACTACTTTATTCAGCTGGCCTTTGCCGGCTTGGGCAGCTTGCGCGGCGGGCCGGCCAAAGCAGCCGTGGTTGGCTCGGGCATGACCGGGCTGATCTCAGGATCGTCCATTGCCAACGTGGTGACCACCGGCACGTTTACGATTCCGCTCATGCGCAAAGTGGGCTTTACCGCCGAGAAAGCCGGTGCTGTGGAAGTGGCCAGTTCAGTCAACGGCCAGATCATGCCCCCGGTCATGGGCGCTGCGGCCTTTCTGATGGTGGAGTTTGTCGGGATTTCCTACGTCGAAGTCATCAAACACGCGTTCATTCCGGCCATCATCTCCTACATTGCGCTGATTTATATCGTGCATCTGGAAGCGCTCAAGCAAGACATGCCAGCACTCGGTCCCGCTAAAAGCCTGGCCAGCATGCTGCTAAAGGTGATGATTGGCTTTGTCGTCACAGGTGTGGTGTTCACGGGTGTCATCTACGGGGTTCGTGGCCTACAGGCCGTCGCACCCGCCATTGCCGACCCGATTGTGTTGCTCATTGTGGGCGCCATTTACCTCGCCACCTTAAAAATCGCATCCAAGCGCGATGACTTGTCAGCCGAACAAACACTTAACGGTGAAGCCAAACTACCCACCATGGGCGAAGTGTTTCCCACGGGCTTGCATTTTCTGCTGCCCATCGTGGTGCTGGTCTGGTTTTTGATGGTGGAGATGCAATCGCCAGCCAAATCGGCCTTTTATGCCGTGGCGGTGATGCTGTTTATCATCCTCACGCAAAAGCCCATCAAGGCGTGGTTTCGCCGGCAAAGCGTCAGCAGCGCTTTCAAGCAAGGCGGAGACGACTTTGTGCAAGGCATGATCGCTGGCGCACGCAACATGATTGGCATTGGCGTGGCCACAGCCGCTGCTGGCATCATCGTGGCCACGGTCACCCGCACGCCCATTGGCACCGAACTCGCAGATCTGGTTGACACGCTAGCGGCTGGCCACCTGATGCTGATGCTGCTGTTAATTGGCCTATTCTCGCTCATCCTGGGCATGGGCTTGCCCACGACGGCCAACTACATCGTGGTGTCTTCACTCATGGCCTCGGTGGTGGTCACGCTGGGCGCGCAAGAGGGGCTCATCGTGCCGCTGATCGCAGCGCACTTGTTTGTGTTTTATTTCGGGATCATGGCTGACGTCACGCCGCCTGTGGGTCTAGCGAGTTTTGCGGCGGCGGCTGTGTCCGGTGGCGACCCGATACGCACGGGCTTCACGGCGTTTTTCTATTCCCTGCGCACCGTGGCCCTACCGTTTCTGTTTATTTACGAACCTACGCTGATCCTTTACGGCATTGACCTGGGCACCTGGGCTGGCATTGGGCAAGCGGTCTGGATCTTCTGTGTCGCCACCTTTGCCATGCTGTTGTTTGCTGCAGCCACCCAAGGGTATTTCCTTGCGCCCTCGCGTCTTTGGGAGAGCGCAGCCCTGTTGCTCGTGGCTTTCACGCTCTTTGTGCCGCGGTTTTGGCTTGACCAGGTCCAAGACCCGTTTGAAAGTAAACCGGCTGCGACCCTAGAGACAGTGGTTGACAGTCTCGAGCCCGGCGAGCGGGTGCGGTTCGTGGTGCGCGGGCCTTCGTTCACCACCGGCGAGCCCATGGAGCTGACCCTGTCGCACACGGTGGCTGAAGGCGACCCGGACACGAACCGGCTACAGGAACAAGGCATGATGTTCTTGCCCGAAGGTGAGCGTCTGTTCCTTGACGACCCGATGTTCAACACGCCTTATCAGGAAAAACTCTCTGGCTTTGACTTCTACCTTGATGACCGCGTCGAGGTTGTCAGCGTGTTGTCGCCAGCCCAACGATGGCCCAAACAAGTGTTCTATATCCCCGCCATTGGGTTATTGTTAGTGGTAATCATGTTGCAACGTCGTCGTCAAACCAAATCCGCGTTTTAAACATCGAAGGCATCATGTACAAGAACA
>CBFHXV010000007.1:7853-60741 GCA_965659885.1 Burkholderiaceae bacterium | reverse complement strand
CAACCGACGCGAAAAACGCGTCCATGTCCAGATGAGCGATTCGGCGTTCGGTCATGACCGTGTCACAAGGCAGGGGTCCATCACAGCGCTCAGTGTATCGCCTTCGTTGATGCCCTAAGCATCTCTATAATGAAGACTTGAATTGAATCACCGAGATTTGTATGCCTGACTCATCCAACCCGCTGTCTTTTGTGCCAGTCGTGCTCTGTGGCGGCTCTGGCACCCGCCTGTGGCCACTTTCTCGCAATGGCTACCCCAAACAGTTTCTGGTCCTTGAAGGCAACGAAAGTCTGTTTCAACTGGCAGTGCAGCGCTTGGCTGATCTGGCTGGACCCCATCTGGCAAGCGACCCAGCACTGATCGTCACCAATGATGCCCATCGGTTTTTAGCGACCGAGCAATTGCGTGAAATCCATCACAGCGATGCCTTCAAGCTTTTGCTCGAACCACAAGGGCGCAACACGGCCCCGGCCATCACGCTAGCTGCACTGGCCGCCATCGAGAATGGCAATGACCCCGTGATGGTCGTCTCACCGGCTGATCAAATGGTGACCAACCGCCCAGCATTTACCGAGGCATTAAGACAAGCGATTGTTCAGGCTGCCCAAGGGCCGCTAGTGGTCCTGGGTGTGCCCCCCACACATGCTGAGACGGGCTATGGGTACATCCAGCGCCAGAGTGGCGCGGCAAGCGCCTCGAGCGCGCCGGTTGTGCAGTTCACGGAAAAACCAGACGCCCAGACCGCCCAAGCCTATCTAGAGGCGGGCTCCTATCTCTGGAATGCGGGGCTTTTTGTGGTCAAAGCCAGCGTCTGGCTGCAAGCGGTCAAGACCTTTGAGCCAAACGTCTACCATGGCGTTGCAACGTCTTGGACGGGCAAGTCACTGGATGAGCCCTTTGTGCGGCCTGACGAACAGTCGTTTGTTTCCTCGCCGTCTATCTCGGCTGACTACGCGGTGATTGAAAAATGCCCAGGCAGCGAGTTTGGGATTGATGTCGTTGAGCTTGATGCGGGCTGGAGTGATCTTGGTGCCTGGGATGCCGTCTGGAACGTCGGACAAAAAGACGGCCATGGCAATGTCACGCATGGCGATGCCATCACGATTGAAACCAAGAACTCACTGATTCACGCCAGCCACCGCCTCGTGGGCACGGTCGGCGTAGACAACTTGGTGGTCATTGAGACTGCCGATGCGGTTTTAGTGGGCCACAAGGACCAGGCACAACGGGTCAAAGAGATCGTTAAAACACTGTCTTCAGACGAGCGCTCAGAGCCCGAATTGCATCGCAAAGTTCATCGGCCTTGGGGCTGGTACGACAGCATTGACGAGGGCTCAAACTTTAAAGTCAAGCGCATTATGGTCAAGCCCGGCGCTAGCATCAGCCTGCAAAAACACCATCACCGGGCTGAACACTGGATTGTGGTGCGTGGCCGCGGTCAAGTCACTTGTGATGACAACGTGCTTGATCTCGGGCCGAACCAGTCGACCTACATTCCGCTGGGCTCAGTGCATCGCTTGGCCAACCCCGGACAAGAACCACTGGAGATCGTTGAGGTCCAGTCAGGTAGCTACCTCGGCGAAGACGATATCGTGCGGTTTGAAGACCACTACGGCCGGGCAAAATCCTAGACGGGTTCTTGCCCTGCTTGAGCTTGTCGTAAATGCCGCTTAGCGGCGGCTTTGACCGCCTCGGTTAAAGCAGCAGCGTGCGACGGCTCTTGTTGCCAATGCTGCCAATAAAGCTGCACGTCGACATAACAACCCGACATGACCTCATCAAGGTTCTGGCTCACCCAGCGAGCCTCGGGCACCAAGCCCCAACCCAACCCTAAGCCAATGGCAGTCTCAAAGGCATCAAGCGCCGGCACGAAATGCTTTGGATACCTCGGTGACTCGAGACTGAAATACGCTTTCAAGTAACGGTCATGAATCGCGTCTTTGCGGTTGAAGATCACCGCCGGCTGTGACAATAACCGATGGACCGACACATTTGAGGCTGGCGTTTGCATGCGCTTAATGAGTTCAGGAGTTGCAAGTGCCACGTAGCGCATCACACCAAGTGATTCAGCCAAACAACCCGGCATGGCCTGTGCCAGCGTTGTCACACAACCCATGACCTCACCTGTGCGCAAGGCCTCATGGGTGTGGTCTTGGTCATCGACCGTGACGTCGAGCAAAAGATGGCGTTGCTTCAAAGTATCGGCCACACCCGGCAAAAACCAGCTGGCGATGGAATCGGCATTGACCGCAACACGTAACGTGCGCCATTGCTTTTTGCCATGATAGGTGTGCGCGTCAAGACTCAAGGCCTGCAAGAGCTCGTCTTGCAATAATTCGTTCTTGTGGTGAAAGTTCATGATGGCCTGGCCCTGAGGCGTGAGGCGCAGGCGCTTGCCACGCACCAGCACGCGCGCACCAATCTGGGCTTCGAGCGCTTTGATGCGCTGTGTGATAGCCGCTGGCGTCAAATTCAGCACCTTGGCGGCGCCTTGAAAGCTGCCCTCATTGACAACGGTCACGAGTGACTTGGTGAGTTTATCTTCGATCATTAGGGCCACCCAATTGCAATATCGACTCGGTATCAACACCAGCATCAACACCTGTAATCATTTCTAACAATCAATTCAGTTTTATTTAATTTACTAAAAATATATTCACTTTTGTTTAATTAGTCTGCTGTGTTTGGCAAGCTGAGTGCCTTCCGGTTTTTTAATTTGCGCTGCAATGCTTGACTCACTTAATTTCCTGATAACACCTGTGTCAGTACCTTTCGCGCCGTTCACCGCAGGCCTGGTCTTAAGCCTGTCGTTGATCGTGGCTATCGGCCCACAAAACGCTCACTTGCTGCGCATAGGTTTACAGCGCCAGCACTTGTGGTTAAGCGTGGCCGTTTGTGCCGTGGCAGACATGGTGTTGATTGCCATTGGCGTGGCTGGATTGGCACAACTCGGTGAGTTGTCAGACCGCCTCTACGGTGCGCTGCTTGGCGCCACCATATGCGTGCTATTGCTCTACGGCTGGCAGGCGGCACGCCGCTTCTGGCGGCAACTGACAACCCCGCAAGCTGAACACACGCAAGCTCAGTTGGCCAAGCACACGATGACTCGACGCCAGGCGGTTGGGGCTGCATTGACATTTAGCTGGTTAAACCCGCACGCGTGGATAGACACCGCTGTCTTGATTGGTGGCGCATCGCTGGCCTATCAAGAACAGGCCCGCGCCGGGTTCGGCATGGGCGCCATGGTCGGTTCGGTGATCTGGTTTGTCACCCTGGGGGGACTGGCATGGTGGTTGGGCAAGCGCCTGGGGCAATCAACCCTGTGGCGCTGGCTTGATGGACTCGTAGCTGTGATGATGTGGGGCATTGCCGCGAACATCGCCTGGCGCTTGATTCACTAGGCGATCTCAAGATCGGCCACAATCGGCGAGTGATCAGACAACAAACTCCAGGGCTTGCCGCGCAACACTTGCGCGCGCTTGACCGCAAAACCCCTCTGATAGATTCGATCTAGACGCAGCATGGGAAACTTTGCCGGGAAAGTTTTTGGAGGGGGCTGTACGTGATCAACACCTGTCATCGACAACTGGTTTTGGCGCCATTGCCGCTCGCGCGACAAAGCTGTTAGAGGCTGCTCGCCTCTTAGCACTTGGCGGATTTGTCTGACCGAATCACGCAGCCTCGGCACATTGCCTGATGTTTGGGATGCCTGCGTGAACACCTCGTACACCCCAAGCTGCTTGACGAACAGAGGCGCCAACTCGTTACGCCAGTCATTAAAGTCGCCAGCGATCAAGATCGGCTCATCCGGGCCCACGAGCCGGTCAATGCGCTGCGCCATAAGCTCAATCTGTCGCATACGGCTGCCGGCAAATAGACCGAGGTGCACAACAAAACAATGAACCCGTCTGTCTTGCACCAAAATCTCACCATGTAACAACCCACGTTGCTCAAGCGCATGGTCCGAGACATCCTCATTCTCAAAACTGGCAATGGGAAATCGCGACAAGAGCGCATTGCCATGGTCTGTGTGCTCACGAATCGCGTTGCAACCATAAGCGGCCTGCATGTGCAGAGCCGCAGCGAGCGATTCGTGCTGGGCGTCGAGATTGGCACGTTGCTGGTTGCGGCCCTGAACCTCTTGCAAAAATAGGACATCGGCGTGCAAGCCATGCAAACCCAGGCGTAGCTCAGGCAGAGAGTCGCGGCCACTTAATGAGCGGCCTTTGTGAATGTTGTAGCTGACGACTCTAAGCGTGGTCATGTGCCTTAACTGGTGGGCTTGGCCGCCGCCTCCGTTTTACGGACCCGGATGTGAAGCTCGCGCAACTGCTTGTCATCAACAGCCGATGGCGCTTGCGTGAGCAAACACTGTGCGCGTTGTGTTTTGGGGAAAGCAATCACGTCACGGATGGATTCGGCACCGGTCATCATCGTCACAATACGGTCAAGTCCAAAGGCGATGCCACCGTGTGGCGGCGCACCGTATTGCAACGCGTCAAGCAAGAAGCCAAACTTCAGGCGCGCCTCTTGCTCGTCAATATTCAATGCCCTAAAGACTTTGCTTTGAACTTGTTCACGATGAATACGCACCGAACCGCCACCGATTTCCGAGCCATTGAGCACCATGTCATAGGCCTTCGATAGCGCACGGCCTGGGTCGGTCTCCAGATAATCCTCGTGGCCGTCTTTGGGGCTCGTGAAGGGGTGGTGCAATGCCACGTAGCGCTTGGACTCTTCGTCGTACTCAAACATCGGGAAATCAACCACCCACAGCGGCTTCCAACCGGCTTCAAACAGGCCTTTGTCCTGACCAAAATCGCTGTAGCCAATTTTTAAGCGCAACGCCCCCATGGCGTCGTTAACGACTTTGGCGCGGTCTGCACCGAAGAAGAGGATGTCATTGTCTTGCGCGCCGGTGCGTGCCAGCATCTCATTAATCGCAGCATCATGAATGTTTTTAACAATTGGCGACTGCAGGCCGTCACGTCCTTTGGCCAGATCATTGACCTTGATCCAGGCCAACCCCTTGGCACCATAGATGCCGACATACTTCGTGTAGGCATCGATCTCGCTGCGCGACAGTTCTGCGCCGCCAGGCACGCGTAAAGCCACCACACGGCTGCCTTGGGCTGTGGCCGCTTGGGCGAACACTTTGAAATCGACATCGGCCATCACATCACCGAGATCGGTGAATTCAAGCTTGACACGCAAATCAGGCTTGTCTGACCCAAAACGGCGCATGGCCTCTTCAAAGGTCATCATGGGGAAGGGGTCAGCAAGGTCGACGCCTTGCACCGACTGGAAAACCTGACGAACCATGCCCT
Organism: Burkholderiaceae bacterium; assembly: GCA_965659885.1. Lineage (GTDB taxonomy): Bacteria > Pseudomonadota > Gammaproteobacteria > Burkholderiales > Burkholderiaceae_B > Algicoccus. The sequence continues at coordinate 55,414 of CBFHXV010000007.1, read as the reverse complement.
CAAAGAGGGACCGGATCTCTTGTTCACCCAAAAATGAGGTTTCACAGTCAATCTGTGTGAATTCCGGCTGTCGGTCGGCACGCAAGTCTTCGTCACGGAAACACTTGGTGATTTGGTAGTAGCGGTCAAATCCCGAGACCATGAGCATCTGCTTAAAGAGCTGCGGTGACTGTGGCAACGCAAAAAACTCCCCTTCGTGCACGCGCGAGGGCACGAGGTAATCGCGCGCGCCTTCGGGCGTGCTCTTGGTCAGCATGGGTGTCTCGATATCGATAAAACCCTGCTCGTCGAGATAGCGCCGCACGGCCATGGACACCCGATAGCGCAGCATCAGATTTTGCTGCATCTGGCTGCGACGCAAATCCAGAACACGATGCGTTAACCGCGTTGTTTCTGACAGGTTCTCATCGTCGAGTTGGAAAGGTGGCGTCACTGATGGGTTCAGGATCTCAACCTCGCGGCACAAGATCTCGATGGCGCCAGAGGCAAGCTCCGGGTTAACCGTGCCCTCTGGACGATGACGCACCGAGCCCGTGATGCGAATACAAAACTCATTGCGCAGTCGTTCGGCAATCTCAAAAGCCGGTGGGTTGTCTGGGTCAAAGACGATCTGGGCCAGACCCGCACGGTCGCGCAAATCGATAAAGATCACACCACCATGATCGCGGCGCCGATGCACCCACCCAAAAAGCGTTACGGTCTGGTCAAGGTGGTCAAGGCAAACTTCGCCGGTGTAGCAAGTGCGCATTCAGTCATGCTCCTTCAAGCGTCTTTGGGGGTGCAACGACCCCCATGGAAACAATGTATTTCAGTGCGGTGTCAACCGTCATGTCCAGTTCAATCACGTCTTTGGCCGCCACCATCAAAAAATAGCCCGATGTGGGATTTGGGGTGGTTGGCACATATACGTTGATGTGCTCGCCCTCGAGGTGTGCGGCCACTTCAACGCCGGGTTTGCCCGTGACCAAAGCGATGGTCCAAGTGCCGGAATGGGGAAACTGTACCAGCACGGCTCGTCTAAAGGCCTGTCCATTGGGGGCAAGCACCGTGTCGCCAACCTGCTTGACCGACTTGTAAATCGAGCGAACCAGCGGGATGCGGCCAATAAGCCGCTCCCAGCGCTCGACCAGGCTGCGCCCCAAAAAGTTAGCAGCAAACAGGCCCGTGAGAATCAACACGAGCAGCACAATCAACATCCGAAAGCCCGGAATGTCAACGCCAAACAGTGCTTTGGCCGACAGGGCTTCAGGCACCACGCTCTCGAGCGTGGTCACCAACAGCGTGATCACCCAGATGGTGATAACCAATGGAACCCAGATCAGGAGTCCGGCGATCAAATAGCGTTTAAAAGCCCGCATGAATGTCCAGGGTGATACGTGGATGTTGACCGAGGCGAGCCTTGGCCAACATCCACGCTAATTCGTTGTCGCGGTGCTGCTCGTTGCGGCTGTGCTACCAGAAGTTGTGGTCGAGCTTGTGCCTGTGTTCGCATTCTTACTAGAATCGGTGGTCTTGGCCGTGTCAGTAGCAGGCTTGGCGTCGGCAGGTTTGTCCGCGCCTGATGGCTTTTTACCGCCATCACGGAAATCCGTGACGTACCACCCGGACCCTTTCAATTGGAACCCGGCAGCGGTCACTTGTTTGACGTAAGTCGCCTGCCCACAGGCTGGGCACTGCGACAGCGGTGAGTCAGACATCTTCTGAAGCACATCTTCTTCATGCCCACAATTTGAGCATCGATAGGCGTAGATAGGCACGTTTCAATCCTTAAGTAAAAGCCGTGCAAATAAACTGCAAAGCCCTCGATTTTAGCGCTTTTTAAGCCAGGAACCGTGACAGTTACAGCCCCAACTGACTGAGATCAGGTCGCTGCCGATGCCAGTCGGTGACCGACTGCAGGCTCAAACCCAAGCGCAGGACATCGGCTTCAGCAAATGGCTTACCGATGAATTGCACGCTAAGCGGCAGGCCTTGGGTCGACAACCCGGCGGGCACTGCCAGACCACAAGCGGTCAAGTAGTTACCCGCCCGACAAAACGACGACATTGGTGTCTGCGACTCGTCGACTTCGGTCAACGCCACGGCAGGAAAGGGCAGCGTGGGTGTGATCAAGGCAGCAAAGCCCTGCATCAGGCGGGCAAATGTGGCGCTTGAGGCCCGATGATGAGCAATGGCATCGATGTAGGCCGCTGCCGACAAGTCCTTGCCTGCCACAATGCGTTGCCTGACGAACTCGCCTAGCGGCAGGCTTTCGTCTTCGATGTAAGCTTGATGGATAGCATAAGCTTCAGCGGCGATGATCTGCCCATTGCGCACCATCAAGTCGTGCAAATCAAAGGGCAAGGCCAGCGTTTCGATCACTGCGCCTTGATTGCGCAGGACTTCGCATACCTGATTTAGTGCGCTTTGCATCTCGGGATCTACGGCCCAAGGATATTGCTCGGGCGGCAACACCGCGAGCTTGACCCCGGCCAGCGACGTATCAGTGTCCTCATGCCAGACAAACGCCGGCCGGTGAAGACTGGCGGGGTCTTGGGCGTCAGGCCCAGCCATGATCGCCGTCCAGATCGCCGCATCTTGTGCGCTGTGCACCATCGGACCGATGGTATCGAGCGTGCTTGAAAGGGCCACCGCGCCATGCAAGCTGATAAGCCCACTGGTGGTTTTTAAGCCGGTGATGCCGTTAAGCGCCGCTGGAATCCGTACCGAGCCGCCAGTGTCTGAACCGATCGCAGCAGGCGCCAGGCCCGCGGCCACTGCAACGCCTGAACCGCTAGAAGACCCACCAGGCACCCTGTGCGTATCGAGATCCCAGGGATTGTGCGGCGTGCCCATGACCGGGTTTGTGCCCCAACTGCCCAGCGCAAATTCGACCATGTGGGTTTTACCGAGCATGACCATGCCAGCTTGCAAACATTTCATGAGTGCCGTGCAGTTGGTCTGGCTGCGCCGATCAACCCACGCCTGCGAGCCAGCGGTGGTCACGTGACCTTGAAGTTCGCAGAGGTCTTTGGCAGCAAATGGCACCCCGTCCCATGGGCTTAATGCTAAGCCGTGGGCACGCCGCTCGTCAGCGGCGTGAGCCTGAGCCATGACAAGCCCTTGGTCGACCGACACGTAAGCATGCAACTTGGGGTTGGCGCGTTCAATGCGATCGAGATAGAGCCTAGCGATCTCTGTTGCGCTAAAGGTTTTGCTGTTCAGGCCCTGAGCGATTTCGCCCATGGTCATAAATGCGTCTTGGCTAGACATGGTTTTTCCTTTGTTCGTCTTGGGTCAAATCCTTACTTTGTCACTTTGTCGCTTCTCAAAGTGTCCATAGAAAAGCAAATGGCATGCCCGCCTCGGGGGACCTTTCTGCCATAATCCACCAAAATTTCACGCCTTGAAAGAGATTTTGTCTATTGCGTGGCGGCAACTGCACATCGTCAGGCAATTTCTGTCAATTTTCCCGGGTATCGGGCGCGAACAGTAATGAACTGCTAGTATTACCCGGAAATTTCAAGCAACGGAGTGGGTCAGGCATGCACATTCTTGTTCTGTTCGTGACGCTAGCGGCGCTCTGGCTACTGTGGTCAGGCTTGTACTTGCCGTTGATGCTTGCGCTAGGACTGGCTTCTGTGATCCTAGTGGTGTGGTTAACGCGCCGTCTTGAAACCATCGATCATGAGTCTGTGCCATCTCACCTAGGCCTGAAAGTCCTTAGTTACTGGGGGTGGCTGGTCAAAGAAATCGTGGTCTCAAGCATCGCGGTGACACGCATTGTTCTGGCGCGTGACATGCCCATTAGCCCCACCATGGTGCAAACCCGCTCTAAAAGCGCCGGCGTGGTCGGGCGTGTCTTGTTTGGCAACTCTATTACGCTGACCCCCGGTACGCTGACCACGGATCTTGACGATGATGGACTCATCACCGTGCATGCGCTGACCAAAGATGGCGCTGATGGCGTGGTCAGTGGCGACATGAACGACCGAGTGGCTGCACTGCCAGGCTTTGAGGAGTCGTCATGCTGATTGTTGCCGGTGTTGCGATTGTGGTGACCATGGCGTTGGCGATCCTGCGTGGGTTGCTTGGCCCCGGCGTCTACGACCGGGTCTTGGCCATGAACATGTTTGGCACCAAGACGGTTCTGCTCGTGGCTGTTGTCGCCATGATCATGGGCCGACCCGATTTTTTAGATCTCGCGCTAGCGTATGCCCTGATTAACTTCATCGGTGTGCTGGCGATCTTGCAGTTTGTACAAAATCGTGAGGCTCGCCAAGCGCCAGGCTCAAGCAACAATCAGGAGAAGGCGCCATGATTGTCGTTGATATCGTGGCTTGGATACTGCTTGGCCTTGGCGGCTTTTTTGTTCTGGTCGGTGGCATCGGTGTTATCCGTATGCCCGATCTCTACACCCGCATGCATGCAGCAAGTGTGACCGAGACGCTAGGAACGATGCTGGTACTGGCTGGCCTGATGCTGCTGTCGGGGTGGTCATTGGCGACGTTCAAACTATTCGCCATCCTGTTGTTTCTGTTGTTCACCGCGCCAGTGTCGTCTTATGCGCTAGCCAACACGGCCATGCTCGGTGGCACTAAGCCTCTGCTTAAAAACAAGACTGACGCGGTGCAGCATCAGGAGTCGTCATCATGATGCTCGAGACTATTCTGAGCCTGTTCACGCTAACCATGGTGGCGGTGGTTTCTGTAGCTACCATCCGGGCAAGTAACCTGTTTGTCGCGAGCATGTGGTTTGGCATCTTTAGCCTGCTCATGGCATCAAACTTCTTTATTCTTGACGCCGCCGATGTGGCGCTAACCGAAGCGGCGGTGGGTGCTGGCGTATCCACCGTGCTGTTTATGGGCGCTTTGGCACTGACAGCAGAAAAAGAAACGGTGATACAGCGCTTAAGCTGGTTACCCGTTATGGCCCTGGCCGCCTTGTCGCTGGTGCTGTTCGTAGCAACCTTTGAGCAGCCGGTGCTTGGCGATCCCATGGCGCCGGTTCACCAGCACGTCGCCCCCTGGTATATCGAGAAAACCCCGGAGTTCATCGATATCCCCAACATGGTCACGGCCATCCTGGCGTCGTTTCGTGGCTACGACACGCTCGGTGAGGTCATTGTGATCCTGACAGCGGGCATCGGTGTGTTGTCGGTGCTTAGCTTTAAACCTAAAAACCAGCGCGAAATCTCCGGCCAAGCGCTAGGCAACAAAATCCGGGGCGTGCAGCACCATGCCATCTTGCGCGTGGTAGGCAAGCTCATCATTCCCATCCTGTTGCTCTTTGGTTTGCTCATTCAGTTTCATGGCAAATACACCCCCGGTGGCGGGTTCTCTGCGGGCGCACTGTTTGCCGCGGCCATCATGCTTTACGGGATTTTGTCGGGCGCGGATCGCTCTGAGGCGGCCGATGCCGAGCAAGGTGATGCTGCAACTTGCGGTGCTGGGCGCAACCCTCTATACCGGCGTGGGCATCGCCTGTATGTTCTTGGGCGGCGCCTTTCTGGACTACAACGTGCTGTTGCCTGACCCTGTGACAGGGCAATACTGGGGCATCTTGCTCGTTGAGTTCGGTGTGGGTCTGACCGTGGCCACGGTGTTGGTCATGATCTTTAACGCCTTTGCCAACCGCCCGACCTATCGCGCCTAAAGGTTCTTGTGATGACGATTCTTGGACACTACAACTACTGGGTCTTTATTTTCTTGCTGGCCATTGGTCTTTATTCGGCGGTGACCAACGACAATTACGTCAAACGCATGATCGCCTTGGGTATCTTCCAGGCCGCTGTGTTTCTCTTGTTTATCACCATGGACAAGGTGGCTGGCGGTACAGGCCCCATTGTCTTGCCCGATGCGCCGGCCGACCAGCTTTATGCCAACCCGCTGCCGCAAGTCCTGATCCTGACGGCCATTGTGGTGGGCATTGCCGTGACAGCGTTGGGACTGGCGATCGCCATTCGAATTCGAGAAGAATATGGCTCGGTGCAGGAAACCGATACACGCCGACTGGATGAGCAAGCATGACACTACTGGAACAACTGCCCATCCTGGTTGTTGTGGTGCCGATGTTCATCGCACCCCTGCTCGCTATTTTGCCAAGTCGCTCGCAACTGCCCTGGTTAGCCGCCACGGCAACGAGTGCGGTGACGTTTCTTATTGCTGTAGGGCTGGCCAATCAGGTGCTCAGCAGCGGCACCATCGAGTACGCACTGGGCAACTGGCCCGTGCCATTTGGCATTGGGCTGGTGGTTAGCCCCTTCTCAGCGCTCATGGTCTTGATCATCAGCGGCGCCTCGCTCGTGGCTTTGCTCGCTGGCCGCCATAGCATGAACGCCGAGGTGCCCGAGGGCAACCAATCGCTGCTGTACTCCTGCTGGCTATTGGCACTGACCGGCCTGTTGGGCATTGCTGTGACGGGCGACGCATTCAACATCTTTGTTTTCATGGAAATCTCGTCACTGGCCTCTTACGTGGTGGTGGCCAACGGCCCGAACCGCCGGGCGCTGACGGCAAGCTTCAAGTACCTCGTCACGGGCACCATCGGTGCCACCTTTTACCTGATTGGTGTGGGCTACCTGTACATGATGACAGGGTCGCTTAATCTAGCTGACATCTCGGATCGACTTGCGCCTATTGCCGGTACCTTGCCCGTGCAGATTGCGGCGGGTTTTCTGGTGATGGGGTTGGCATTGAAGGCTGCGCTTTTTCCGATGCACGCCTGGATGCCCAACACCTATCAGTTTGCCCCAACGCCAGTGGCGATTTTCTTTGCCGCTTGCTCGACCAAAGTCGCCCTGTTTGTGATGGTGCGTTACGAGTTTCTGGTGTTCCTGCCGAACCTGGGCGAGCAGGCACAGTTCTTGTCGAGCCTGCTGATTCCACTGTGCGTGGCGGCCTTTCTGGTCGGCTCAGCTGTGGCCATCTTTGAGCGTGACCTCAAACGGATGCTGGGTTATTCGTCAGTGGCACAGATTGGTTACATCGTTTTGGCTATCGCGCTCGCAAGCAGTGCTGGCCTGACAGCAGCCATTGTGCATTTCTTTAACCATGCACTCATGAAAGCCGCTCTATTTGTCGCCGTGGCCGGCATCATGTGGCGCTATGGCACCACCCATCTGGATCAGCTCGCGGGGTTGGGACGACGCATGCCCCTGACCATGCTGGGATTTGTGTTTGGCGGGCTTTCTCTGATCGGGGTGCCACTGACGGCCGGTTTCATCAGCAAGTGGTACCTGATTCAGGCCGTGCTTGAAGAGCCGGGCTTGGGCATTTTGTTAACCATTTTGATTCTGGCCGCCTCGCTCATGGCAGTCGTCTACATCTGGAAGGTGGTGGAAGTTGCTTATTTCAAAGCGCCTGCCAACGGCGACTTGAAAGACATCAAGCGCGAAGAAGCGCCACTGGCTGTTTTGATCATGCTCTGGGGCTTGGTGGCAGCCAACATCTGGTTTGGTATTGATCCCTCTTTACCGCTGACAGTTGCTGACATGGAGATCATGCATGTGTTGGGAGTGGCGCCATGACTGAGAGCACACTGATTCTCACAGCGCTGGCCATCCCATTGGTAGGCGCCTTGGTGATCGCCCTTGCGGGTGCGAATCGCAATCTGCGCGACACGCTGATGGTGATCTCAGCGGCATTGGTGTTTCTGACGGTATTGAATATCTTGCCCCTGGTGCTTGCCGGACAAGAGCCATCCATACGGTTGTTTGACATCGTGCCTGGCTTGCCACTGGCATTTGCCGTAGAACCCTTGGGCATGTTGTTTGGTCTGATTGCCTCCGGGTTGTGGGTGATTACGTCGATTTACGGCATCGGCTACATGCGCGGTGCGCATGAGAAAAACCAGACCCGGTTTTTTGCGTGTTTCTCGATTGCCATTTTCGCTGCGCTTGGCGTGGCGTTTGCCGAGAACATGTTCACGCTGTTCATCTTCTATGAAGTTTTGTCGCTGTCGACCTATCCGCTGGTGGCACACAAAGGCAATGAAGAGGCCAAGCGCGGGGCGCGCACCTATCTTGGCCTTTTGCTTGGCACCTCCATTGGGCTGATGTTGCCTGCGATGCTCGTGACCTGGTTCATGGCCGGCACGTTGGACTTTGTGCCTGGCGGTATCTTGCAAGACAACGTCAGTCGATCTGTCGGTGCGGTGCTCCTGATTCTTTACATGTACGGCATTGGCAAAGCCGCATTAATGCCATTTCACCGCTGGCTGCCCTCAGCCATGGTCGCGCCCACGCCAGTCAGTGCCCTGCTGCACGCCGTGGCCGTGGTCAAGGCCGGTGTGTTCACGGTACTTAAGGTCAGCATTTACCTCTTTGGGCTAGATTATTTGCAAAGCCTCTGGAGCAGTGACCTGATCATGTGGGTGGCCGCCTTCACGTTGCTGTCGGCCTCGGTGGTCGCCATACAAAAAACCAATCTCAAAGCCCGTCTGGCTTACTCCACCATCAGCCAGCTGTCTTACATTGTGCTTGGCGCCATGCTGGCCAGTGAACTCGCGGTCATGGGCGGCAGCTTAAATATCGCCATGCATGCCTTTGGCAAGATCACGCTGTTTTTCTGTGCCGGTGCCATTTATGTGGCCGCCCACAAAAGCGAAATTCCGGACATGGACGGCTTGGGCCGCAAAATGCCTTTGACCTTTTTTGCCTTCTTGTTGGGCGCACTGTCGGTCATTGGTGCACCACCGCTTGGCGGCTTCTGGAGCAAGTGGTATTTGTTGCTTGGGTCTGTTGAGGCTCATCACGCCATCATGATCGCGGTGCTGCTCGTGAGCACGCTGCTAAACATGGGCTATCTGCTGCCACCAGTGATTCGGGCCTTTTTGCTCAAGCCCCCCAAAGACGACGGCCATCATGACGGCGATCACGGCGACCACGACCATGACAACACCAGTTTGCGCCGGTTTGGCTTGGCCGAAGCCCCACTGTTTTGTCTGATTCCGTTGTTGATCACAGCCACCGGCACCGTGTTGCTGTTCTTCTATGCCTCCTCGGTGTTAGGGCTTATTGAGATGATATTTACGCAAGGGGTTAATCATGGTTGATCAGTTATCCCGCCTGCTGCAATCCATGGTCAATCATGGCCGACTGATTAAACGTATCATGCTGGCCATCATGGCTTTGCTGGTCATTGCCAACTTTATTTTTCCGGCCGGCTACGACCGTTTCTTCTGGGAATCGTTGCCTGGTGCCGGTGCGGTTTATGGCCTGGTGTCTTGCATCATCTTGGTGGCCGTGGCCAAGTTCCTGGGCTACAAACTGCTCTATCGCCCAGAGGACTATTACGACAATGAAACCAAACCGAATGAACTGATTGGTGACCCTCACAAGCGCGAGGTGTCCAATGACTGAGACAGCTGCTGTGGTCACCGAAAGCGGTTTCTGGCTGCACCCCGGTATTTTTTTGCTGCTCGGTGCGCTGGTTGTTCCCTTTCTCAAAGGCACCGTCCAGCAGGGCTATCGTGTGGCCTTGGCGCTGGCCTTTATTTTCGTGGTGTTTCAAACGCAACCCGGCGTCTACGGACAGTTCTCGGTTGGCGGCATGGACTTTGTGACTGGGCGTGCAGACAAACTGGCGTTGGTGTTTGCCTATGTGTTTAGCCTGATCACGCTGATTGCCACCATTTATTCTCTGCATGTAAAAGACAACATCCAGCATGTCACAGCACTGATCTATGCCGCTGCAGCCACCGGCGTGGCCTTTGCCGGGGATTTGCTCACGCTTTATGTGTTCTGGGAAATGATGATGCTGGCCTCGGTGTGGCTGATCTGGCGTCGTCAGCGTGCCACATCCTATGCCTCAGGCTATCGCTATCTCATGGTGCATGCGGTCAGTGGTGTCACGCTATTGGCCGGCGTGGTGCTCTTTTACAGCACCACCGGTTCGCTGGCGTTTGAGGCCATGACTGCTGACAATCTGGCCGTCTATCTGATTCTGATCGGGTTTTTAATTAACGCCGCCGTGCCACCTTTGCACGCCTGGCTGCCCGATGCCTATCCGGAAGCCACCATCACGGGCGCCATCTTCTTAAGTGCGCTGACCACCAAGACCGCGGTTTACACACTCTTGCGTGGCTTTCCCGGCACCGAGTTCCTGATCTGGATGGGCGTGGTGATGGCGTTGTGGGGCGTGATTTACGCCGCGCTAGTCAACGACATCCGCAGACTGCTGGCTTATCACATCATCAGTCAGGTGGGCTACATGGTGGCCGGGGTGGGCATGGGCACGGCCATGGCCATCAACGGGGCGACCGCTCATGCGTTTACGCACATCCTGTACAAAGCCGTACTCTTTATGGGGGCTGGCGCCGTGGTGTACATGACCGGACGCAGCAAAGTCACCGAGCTTGGTGGCCTGTACAAGTACATGCCGGTTACCTTCTTGCTGTACATGGTCGGGGCTGCGTCGATTTCATCATTCCCGCTCTTTAGTGGCTTTGTCAGTAAGACCATGATTCTGGAAGCTGCTGCGCTTGATCGCATGGCCATTGCCTGGCTGCTGTTAACCATGGCATCGGTGGGCACCTTCATTAGCACGGGCTTGAAATTGCCGTACTTTGTGTTCATGGGTCAAGACTCTGGGCTTAAACCCAAAGAAGCGCCCTGGAACATGATTCTGGCCATGGGCATTGCGGCGTTTTTCTGCTTTTTCATCGGTGTCTACCCGACCTGGCTATACAACTTCCTGCCCGAGCAGCCCGTGGACTACAACGCCTTCTCACTGGGCCACTTGTTCTGGGAGTTGCAGCTGTTGCTCTTTACCGGCTTGGGCTTTTTCTTGATGTTGAAATATCTGGCTGGCTCCAAGAAGACGAGCGTGGATACGGACTGGGTGTATCGCAAGGCCGCGCCCGTGCTGGTCTATAAAGTAGCTGAAGGGGTGCGCAGCGGCTGGCGTGGCTTCATCAACGGCTCGCTGTCGTTGCTAAAAGGCTTGTGGCAGTCGTTGGCGCAAACCTATGGCAATGGCGGTCCCATGGGCCAGACCTGGAGCATCGGCCTAACCACGGTCTGGGTGGTATTTTTTGTAGCGCTGTACGGGTTATACATTCTGCTGTTCTGAGGGTCGCCATTTGCACAGCCTCTACGTTGAACCGCTATCGCGCACGGCTTTCGCCCAATACGGCGATGTCATCGGCGGGGACATGGCCAGCGAGGGTGTGCCCATCAATGGCGGCACGACCACTAGGTTCACAAGTGAACCCCTTATGCTTGACACAGCGCAAGGCAAGGGCAACGCCCTTTTGTATCGCGCGCGCGGCCAGTCACTGCCGCTCATGCTGCACGAGCTAGAACGTCATCGCTTAGGCAGTCAAACCTTTGTGCCGCTGGCAGGCGTCAATTTTGTGGTGGTCGTTGCGCTATCGGATGACAATGACCAGGCCCCCAACCTTCACACCTTGCGAGCCTTCTGGGTTGATGGCAGCCACGCGATCACCATACGTGCGGGCACTTGGCACCATGGCTTGATCGCCGCACAAGACGGGGACTTTGTGGTGCTTGAACGTGTGGCCACACCAGTCGATTGCGACACGTTCGAATTCAAGCAGCCGATTGAACTTAAGCCCCGGGCGCTTTAACTGGAGAAAATGCCGGCTCATGCCAGCTAACCGCATCGGCTATGCCCTCGCGTGCGGCGGTGGATGTTAGCGTAGGGCCATAAAAGTGTTGTTTTTTGACACTTTTATCCCGATAAAAGTGTCCGATTCATACGTTTTTATGCGGGTAAAAGTGTGTAAAATTGACATTTCGTTAGCAAATCGTCACATTAGCCAACCTTCAAACGCCCAATGCGCAGACAACTCGTCACAGAACTTAGCGCCTGGAAAGACAGCAAACAACGCCTGCCGTTGCTTCTGGACGGTGCTCGCCAAACCGGCAAAACTTACCTGCTAACGCAGTTGTTTGCCCAACAATTTAGCCGCTACCTGCATATTGATTTTCTTGAACGCCCAGAGTTTATAGGTGCCTTCGAGGGCGCGCTGACACCGGCCAAGCTGCTGGCCAATCTGCAACTTTTAAGCGGCCAGTCATTTGACCCTAAAACCGACTTACTCATCCTGGACGAGATTGGCGAGTGCCCTCGCGCCCTGACATCGCTGAAATACTTTGCCGAGCAAATGCCTGAAGCGTTTGTGGTTGCCAGCGGATCGAATATCGGTCTACTGAACTCATTTCCAGTTGGCAAGGTTCAACAGCACAACCTACGGCCACTGTCGTTTCATGAGTTCTTGATGGCAAGTCGACAGGACATGCTGGTTCTGGCATTCGAGCAAAGAGATCGATCAAAGATCGCGCACGAGCTTTTGATGCAGCAGCTCATTGACTATTACTTCACGGGTGGCATGCCAGCAGCTGTTAAGGCTTGGTTCAGCATCGATGAGATGCAAATTCTTGAACGCATCAATGCCGTTGATCGCGTTCATGCGAACTTGATTGCAGGCTACCAAAGAGACTTTGGCAAATATGCTGGCCAAACGAATGCGCAACTGATTGACGCGGTTTTCAAGCAAATACCAGCTCAGCTCTCGTCGGTTGTCGATGATTCGGTCAAACGCTTTCGCTTCAAAAGCGTCTACCCACCGAAGTCACGTTACGCTGATTTTGAAAGTGCCATCAACTGGCTGCACCAGTGTCGCTTGGTGTTACTAAACTATCCCATTGAGGGTCAGCCTCGCGCACCGCTCGTGGCCTTACGCAAACCGTCGCGCGTGAAGTTGTTTTTATTTGACGTTGGGCTACTAAACCACATGCTAGGCACCACCTACCAGCAAATTCAGCAGCAAGCATACGCATATAAGGGTTTCGTGGCCGAGAACTTTGTACAACAAGAACTGGCCGTGCTGGGGTTGGAACCCACTCATGCCTGGACATCGTCTGGTGCCGAGGTTGAGTTTTTATTGACTGACCATCTCGGTCAGATCGTGCCCGTGGAAGTCAAAAGCGGTTCGCGCACAAGAGCGCGGTCGCTTGTGTCATACGTTGAACGCTATCGGCCAGCCAAGACGGTCAAGCTATCGGCCTTGTCAGGTGAAACCCGAACAACCAACAACACGACGGCTATACAGGTGCCACTCTACGATGTTGCGTTTTTACCCGGCCTGTTGGAGACGCACACAGCCGCATAGGCGCCGGTTTATGTCTTCGGCCGACACTGACACCATGCCAGTCCTCATCGGGCTCAGACCAAGATAGACATCCTTGTGCCTTGATTTTGGTGACGCGATTTAGGTGTGATCGGCATCCGCGCGTCAGGATCGTTCAAACAACGGCAGACCCACACGGTCGATATGAGACTTCAGTTCGGGGTTTTGGATTCGGTCGTAAATGGCAATATCGATTAGATAAGGCAAAAGCAAATCATCGAGCTCATTGGCTAAATGACTCAGTTTTTTTTCACTGACATCACCTACGATGACGATATCAATATCCGATCCAGGCTTGAAAGTGCCCAACGCCCTTGAGCCGTATAGCAGTACACGACTGATTTCAGGGTGCTTTTGAAATACGGCACAAAGCCGTTGGATATCTGAATCATTCAGCCCAGATCTCGAATTCATGGGTTTCCTGAAAAAGGCTGTCCACCCATGTGGACCAGCCCATCAAATTGTTCATTTAGGCTATCGAATAACAAAGCATACTGATGCTGCAGGTTCTCCAGAATACTGGTGATCGTTGACTCATCGTAGATATGCACCGTTTTATTGCCATCTTGCAACATGGACATCCACGCGTGACCTTCCTTGATGAGATTCAACCTAAAGGCTTCGCGGATGGCATCGCGCGAGCCTGCGATAGGGCTAACCCCTTGCCATAAAAGATAGTCGCGCAGGAGTTTCCAAGATAGCTCATAGGTAAACTCAAAAGCCTTGATAACGCCCTGCCTTTCCAAATCACTTAATGGGCGCTGTTTCATCAACACCAATGCATCATTGAGCTGGGCGTGAGCTTTTTTGAAATTCGCAAAACGCTGTTGCCAGCGTACGTCTTGATCTGTCATCCTAAAACCTCTTTGAAGAGCAAATTTTCACATCGAATGACAGCTTAATGTCATTGTGCCAATGCGAACGACATGACTGCTGATACTCACCCTACGCAATCGGCCTCGCACCAGTCAAAGGCTTGGGTTTGCTAGTCACATCCTTGTACAACGTCTCATCACCCCGTCGCCTGCAAAATTGAATCAGCGGCCTTTTGCGCGATCACAAGCGTGGGCGAGTTGGTGTTGCCCGAGGTAATCGTGGGCATGACCGAGGCGTCCGCCACCCAGAGCCCCTGCATGCCATGCACGCGAAGGCTTGAGTCAACCACAGCCATCTCATCTTGCCCCATCTTGCAGGTGCCCACCGGATGAAAAATCGTGGTGGCAATGTCTCCGGCCGCCTGAGCCAAAGCCTCGGGGCTGGTAATGTCCGGGCCCGGCTTGATCTCCTCGGGCTGATACGGTGCCAATGCAGATTGCGACACAATGCGCCGCGTCAGTTCAATGCTTTGCGCTGCCACCCGGCGGTCCTCATCGGTTGAGAGATAACAGCAGTTAATGCGTGGCGCCACGTTCGTGTCAGGCGAGGTGATTTGCACAAATCCGCGAGACGTTGGCCTGAGGTTGCATACTGAAGCGGTAAAGGCTGGGAAGTCATGCAAAGGATCGCCAAACTTCTCTAGCGATAACGGTTGGACGTGGTACTCCACATTGGCCCGTTCGTGCTCGGGGCCCGAGCGGGCAAACACACCGAGTTGCGAGGGCGCCATGCTCAACGGCCCGGTTCGTTTAAACAGGTATTCCAACCCCATTTTGGCTTTGCCCATCAGGCTATTGGCCATGGTGTTTAACGACTTGGCGTTTTGAATACGAAACACGGTTCTGACTTGCAAATGGTCTTGCAGATTACGGCCCACACCAGGCAAGTCGTGAACCACGGGGATACCCAAATCATGCAGCAACGACCCTGGGCCAATGCCTGAAGACTGCAACATCTGAACCGACCCGATTGAGCCGGCTGCCAACACCACTGCGCCCCGAGCTTGGGCCTGTAACGCCTGATTCTGGCGCACAAACGCCACGCCAGTGGCACGCCGGCCCGTGAACAATAGCTTGGTGGTTCTGGCGTGCGTCAAAATGGTGAGGTTTTGTCGGTGCTTGATGGGCTTGATAAACGCTTTAACGGCATTCCAGCGCCAGCCGGCGCGCTGATTGACCTCAAAATACGACGCCCCCTCGTTGTCACCGCGGTTGAAATCCTCGATCTTGGGAATCCCGGCCTGTGCAGCCGCTTCGCGAAACGCATCAAGAATTTCCCAGGATAGCCGTTGCTTCTCCACGCGCCAGTTACCACCTTGACCGTGAAAGTCGTCGGCACCGGCGTGATAGTCCTCCATGGACTTAAAAACCGGCAGTACATCGTCCCAGCCCCATCCGGGGTTGCCGGCGTCGCGCCAGCCGTCGTAGTCTTGGCGCTGGCCGCGCATATAAATCATGCCGTTAATGGACGAGCAGCCGCCCATGACCTTGCCGCGGGGGTAACCTAGGGCACGACCATTGAGTCCGGGGTCAGCCTCGGTTTTAAACAGCCAGTCGGTTCTGGGATTGCCAATGCAATACAGATAGCCCACGGGGATGTGGATCCAGTGATAGTTGTCTGGGCCACCGGCTTCGAGCAACAAAACCCGCTTGCTCGAATCGGCCGACAGACGGTTGGCCAGCAAGCAACCCGCCGTGCCCGCCCCTACGACGATGTAGTCATAAACGCCTAAACTGTCAGCCACAGGTTCGGGTGGCTGGCCTGCGCCCTGCGGTTCGGTTTGCATGCTGCCTCCTGTTGGTTTTGTGGGTTGTCATGCGTTTGCAGTGTTGGGCGCATGAAACCACAATTTTGTATTACGTTGTATCCTTACCGGATTTAGTTCATTTACAGGGTAGCCGTCAAGTGAAGTGACTGCCAACTGTAGGTGCGTTGAGAAACCCTTTTAGCAAACCTTTTTGGCGCTAGCCCAACCTCATTCCAATTATCCAATCATGACTGCCAACGCCAGCCTGGAATTCTCAGTCTCCACCTCTTCAAACCCGCGTAGCGAAGCGGACCGCGCCAGCATCCTTGCCAATCCCGGGTTTGGCATTAATTTCACCGATCACATGGTGGGCATCGACTGGAGCGTCGACAAAGGCTGGCACAACGCACGTGTCCAACCCTACGGGCCTTTAACATTAGATCCCGCCTGTTCTGTATTGCATTATGCCCAGGAGATCTTCGAGGGACTAAAAGCCTACCGTCACGCAGATGGATCCGTCTGGGCGTTTCGCCCGAAAGCCAACGCGGCACGCATGCAGCGCTCGGCCAATCGACTGGCGCTGCCGCCCCTGCCCGAGGCCGAGTTTTTAGCTTCGATCAAGCATTTAGTAACAGTCGACAAAGACTGGGTGCCCATAGCGCCTGAGACGAGCCTTTACCTGCGTCCCTTCACCATCGCCAATGAGCGATTCTTGGGGGTGCGCGCGGCACAGCAGGCTGCCTACTATGTGATTGCCTCACCGGCAGGCGCCTACTTTCCCAAAGGTGTGGCACCGGTCGCTATCTGGGTATCCGAGCACTACACGCGCGCGGCGCGCGGGGGCACGGGCGCGGCCAAATGTGGCGGCAACTACTCTGCATCGTTATTGCCCCAACAAGAGGCCCAACAAAACGGTTGCTCGCAGGTGCTGTTTCTCGATGCCATCGAAGGCACCTATCTTGAAGAGCTTGGTGGCATGAACCTGTTTCTGGTTCGCAAAGATGGCTCACTTCTTACGCCTTCGCTCACGGGCAGCATTTTGGAGGGCGTGACGCGCGACAGCATCATACAGTTGGCCAAAGACGATGGCCGTGTGGTCGAAGAGCGCAAAATTACGCTGGAAGAAGTACAGGCCGGCATGGCCAATGGCGAGATTACAGAGGCGTTCGCCTGCGGCACAGCCGCTGTCATCACACCCATTTGCGCCATCAAGGGCAAAGGATTTACTGCAGGTCGTGAAGATGCCCCCGCTGGCGCCTTGACCATGGCCTTGCGCCAATCGCTAACCGATATCCAATATGGACGTGCCCCTGATCCCCATGACTGGATGATGAAGCTAGCCTAAAGAACACAACAGGACATCAAGCGAAGTATCGAAACACCATGAAACCACCCGTCTCCAAATGGAATGAGCGATTTCTGTCCACTGAGGATTACCTGTTCGGCAAAGAGCCCAATGAATTTCTGGTCCGACAGGCGGCATCGCGCATCAAACCAGGCCAGACCGTATTGGCGCTCGCCGATGGTGAAGGCCGAAACGGTGTCTGGCTAGCCGAACAAGGCTGCGAGGTGTGGTCAGTTGATGCGGCACCCGCGGCCTCGGAAAAAGCCCGCAAGCTCGCCGATGAACGTGGCGTGCAAATGCATATCCAAACGCTTGATGCCACCGAAATAGACTGGGATGCCCAACAGTATGACCTGGTGGTTGGAATCTTTTTTCAGTTTGCCAACCCAGATTTGCGTGCCAGACTTTTTGACGGCATGAAACGCGCCACTGGCACCGGTGGCCATCTGATGATCGAAGGTTATGGCCTGAAACAGCTGGAATATAAAACCGGTGGGCCCGGCATTGCCGAACACCTTTACACGCTAGAGCTCATGCGTGACTCGTTTGGCGACATGGACATCGAGGTGCTTGAACAATACGATGCCGAACTCAACGAAGGCGACCGACACCGCGGCATGTCCGACTTGGTCGACCTGGTGGCGCGCAAACGCTAGGAAGTCGTGCTATGGGATTGGCTTGTCGGGCTGCTCAATACGCTTTTCATACCAACCCTTAGACTGATTCACCATCCGCACAAGCCACAACATCACCGGCACTTCAATTAGTACCCCCACGACGGTGGCCAAAGCCGCACCGCTGTCAAACCCGTACATGACGATGGCCACGGCCACGGCCAGCTCAAAAAAATTCGATGCGCCAATCATGGTCGATGGGCCCGCAACGTCGTGACGCACGCGACAACGCAAATTAAGCGCATATCCGATGGCGGCGATCAACAGGCCCTGCAAAAGAATAGGCACAGCCAAAATGCCGATGATCAAGGGCTGCGCGAGAATGGCCTTACCCTGAAAGGAGAACAACAACACCAGTGTTGCCAATAAGGCCATGATCGTAAAAGGTCCAATACGTTCAAGCGCTTGCGCATAGGCTTGCGGGCCACGGCGCAACAGGCGATGGCGCCACCACTGTGCCATGGCCAACGGAATAACGATATAGACAAGCACAGAGAGCAATAAGGTGGCCCATGGCACAGGAATGGATGAGACCCCAAGCAACAGTGCCACAATAGGCGCAAACGCAAACACCATGACCAAGTCGTTAAGTGCCACCTGACTGATAGTGAAATTGGCATTGCCCTTGCACAGGTGACTCCAGACAAACACCATCGCGGTGCAGGGCGCCGCCCCGAGCAGGATCAACCCGGCGATGTAGCTGTCGATTTGATCGGCAGGCAGCCACGGCCTAAAGACATAGCCAATAAAGAGCCACCCCAGTGCGGCCATGGTAAATGGCTTGATCGCCCAATTGACCACCAGCGTGATACCAATGCCAGCGCGCTGTTGCCAGACATCGGTGATGCTCGAGAAGTCGATTTTCATGAGCATCGGGATAATCATGACCCAAATAAGCAAGCCCACGGGCAAATTCACGTGGGCAAGCTCCAGGGAACCTACAAACTGCGCCACGCCAGGTGCGACATTGCCCAAGACAATGCCAGCCAGCATGCACAACACCACCCAAACACTAAGGTAACGCTCAAAAACACTCATGCCTGTGTCTGCCCAATCTTGTTAACCTCGTGTTGCAAGGCCAGACGGTCGAGCTTGGCAATGGGCAACTCAATAAAAATCTCTAGGCGCCGGCGTATTTGTCGCAACGCATCACCAAAGGCTGACATTTGAAGGGCGTCGTTGCCGCTAACCTGCGCTGGGTCTGACACACCCCAATGCGCGGTCATGGGCTGGCCTGGCCACGTCGGGCAGGTTTCGCCTGCGGTGTCATCACAGACCGTGAACACAAAATCCATCACGGGCGCATCGGGCTGGCCAAACTCGCTCCAGTCCTTGGGCCGCAAGCTTTCAAGCGGGTAGTCCATGCCCTTAAGCACTTCGAACGTCATCGGATGGATAGCCGGCGCTGGGTGGCTGCCCGCGCTATAGGCTTTGAAACGCCCGGCGCCCATGCGGTTAAGGAGAACCTCGGCAATTTGGCTGCGTGCCGAATTGGCGCGACATAAAAACAAGACATTCCAGGGCTGAGATTCGTTGGTCATAACGGTCATCCAGAAAGTAAGGGTTACAGCGTGTGGGTGAAATGACGAAGTACAGTGAGGCTGAAAATTTGACGGTTATGGGATCTTGAGGCCACACCGCCGTAGTTGCTCAGGCGTCATGTTGGGCAGGCACGGGTTACCGCCACAGCAATCGTCAGTCAAAAACGCCAACAGCTGAGCCATAGCGTCAAACTGAGCGGCATAGATCACAAACCGGCCTTCGGTACGCGAGCTGATCAAGCGATTGTTATGCAACACCCGCAAATGAAAATTAAGCGACGAAGGAGCCATGTCCAGCGCACGTGCGATATCGCCAGCTGCCATGCCGTTGGGGCCAGCCTGAACCAGATGGCGAAAGATTTGCAGGCGTGCACGGTGACCAATCGCTGCGAGCATTTGCGCAGCTTGGTCGGTGATATCTTGTTCAGTGATTTTCTGCATATTTTTATTATATTTCGATAAATGTCGAAATAATCATGAATTTTTCATGACAGGTCGCATACAGAGATTCTTGTGCCTACACTGGATTGAATCTTAATTTTTGGCGCGGATTGACCAACCCGCAATCATCGTCGTGAGGAAACACCCGCGCCAAACACTCGCGACAAAAACTCGCGACAAACAGCCGTCATAAACGCAAGCAAAAGACACGCACGCATGAACAAACCTTCTAACTTTGAAAGAATTTTGAATCCGCAATCGGTTGCCATCATTGGCGCCTCTGAAGACCCCTCACGCATTGGCGGCAAGCCCCTTGCCTACATGCTCAAGCAAGGCTACGGCGGCACCCTATTGCCCGTGAATCCCAAACGCCAGACGGTACAAGGCGTTAAGGCCTACGCCTCGATTGATGCTCTTGACCGAACACCCGACATGGCGGTAGTGGCTGTGCCAGCAACAGCCGTGCTCGAGGCCGTGACAGCTCTGGCACAAAAAGGCACCGCCGGCGCGATTCTTTTTAGCGCTGGATTTGCCGAGGTGGGCCAAGAAGGCGCGGCTTTGCAAGATGAAGTGGTGGCCGTGGCTCGCGCACATGGCATGCGACTCATCGGTCCGAACTCGCTGGGCATGGTCAATCCCCGAGTGCATTTTTATGGCAGTTTCGCCACCGGGCTCGAGCTCGGGTTTCCTGAGCCCGGCGGTGTGGGCATTGTCAGTCAGTCTGGCGCTTATGGCGCCCATCTGATGACAGCAGCCGTTGCCGCTGGCATAGGCTTATCCATGATGGTCATGACCGGCAACGAAGCTGATTTAACCCTAGGTGACGTGGTCAATATGCTGGTTGACGATCCGCACACCAAGGTTATTGCCTTGTACTCTGAAGGCATACGACAATCCGAGACGCTGGTTAGCGCGCTTGAACGTGCACGCGCCACGAAAAAGCCCGTGGTGATCATGAAAGTCGGGCAAAGTGCGCTTGGACAAGCCGCGGCACTGTCGCACACCGCGTCAGTGGCAGGCGACGACCGCGTGTTTGATGCAGTCATGCGCGAGCTTGGCGTCATTCGGGTGCAAACCACCGAGCAAATGCTCGACATCGCACGTCTGGCCACGCGCGGCATCTATCCCGCGCACAACACCCTGGGCGTGTTCACTGTCAGTGGCGGTGCCGGGGTGATCATCTCCGATGCTGCTGCTGCTCGAGACTTGGCCATGCCGGCCATGCCGCAAGCCGCTCAGAACAAGTTGCGTGAGCTCTTGCCGTTTTGTACGCCAACCAACCCAGTTGACACCACCGCTCAGGTGCTCAACGACATGTCGTTGCTCACCACCTTTACTGAATCTCTGGTCGTTGACGGCAACTACCAATCCATTCTGGGGTTTGTGACCTACACCGCCACCGCGGCCACTAGCGGTGAGCGGGTTCGCCAAGCGCTAAAGTCCGTGGCACAAGAACACCCAGATAGACTCTACGTACTTAACGCCATGGGCGATGCCGACAAACTGAAGCGCTACGAAGAAGATGGATTCACGATCTTTGAAGACCCTAGCCGAGCGGTAGCAGCCATCGCCGCCATGGGTCGCTACGGTCAGTCGTTTGCTGAAACGAGCAAACAGGCGCCCCCGCAGGTCAGTGCCGGCGATTTACCCGATGACACCCCAAGCGAGGCACAAGCCAAAGCACTGCTCTCGCAAGCCGGCATTGCCGTGGTGCCCGAGACCGTATGCACCACGGCCGACGCCGCAGTCGCTGCCGCGGCAGCACTGAATGAGCCCGTGGTCATGAAAATCGTCTCGCCAGACATCTTGCACAAGACCGAAATAGGCGGGGTGCTGCTCAATGTCGATGGCGAGGCGGCCGTGCGAGAAGGCTTTAACACCTTGATGCAACGGGCCAAAGAAAATGCACCCCAAGCCCGAATCGACGGCGTTTTAGTGGCCAAACAAATCGCCGGTGGCGTTCAGTGCTTGCTCGGTGTGCAGCAAGATCCTGTGTTTGGCCCCATGGCCGTGTTTGGTCTAGGCGGCATCTTCGTGGAAATCCTCGATGACGTGGTGTTGCATCGCTGCCCATTTGGTGAAGACGTGGCCATGCAGCTGATTCAAGGCATTCGTGCCGCGCCATTGCTGCTTGGCGCGCGCGGCCAGCCCAAGGCCGACGTTCAGGCCTTGGCAACCATGCTGTCTCGTTTGTCGGCGTTTGCCGCAGCAGCCGGCCCGCGCCTACAGTCTATTGACCTGAACCCGGTGTTTGTATTGCCTGAGGGTGGAGGTGCGTTTGCCGCTGATGCCGTTATCACCTTGCAATAGGTCTAAGACTCAAACCCAATAAGCACAACTGCTCACACCACGCCACTCACAACGCACACATCAGGCAACAAAAAGCCCGCTGGCGCGGGCTTTTTGCTTGGTTCAGGCGACCTTAAAACGGTATGTCATCGTCTAAGTCGCCCAGGTTGGCACCACTGCCCGAGGCCGGCGCGGCTGGACGCTGAGCCTGGGGGCGTGCTGGTGGGCGGCTGCCCCCTTCATAGCCTTGATCACCACCACCACCGCCGCCACCGTCACGGCTACCGAGCATCTGCATCTGGTCGGCAATCACTTCCGTGGTGTAGACATCCTGGCCTTCCTTGTTTTGCCATTTGCGGGTGCGCAAACGGCCCTCAATATAGACAGGGCGACCTTTGCGCAGATATTCGCCAGCGATTTCAGCCAGACGGTTATACATCACCACTCGATGCCACTCGGTCTCTTCACGTCGCTCGCCCGTATTTTTGTCTTTCCAATTGCTGGTCGTTGCAATCGAGATATTGCACAACGCATTGCCCTCGGGGCTGTACCGAACCTCGGGGTCACGCCCCAAATTGCCCACCAGAATCACTTTGTTGACAGATGCCACTGAGATCTCCCTTCTAAAAAATAAATTTGGCTTGCGAGACAAATCGCAATGACGTCATGTTGCCTGAGTTTAAAGACCGGCTCATACCCGGACTTTTTTCACACCCATCAGTGTATTCCACAATAAGGCTGACTCAAGCCCCGGCTGAGGGCTCGGCTGTCGGCTTTGCTAGCGGCATCGTCAAACCCCAGGTCACAGCTAGCCAGAACCCACTGAGCATAGCAATGACCCAAAACACCGCGGTATCGCCAACGGACTGTGCGAGCCAGCCCCCAACAGCTCCACCGAGAAAAAGTCCGAAGGCTTGGGTCGTGTTGTAGACACCAAGCGCCAGGCCCTTAACCTCGGGAGGGGCCACGCGCGACACCAGCGAAGGCTGCAAGGCCTCGAGCACGTTAAAGGCCACAAAGAAAGCCGTCAGCCAAAACAAAACGGCCCACCAGTTAGTGCTCGTGAACGCAAAACCCAAGCCAACGGCCACTAAACCAGCGACTGCCCAGCGCAAAGCCAATGGGTGGGCTCGTTTTTTTTCAGTGAAGATGATGATGGGCACCATGAACAGAAACGACACGAACAGCACCGGCAAATAGACATACCAGAGGTTATCTGCCTGCAGACCGCCAAGCCTGACGAGCAACGGCGGCATCACCACAAACAAAGCCACCTGGCTCAAATGCAAACAAAACACCCCAAAATTCAAGCGCATCAGGCCGCGATGGCCCAGCACGTCCCTGGCTTTGGCAGGCTCATCTGGTTTGGGCGTCTGGGGCGCGGCGGGCACCACCACCGCGGCCACCACAAAGGCCACCACGCCCAGACCGGTGATCACCCAGAACAGGCCAGACAAGCCACCCCAACCCACCAAAATGGGGGCTAGCAACAAAGACAAAGCAAACGACAGACCGATGGAGGCGCCGATCATGGCCATGGCACGGGTGCGCACTTCGGGGCGGGTCGAGTCAGCCAGCCATGCCGTAATCGCCGCCGAAATAGCCCCTGACCCCTGAATAGCCCGTCCAATCGTCACCCAGAAGATATCGTCAGACATGGCACACAAGACGCTGCCTGCCACAAAAAGCACCAAACCAATCAGCACAATCGGCCGACGCCCAAACCGGTCTGAGGCCATGCCAAACGGGATTTGCAGCACCGCCTGGGTCAACCCGTAAATGCCAAGCGCCAAGCCCACACTGGCCGGATCCATGCCGCCTTCGAGGCTTTGGGCCGCCACCGCGAACACCGGCAGCAGTAGGAACAGCCCGAGCATGCGCGAGGCAAACAGGCTAGCCAGTGAAATGCTGGCACGACGCTCAGAGGCCGTCAGTGCTAGACGGGGCGCTGTGCGAGGGGAATCAGATTGCATATGAAAACTTCCATTGAGCGCGTTATAGTACCAAGTTACCCTCAAAAAACGCATCAGGCCGGCTCATCGGGATGGATCAGATCAGAATCCGTGGTGCTCGCACCCACAACCTCAAGAACATTTCTCTGGACCTGCCACGCCATGCGCTGGTGGTCATCACGGGGCTGTCGGGGTCGGGAAAGTCCTCCCTGGCCTTCGATACGTTGTACGCCGAGGGACAGCGTCGCTATGTCGAAAGCCTGTCGGCTTACGCACGCCAATTCCTGCAGCGGCTGGAAAAGCCCGATGTCGATTTGATTGAAGGTTTGTCGCCAGCCATTGCCATCGAACAAAAAGCCGCCGGCCACAACCCGCGTTCAACGGTGGGCACCATCACCGAAATACATGACTACCTGCGCCTGCTGTATGCCCGCGTGGGCACCCCTTATTGCCCCGAGCATGGCGATGCCCTAGTGGCACACAGCATCAGCCAAATGGTTGATGCCTTGATGCAATGGCCCGAAGACACTCGGGTGGCTGTGGTCGCACCCGTGGTGCGTGGCCAGACAGGTCAAACCAAAGGTCTATGCCAACAGTGGCAAGCGCAAGGGTTTGTGCGCATCCGGGTCGATGGCGAGATGTTGCCGCTTGACCCGCTTCCCGAACTGCCAGAAGACCGTGCGCTGGATATTGACGTGGTGATCGACCGGCTGCGCATCAAGCCCAATGTGCAAACGCGGCTAGCCGAAAGCCTGGAGACGGCCACTAGCCTTGCCAACGGCAAAGTGCTGGTGGTTGACCTTGACCAAGGGCGCGAGCAAGCGTTTTCTAGTCGTTACGCTTGTCCGCAGTGTGACTACACCGTCAGTCATCTCGAACCCAGACTCTTTAGCTTCAATAGCCCCGTGGGCGCTTGCCCCACCTGCGATGGCCTGGGCGTGGTCGATGTGTTTGATGAAGCCAAAGTGGTCGCGTTCCCCGAGCTAAGCCTAGGTGCTGGCGCCATTGAAGGCTGGGACAAACGCAATGCCTTTACCTTTGCTTTGCTCAGCAGCCTGGCTGCCCACTATGGGTTCGATCTTGAAACACCCTGGCAGTCACTAGACCCAGAGATTCGTGATGTCGTACTTCACGGCTCGGGTGACACCAGCATCGGGTTTTTCTATCTGGACCCCAATGGCAAGAGTAGCGTCAAACACCATCCCTTTGAAGGTGTGCTACCGAACTTGCAGAGGCGCTGGCGCGAGACGGACTCAAGCACGGTGCGCGAGACGCTGAACCGCTTGCGCAGCCAGCGTCACTGTCCAGACTGCGAGGGCTCGCGACTGCGCGCCCAAGCCCGGTGTGTAGATGTTGGCGATAAGGCCATTCACGAAGTCGAGTCACTGACCTTGCAAGCCTGTCTGGCCTGGTTTGGTGAACTGAGCCTACAGGGTGCCAAGCACGAGATTGCTGAACGCATCGTGCGCGAAATCCATGCGCGCCTGACGTTTTTAAATAACGTGGGCTTGAACTACCTTTCGCTGGACCGGCGTGCCGACACCATATCTGGCGGTGAGGCACAGCGCATTCGACTGGCGAGCCAGATCGGTTCAGGGCTAACCGGGGTCATGTATGTACTCGATGAGCCATCCATTGGCTTGCACCAACGCGACAACGACCGCCTGATTAACACACTGACCCATCTGCGTGAGCTAGGCAACAGCGTGCTGGTGGTCGAACACGATGAAGACATGATCCGCCAGGCCGACTGGGTGGTAGACATGGGGCCCGGTGCCGGCGAACACGGTGGCCAAGTCATCGCGCAAGGCACGCCAGCGATGATTACCGAATCCAGCGAGTCCTTAACCGGGGATTATTTAAGCGGGCGCCGCGAAATCGCCATCAATGTCCGACGCGCCATCGACGATGACACCGCATGGCTGATCCTAAATGGCTGCACTGGCAACAACCTGCAAAACGTCACGCTCGAACTGCCGCTGTCGCGCCTGGTGTGCATCACCGGCGTGTCCGGGTCAGGCAAGTCAACATTGATTAACGACACCTTGGCGGCGGTGCTGGCGCGCAAGCTCAACCGCAGCCAGGTCGAGCCAGCGCCCTACGAGTCGCTAACTGGCAGTGACACTCTGGAAAAAATCATCACCGTGGACCAAAGCCCCATTGGCCGCACCCCACGCAGCAATCCGGCAACCTACACGGGCTTGTTCTCGCCGATTCGTGAGTTGTTTGCCGGGGTGCCCGAGGCGCGAGCGCGCGGCTACGACCCCGGACGCTTTAGCTTTAACGTCAAAGGCGGGCGGTGTGAGGCTTGCCAAGGTGACGGCATGGTCAAGGTGGAAATGCACTTCCTGCCGGACATGTACGTGCCCTGCGAGGTTTGTCATGGTAAGCGCTATAACCGCGAGACACTGGAAATCCGTTATCGCGGCAAGAACATTCACGAGGTGCTCGATCTCACCGTCGAACAGGCAATGACATACTTCGAGGCCGTGCCTGCCATCGCCAGAAGGCTGCAAACCCTGCTGGATGTTGGCTTGTCTTACCTGCGACTCGGACAAAGCGCCACCACGCTGTCGGGCGGTGAAGCCCAGCGTGTGAAACTGTCACTGGAACTGTCCAAACGGGGCGGTGGCCAGACGCTTTATGTGCTTGATGAGCCCACCACCGGGCTGCACTTTCACGATATTTCGTTGCTGGTAACTGTGTTGAACAAACTGGTCGACGCCGGCAACTCGGTCGTCGTCATTGAACACAACCTGGATGTCATTAAAACCGCTGACTGGATCGTGGATCTCGGACCCGAGGGCGGCAACGGTGGCGGTCAAATCGTGGCGCAAGGCACACCCGAACAAGTGGCCACCGAAAGTCACAGTCACACCGCAACCTACCTTAAAACCGCGCTTGATCGGCAACGCCAGCGTAAAAAACCCACCGCTGCACGTTGATGCGTCTGGCTAAGTCAGGCCACTCATTCAGACCGCTAGCGCAGCCCGGATTGACGCAACAACACAGCCGAGGCGGCAGGGCAATTCGGTGATTCGACCAGTGGCACGACCGATGTGCACTGCTGCGCCTGTGGCAACCGGCCCACAGGCAGCGGCTCGTTCATAGGCAACTGGTTTAGCGCCTCATCTTGACCTGACCAATAAGCCCATTCGATGTCAACGTGATCAGCGTCTTGGCAAATGCCAAATGTTTGCTCATCGCACTTCAATAACGCACTGCGAATGGCGGGCGACGGTTGCTGATGCCCGCAAACCACGGCCTGCCCCCGATTCACGCCGCCGCGCTCAACCGTGCCGCGCTCAGCAGTGACATGCACCACCCAGCCGGGTGCGCACGTCTGACTGATTTCGCCACGCGGTTGCACGCCAGTAGGCACTTGTAAAAAGCCAAGCTGGCACCGCCCGCCTTGGGCAAGGGACGCACATTGTTCAGTGATGTAGAGCGACAAAGCTGGCTCAGGGTCGCTAGTGCTTGACTGTGCCAGGGCTGTGGCTGCCATCATGGCGCTAGCGACTAAGGCAGCCAAAGGCGCTGTCAATCTCAACATCATGTTGCCCCCTATAACGACTCGTCCATCTGAAAAAGTTTACGGTGCTCAAGCATGGCATAGCGGTCAGTCATGCCAGCGATATAGTCTGCAATGGCGCGCGCCTGCTCGAGCCGGTCTTGGCGGCGATGATCTGGCGCAAGCAAGCCTGGCTCAGACCAAAACGCTTCAAATAATTGTCGCACCACACGCTTGGCCTTGCCCGTCATACGCAAGACTCGATAGTGACGGTACAGCTCTTTGAGTAAAAATCGCTTGAGCTCATCGGCCTGCGCGCGGATCTGCGGCGAAAAAGCGACCAAAGGCCCAAGCTGTTTGGCTGCCTCGGCGTTAGCCGGATTGGTCCGATCAAGGTTGGCTTGCGTGGTGGTCGTGACATCCATGATCAGGGTATTGATCATTTGCCGGATGGTTTCCGCTACGGCTCGCTTTTGATCGATATCGGGCCAACGCTGCCTGACGATCTCGAAGTGTTGCGCCACAATCGGCACTTGCAGCAATTGCTCCAGTGTAATGAGCCCGGACCTTAGGCCATCGTCAATGTCGTGGTTGTTATAGGCAATCTCATCGGCCAGGTTCGCCAGTTGTGCCTCGAGCGATGGCTGGGTTCGATCAATAAACCGCTGGCCGAGCTCGCCAAGCTGTCGCGCGTTGGCCAGTGAACAATGCTTCAAAATCCCTTCGCGGGTCTCAAAGCACAGGTTCAGTCCGTCAAACCCCGGGTATCGCTCTTCAAGCTCATCGACCACACGCAAACTCTGCAGGTTGTGCTCAAAGCCTCCGGCCTCGGGCGCAAGCTCCTGCAAACATCGATTCAGCTCATCCTGCCCAGCATGACCAAAGGGCGTGTGTCCGAGGTCATGGGCCAAGGCAATGGCCTCGGTGAGGTCAACATCGAGCCGCAAACTTGCGGCGATCACGCGCGCAATCTGCGCAACCTCAAGCGAGTGAGTCAAGCGTGTGCGAAACCAGTCACCCTCGTGGTTCACAAACACCTGGGTTTTGTATTCCAGTCGACGAAAAGCGTTGGCATGGATAATGCGGTCACGGTCACGCTGAAAGTGCGTGCGATTGGCCGGTGCAGCTTCGGCATATCGCCGACCACGTGTCTGCTCAGGGTTGCTCGCGTAGCGTGCGCGTTCAGTCATCACACCTCTTCTCTGGTTGGGCTTTAGCTGCTAGTCACAGCATACTGGTCAAGCACGGCTTGAACATCAGCGGTTTGTGCTGGGCCAACAGTTGCTTGGCCAATTTGGGGCATCAACACAAACTTGATTTCACCGGCTTGGGCCTTCTTGTCAGATCGCATCAATGACATCCATTGATCGCTGCCCATCAAACGCGGCGCCCGGGTGGGGCAACCAATCGATTCCACGACGTCGCGTACGCGAGCCACGCTGTCTGCGGGCAATCCGAGCGCGCGCTCAGATAACGCAGCGGCCATGACCAGCCCGCAACCAACGGCCTCGCCATGCAACCACTGCCCATAGCCAAGCCCGGCTTCAATGGCATGCGCAAACGTGTGCCCAAGATTCAGGATAGCGCGCAACCCAGACTCACGCTCATCGGCCGACACCACTTGGGCCTTGAACTCACACGACCGACTAATAGCCGCAGCAAGCAAGGCCGGGTCACGCCCCCGAAGGCCGGCTGCGTTTTGTTGGCACCACCCAAAAAACGGGGCATCCATGATCAGACCATACTTCACCACCTCGGCTAGGCCCGCACTGATCTCACGGTCTGGCAAAGACTCCAACACGGTCGTGTCAATCTCTACGGCAATGGGCTGATAAAAGGCGCCAATCATGTTTTTACCGAGCGGATGATTCACGGCGGTTTTACCGCCCACCGATGAGTCCACTTGGGCCAGCAACGTCGTTGGCACCTGAATAAAACGAATGCCGCGCATGTAGACCGCCGCCGCAAACCCCGCCATGTCACCAATGACACCACCGCCCAAGGCCACAATGACTGCTTTGCGATCGAGTTGATGACCCAGCATATGGTCAAAGATCAAATTAAGCGTTTGCCAATCTTTGTAGCGCTCGCCGTCAGGCAAGCACAGCGTTGTGACAGCTTTACCTGTGCCAGCAAGTGACTGACGCACGCGCTGCCCATACAGATTGTCAATGGTTGGGTTGGTCACAATGACAATGGCTGTGGTGTCCCCAGGCACAGACTCGGCAAGCTTGTCGAGCCTGCCCGGGCCAATATGGATACGGTATTGTCCGCCGGGTGTCGAAACATTTACGGTGTTATTGATCATGTGTTTAGCTGCTTAAGTTTGGAAACCAATTGTTGAACAGAGGCCGACACACCCGCTGTGCCTGTTTCAAGGCAAAGGTCGGCGGCGGCCTCGTAAAGTGGACGGCGTTGCTCAAGCAGTGCTTGCAACTTTGCCTGCGGATCATCGGTGTTGAGCAAAGGGCGGTTGCGATCGCGGCTGGTGCGCTTAACCAATTCATCGAGTGTCGCCTTCAGATAGATCACAACACCTCGCTGGCGCATGGTTTGACGGTTTTGCTCTACGACAACAGCGCCGCCTCCGGTCGACACCACAGCATTTGACGGGTCAGCCGTGACTTCTTGCAATACTGTTGACTCGCGTTTGCGGAACCCTGACTCCCCTTCAATCTCAAAAATAACAGGGATTGCCACGCCACAGCGCTCTTCGATAGCCTGATCCAAGTCGATAAAGGGTCGGTTCAGCGCTTTGGCCAAGGCTTTGCCGATGGTTGACTTGCCTGAACCGGGCATACCGACCAAAAACACACAAGATGATTGATTTTTCATGACTTTATTATCCCACCGTCGGCCTGTCGGGGTAAAATTTTGAACTTATGAGCAAATCAACCAAAAATTCGTCGGCCAAGGCCTCGCCAGACGCCTCCTCTAGCCCGTGGCTGGTAAGGGTGATATTAAAGCTGTTCGTACTTGGCGCAGCGGGTGTGGCTAGTGCAGCGCTGCTACTGGTCATTGCGTTGTCGATTGCCTGGCCTAACTTGCCCGACCTGTCGGCCATGACGGACTACAGGCCGCGGGTGCCACTGCGCGTCTACACGGCTGACAAGGTGCTCATTGGCGAGTTTGGTGAAGAGCGTCGTAACGTCTTGCGCTTTAACGAGTTTCCAGATGTGCTCAAGTCGGCGGTGCTCGCTGCCGAAGACGACGGCTTTTACCAGCACGGGGGCATCGACTGGATGGGTGTGATTCGTGCAGGCTTGGCCAACGTGGCCGCGATGTCAAAAACCCAGGGTGCCAGCACCATCACCATGCAGGTGGCGCGCAACTTCTATCTCTCGTCAGAAAAAACTTACACCCGTAAGTTTTACGAGTTGCTGTTGACTTACAAAATCGAGTCAAGCCTGACCAAAGACCAGATCCTCGAGTTGTATCTGAACCAGATTTATCTGGGGCGCCGAGCCTACGGTTTCGCAGCAGCAGCACGCACATATTTTGGCAAGGAAGTGTCCGAACTAACGGCCTCGGAAGCGGCCATGCTTGCTGGCATTCCCAAAGCTCCCTCGCGCTTTAACCCGGTGAGCAATTTACCCCGGGCGAAAGCTCGTCAACGCTATGTGCTTGGGCGCATGCATGAGCTCGGCTACTTGACCGATGCCGAATACCAAGCTGCGCTTGACGCCCCTATTGTGCTCAATCCTGGCAAAGGCACACCGGCCGGTGGCTATGCCGTGCACGGCGAATACGTGGCCGAGCTCGCACGCCAGCTAATGTTCTCGCTTTATGGCGAGGAGGTGTATTCACGAGGCTTTAATGTCTACACGACCGTGCGTGCTGATGATCAGGAATGGGCCTGGCGATCGTTGCGTGACGGGGTGCTGCAATACACCCGTCGGGCGCGTTACCCCGGTCCGGTTGCACAGCGTGATCTGCCCGAGGGGCTGGAGAACAACCCGGAGCAGTTCGATGCCTGGATTGATGAAACACTGGAAGAATTCCCCGACGCAGCGGGGTTTCGCAGCGCGGTTGTATTGTCAGCCAGCCCCACGTCCGTGACGCTTGCTCGATCATCGAATGACA
Source organism: Burkholderiaceae bacterium (assembly GCA_965659885.1). Lineage (GTDB taxonomy): Bacteria > Pseudomonadota > Gammaproteobacteria > Burkholderiales > Burkholderiaceae_B > Algicoccus. The sequence continues at coordinate 23,821 of CBFHXV010000007.1, read as the reverse complement.
TCATCACCGTGGATGATAAAAAAAAGCTGGCCGTGGTCGCCCGATCACTGAGATCGAACGCCAGCGACGAGATGCGCATGCGCCGTGGCTCCATTGTGACCATCGCGCCGCTTGACGATGGCAGCTGGGAAATCCTCAACTTCCCCGAGGTTGAGGGCGCCATGGTTGCCATGACGCCACAAGACGGCGCCATTCGTGCCATGGTGGGTGGGTTTGACTTCTTCAGCGGCAAATTCAATCGAGTCACGCAAGCCTGGCGCCAGCCGGGTTCATCCTTCAAGCCTTTCATCTATGCGGCTTCTCTTGAACGCGGCATGACGCCCACCACCATGATCTCGGACCAGCCCTTTATGCTGACGGCCGAACAAACCGGATCCGGAGAGGACTGGAACCCTAAGAACTACGGCAACAAGTATGACAAGGAGTTATCGATGCGCGAGGCCATCGCCAAATCGCGCAACATGGTCTCCATTCGTATCCTGCAAGCCATTACCCCGCAGTACGTACAAGACTACATCACCCGGTTTGGCTTTCAGCCAGAAAAACACCCACCCTTTCTGCCCATGGCACTTGGTGCTGGTTCGGTGACACCCTTGCAGATGGCGGCTGCTTTCTCAGTGTTTGCCAATGGTGGCTATCAGGTCACGCCCTTTTTAATCGACTATGTCACCGACTCACAGGACAATGTGCTCATGCGTGCACGTCCGACGGTGGCCGGTGACGCCGGTGCCCGGGTCATGGATCCCCGCACCGTCTATGTCATGAATGACATGCTTCGCGGTGTGGCGCAGTACGGCACGGCAGCGCGTGCCGGGCGCGAGCTCCAGCGCCGCGACCTCGCCGGCAAGACCGGCACCACCAACAACTCGGTAGATGCCTGGTTCGCCGGTTACACACCTCGCTTGGTGGGTGTCGCCTGGCTGGGTTTTGATCAGCCAAAGTCTTTGGGTGATCGTGAAACTGGCGGTGGGGCAGCCTTGCCCATCTGGATGGGCTATATGGAAAAAGCGCTTGAACGTTTCCCGGAAGAGCCTGCAGGTCCACCACCGAGCGGACTTATCGTCGAGGGCGACGCTATGTTTTTTGCTGAGTATCCTCCCGAAGAAGCCATATCATCGGTTGGCGTCATGGAACAAAAAGAATCTATTGATGATTTGCTGGATTCTCTGAACATGACCGGACAGGCCCCTGAGGGTAATGCTCCAGGTGCGGCCACTGCACTGCCAATCAGCAACTGAGATTTAAGGCTGCGCGGTGGCGCAGTTAAAGTCGGTTCAGAGTTTGATCGTGATCGTGTGACCGGTTGCGTCTGAAAAAATCTGTGACAAGGCTTCATGCAAATCGACGCCACCGCGTGTGTCTTTCCAGTGTTGGCCATCGAACCGGTAATGAAAACCACCGCTAGGAGCAGCAACCCAAAGTTCTTGCATCGGTGCCTGACTGTTAATGACCACAGGCACCTGGTTGTCAAACAGCAGATTTAGCACGTTCGCTTCACGCTTGGTGTCCACATCAACATCGAGCTTGTCGTACCACTCGTCAGATTGGGCCTCAATGATGTCTAGAATGGCACTAATACGTTCTTCGAACTCTGTTTCAGTCATAATCTTATCCTTGCGCTTTTAGGAGCTTTACGTGTCATCTTGTCACTGCAGCCTTTGTTCTTGTCGTGGTCTGGCTCTGGCCTTTGGGTTATGTGTATCTTTAGCGGGCTGCGGCTACAAAGGCCCTCTGTACATGCCCCCGCCGCCCGATACGCTTGGCAATCAAAATCAGCCTGCTCAACAAACTGAATCTGATGCGCCAGCCGAGCCACAAAACCCATCGCTCGAGCCCTCACCAGTCGTTATTGAATAGCTTATTACATCGCTTGTCGACCATGCCCTCACCAACAGATCAACATAGCGGGACCCAACCCGCCGGTTTCCCCCATTTCCATTATGACCGCGGCACACTGTATGCCGAGCAAGTCCCCCTCGCGGCACTTGCCGAACAGTTCGGCACGCCACTGTATGTATACGCCAAATCCGCACTTTCGGCGGCCTGGCAAAGCTACGCCCAAGCCACTGAAGGGCGGCGCGTGCTGGTTTGTTATGGCATGAAAGCCAACTCCAATCTGGCACTGCTGCAAATATTTGCTGGGTTTGGCAGCGGATTTGACATCGTGTCGGGTGGTGAGCTCAAACGGGTACTGGCCGCTGGTGGCGACGCTGGCAAGGTCGTTTTCTCGGGCGTTGGCAAGCAAGACTGGGAAATGGAGCTGGCACTTCAAGCCGGTGTTAAGTGTTTCAACGTTGAGTCCGTGGCTGAGCTCAGGCGTCTGTCGAGCGTGGCTGCTGCTTTGGGACAAACCGCGCCCGTCTCTTTACGCGTGAACCCGGATGTCGACGCCCAGACGCACCCTTATATCTCGACAGGCTTAAAAGAAAACAAGTTCGGTATTGCCATTGAAACTGCACCTGAGGCCTATCGGTTAGCCAAGTCACTGCCAGGGCTCCATGTGGTGGGTGTGGACTGTCATATCGGCTCACAAATCACCGAGGTCAGCCCCTACCTCGATGCCCTGGATAAGCTGTTGGCGCTTATTGCCAGACTCAAAACCGACGGCATTGAGCTCAAACATCTCGATCTTGGCGGTGGTTTGGGCATACGGTATGAGGATGAAACGCCTCTGGCGCCGGCTGTGCTGCTCGATGCGGTGTTCGAGCGCTTGGCCGCCCAAGAACTCGACCTTGAACTCGTGCTTGAGCCCGGACGCTCACTGGTGGGCAACGCCGGTGTCTTGTTGACCCGTGTGCAATATCTCAAGCACACCGACGACAAAGACTTCGCCATTGTTGATGCGGCCATGAACGACTTGATGCGCCCGGCTCTGTATGAGGCCTGGCATGGACTTTTACCAGTTAGTCCCAGGCAAGGTGCCACCACCACGTACGACATCGTCGGCCCAATTTGTGAAAGTGCGGACTGGCTCGCCCGGGCAAGGGCGCTGGCCGTGCAAGAGGGCGACTTATTGGCCATAGAGTCTGCAGGCGCCTACGGCTTTGTCATGGCAGGGCATTACAACTCACGTCCGCGTAGCGCTGAAGTACTCGTTGATGGCGATCGCTGGCATTTAATCCGTGAGCGTGAGGGCTTTGAGGATTTGATCCGCGGCGAGCACTTGCTGACACAACCTTGAGGCTAACGGGTTAAGCTTCGGGCGCCCGGTGCACCAGCCAACGCTTGCGGCTAATGAACAACAACACGGCAATAATCAGCGCTGGGATCATCAAAAGCCCATAGGCATCGCCGTAGCTGCCAAACCGCGCAGCGGCCACACCGAACAACGGGGGGCCGCACAATACGCCCAGAAATGTAAACCCCAGGGTGCCGCCCGTGGCCATGCCGGCTTGGCCACTTGGTGCCTGGCGTGCAACCTCCGCAAGGTACACACCATTCCAGCCAATGGCTGTGGCGCCAAGCAACATGAACACCACATAAAGCAGGATCAGGCTGGTTTGAGTGTCAAAGGCCGGCACGAGCGCGGCACCACCAAACAGCAACAGCGCCACACCGATCAGCATGTAACCTGAACCCAGCCAATTGTCCGAAATCCAGCCCCATAAAATACGACCGCCCACGCCAGCGGCTTGCGCCACGGTCAAAGCAAACCCGGCTGCCACCAAACCCCAGCCCAGGTCCTCGTACAAGAACGTGACAAGATAAGTGGTCACGGACAACTGAGCAATGGCAAACATAAACGACACCGCCGCCAGCACACGCAGCGAGGTCTGCGACATCACCAGCTTAACGGGTTCCACCAAACTATTGAAGAGCGACGGTCGGCTGCTCGGGTCGCGGTCATCGTCGAGCTCGCGGCGTAACGGATTAACGGCAAGCGCGCAGACCACGCAAAAAATGGCAACCATACCAAAGGCGGCCTGCCACCCCATCAACACCTCCATGGATGGCACCAACAGCCCAGCCAACATGCCACCTACTGGCACACCGGTCTGTTTGATAGAAAACACCAGCGACATCCGCTCAGGTGGGGTGGTTTTTACCAATAGATGTGAGCTTGCCGGGGTGACGGGGCCGTATCCAACACCAATCAGAAACGCACCCAGAGCCATGGTCACAACAGAAGGAATGGCGCACAGAACCAGCCCAATGGCGTTTAAGCCCAAACTGATCTGGCTTAGACGAATCGCCCCCCAGCGCTTGACAAAGGTGCCCCCGAGTACGCTCGAGAACATAGCAGCCACATATACAGCGGCCACATAAAAACCCACGTAGGTCGTGGAGACACCAATGGCTTGACTGACAACTGGCGCGACCACAGGCAATGTGATCAACGCCATGGCCACTAGCGCTTGAATTGTTAGTGTTGCAACGAGAATTATCCAAGCGCTAGCGGGTTGTTTCAAATTATCAAGTCATTCGTCAAAGCTCACCGTAAGAGTGCAGTCCGGACAAGAACATGTTCACACCGAGGAAAGCAAAGCCGGTGATGAGCAAGCCAACCAGCGCCCAGTAGGCTGCCAGTGTGCCTCTCATGCCCTTCATCAGTCGCAAGTGCAACCAAGCGGCGTAGTTCAGCCAAACAATCAGCGCCCAAGTTTCCTTGGGATCCCATTGCCAGTAAGCGCCCCAGGCATCGGCAGCCCAGAGAGCGCCCAGGATGGTCGCCACGGTGAAGAAAGCGAAGCCAATGGCAATAGCGCGATACATAATATCATCGAGAACTTCTAGCTTGGGAAGCTTCTCAGAGATGGGGCGCCTAAAGAAAAGTATGGTCCCAACCAGCACCGCACCAATGCCAAAATACAGCGCCCACGTCGCCGAGAGCTGGCCCGTGCTAAAGACCATGGGCTCGGCAGCCAAAAGAACACCGAGGATAAACAGCGGCAACAGTTTTTTATAGGAAGTCGTTTGCCCGTTTTCTTTGACGAGGTAAGCGAACCCGACCATGGCTGCCAGTGAGAAAGTGCCGTACCCGATAAAGTTGGTTGGCACGTGTAGCTTCATCCACCAACTCTTGAGCGCTGGCACCAGCGGCTCGATTTCATAGGCCTCGCGGGTAATGGAATACCACAGCAAGAAGATCACGATCGATGACACCACCAGCATCACAAAGCCGCCGAGTGCGCGGGTGGCATAACGTCGTTCGTAGTACAGATAAAACAACGCCGTGATCACAGCAAACAACACAAAGACTTCGTAGAGATTGCTTACCGGAATATGGCCCAGATCCGGTCCAAGCAGGTGACCCTCACGCCAGCGCACCAGCAAGCCGACCGTGCCGGCGTAGGTCGCACCCCAGGTAAACACCGTCCCGAGCCAGGCGGCGGTTTTACTGGCAAAACCCATCCAGTACAGGACAGTGGCCACCAGATACATCATGCACATCCAGAGGATGGCCGATTGCGAGGACACAAAATACTTCAGAAAAAAGTTGGTTTCAGCATTCGCCAGATTGCCGTCATATAGCCAAATAGCAAACAAGGCCGTCACGCCACTCGCAATCATATAGGTGCGCAAAGGCCGCCACAGCCAGCCACACCAAACGACAAAAGGCACCGTACCCACCAGAATCCACTTCTCATAGATATCCATGGAGTCGGGGTAAGTAGCCAACGCGTAAGCCGCACCGGCGGCCAGCACGACAAAAAACAGCAAATCCGTCCAGTCGGGCTTGCCTCTTAACTGCCGGCCGTCACCGGACTCAGTCAAATTTTCCCATGCCGGACGCTGCGCCGCGATGGTTTGTTCCATGATTACTCCTTTCTCATGTCAAGCCGACTGAGGGCTTGCTTGAACCGCTCGAATTCACGGTTAAAGTCCAAGGTACGTTTTTGAGAGGTCATGGCAGCCAGCACCTTCGTGCCATCTTGCCCTGGCTCTCGCTTGAGCCATACCCAGATGCGCCGGTCACGCACGTAGAACATGGCAAAGACACCAATCGTCAGCAACAAACAGCCCAGATATACCGTCAACATACCTGGGGCACGGCTGACCTGAAACACACTGGCTTGCACCAGGTCAAACGACTTCATTGAAAACAAAACCGGGGCCGGATAGAAATGCAAGTCTGACAACGCAGCCACGGCGAGTTGGTTCCAACGCACATTCTCAACCAACGTTGGATCAAGTGGCTCCATACCCGCACGCTCACGCGCGATAGCACGCATCTCGGCCATCGATGACCCTAAAAGACGCATGATGACGTCTGCCGCGCGTGCCTGCTCTTGCTGCGGAACGCTGACCTCGAGGAATCTGGACAGTGCTTCCAAACCGCCCTCAGAGAAGGTTTCCAAGGCACGCTCGGCTGAGACTTGCAAGGCCGTGCTGTCCACACCTGCGGGCACGTTTTTCTGGGCAAATCGCTCAGCGGCCAACGCACGGGCCTGCGGATCAGCCAAGGCAGCGCGCAGGTTCATGAACTCAACGGCCGATGAGGACTCGTCAGCCGGGATGCGCAGGTATCGGTAATTCTCTGAACCGTCCATAGACACACCGGCCAGAATGACTCGGTCACCATCAAGCTCTACAGGAACCATGTAGTTGTGAAACCGCTGGGCTTGGCCACTGTCGTCGATGACGCGGTATTCCACGCTCGGGCCCATGTTCTGCAGCTGTCTGTCACGCTTGCCCGCGGCGCTACCCGTGACAGCAGCGACATGCTCAATAACCGTCGCAGATTCGGGCACACCATCGCTCAAGTCTTCCACATTGATGGGGCGCAACCCTGTGACTTCCAGGCGGATTTCACGACCGGTGTTGCCAACCGGCAGTTGCATCGCTTCACCGACTTGCTTGGAGATTTCAAACGGACCTGCGGCAGGACCATTCAGCGGAAAGGCAAGCAAATCAATCTCACTGCCGCCATCATCAAAACTGGACTGATAAACCGTCACGCCCTTGTAACGCAGGGGCTCGTTAACTTCGATGGTGGTGTCAAAGGTCTCACCCGTCTCGGGATCCTTGACCGTTACCTCACTGGCAAAGCGACTCGGCATGCCAGTGGTGTAGTAGTCCACGATGAATTTGTTCAGTGTCAGGTTAAATGGCAAGGGCTGCACCAAAGCTGCATCACCGACATTGACAACCGCATTGGCTCGGGTGCCCCCCTCGGGCACAAACAGGTTCGCCCGGAAACTCGGGTTGTCCATCGCCAGGCGCCCCGACTCTGGGACCTCCGAGATCAGCATGTTCTCTACGACAGGTGTTTTGCCAAACAGCCAGACCTGCATTCGAACAGGCAGCTCGCTATCGAGCAGCCCGCCAATACAGATCATCACAATCGAGGCGTGCGCGGCGATATAGCCGAAACGGTTGCCCGCGCCCCGCTTTGCGGCAATCATGACGCCATCTTCTTCTTCGCGAACTTTGTAGGCGTAGCCCTGTTCTTTGAGCCAGGCTTTAATGGCCACATCGCTATCAGCCAAACCACGCTCGGTGGCCAGTTCCACCTTGTGAGGGAAGGCACGCAAGCTTGAGCCGCGCACGTGCTCGCGAAACGTGCGCATTTCCTTGATCATTTTGGGGGTGTTGCGGATCAGGCAAATGCTCGTGGAAACCACAAGAAATGCCATGATGACGAGAAACCAACCGCTGTTGTATATAGACCAGACGTCGAATTTCTGGAGAACTTCGAACCAAAACGGCCCGAACATGTCGATATAAGTATTCTCGGGCCTGTTTTGTGGGATAACCGTGCCAATAACACTTGCGATACAGATAATCACCAGCAAACTAATGGCAAAGCGCATTGAGCCTAGCAGCTCAATGAGCGCCGATACCGTTACCTTGGCCGCCGGGCGACTTGCGGTCAATTGACTATCCTGAGACACGATCACAACCCTCAATAAAGTAGAGGTTAAATTAAACCTCTAGTTTGACGGTGTCAGCGCGAACTCAGTTCCCGCGACCGACAAAATAATTGATGTCGGTCAAATTTACCTCAAGCCGGCCGCATAGTCAGCAACTGCCTCGATGTCCGCATCTGACATCCGGGAAGCGATTTGGGTCATCATCTCGCTATTGGCCCGGTGTCCTGCGCGGAACAATAGCAGTTGATCACGTGTATAGGATGCAAACTGCCCGGACAAGCGGGGGTATTGTGAGGGAATACCCTCACCCTTGGCGCCGTGGCAGGCGGCGCAGGCCGGCACATTGCGCTCACGAATGCCACCACGCCAGATTTCCTCGCCGCGAGCAGCGAGCTCTTCATTGCTCGCTGTTGCGGGCTTGGTTAACTCCTGCTCGGCGATGTACAAAGCCAAATTGCGCATATCATCAATGGTCAGCGGCGTGGCCAGACCCGTCATAACCGAAGGCGCACCATCCATGCCACGTCGTGGTGCCATGCCGCTTTCTTTGGGCTGGAATTCCACCAATTGCTTATAAATGTATTCATGCGGCTGAGCTGCCAAATTCGGGTTCACTGGCAAGTCGCTGTTGCCACCCACGCCGTGACAGGACACACAGGCCACGATGCCACGTGCAGGATCACCTTCGTTATATAACTTGGCACCCGCCTCAACGTCAGGTTTGACCGGTCCAACAGGCACTTCAGCGGCCTGGGCCAACCCAAACACAGAAGAGCCCACCAACAGGCTGCTAGCTAGTATGCTGCGCATTAACACTTGTTTCATTTAAGGACCTCGAGTCGATCTCACCTACGGCAAACGCATCGATTATACAATAGCAACTTCCCTTAATTGTTTGATCCATCTTGACTATTCTGCATAGAGCCTCGTTTGTTACTTCAGCGGCACGTCTGGACCAATTGCCCGCACCAGGCGCGCCAGAGGTGTGCTTTGTCGGGCGCAGTAACGCCGGCAAATCCTCAGCCATTAATGTGCTCACCAACCAGCGACGGCTGGCCTACTCCAGCAAAACGCCGGGGCGTACACGGCTGATCAACATGTTTGGCTTGCCCGACCCCTTGAGCCCTGGCGAACAATTGGGGTATCTCGTAGATTTGCCTGGCTATGGCTACGCCTCAGTGGCGCACGAAGCTAAAGAACAGTGGGCCGACATCTTGGGCGGCTATCTCAGAGACAGGGCCTCGCTGGCAGGCATCGTCATGTTGATTGACATCCGGCGCGGGGTGACTGACCTTGATCGTCGTCTGGCCAACTGGATTGCGCCCACGGGCAAAGGGGTGCTGGCGCTGCTGACCAAAGCAGACAAGTTGCCGTTTGGTCAAAGAAAAAACGCGGTATTTGCGGTAAAAAAACAACTGGCCGATATCGGCCAATTGCTTGCCTTGCCATTCTCTGCGACTGCGCGCATCGGCATTGAAGAAGCCTCCTCGCATATTGAAAACTGGATTTCACCGAAGGTTGTGCCATGACAACACCGCACCTGATTCTGACCGACTACCCCCACGCCAGGCCCCGCCGTCTAAGACGCGATGACTTTAGCCGTCGCCTAGTGCGCGAACATTCACTTTCAGTCGATGACTTGATTTACCCAGTGTTTATCGTCGACGGCAAAGGTATTGAACAGCCCGTGCCCTCCATGCCGGGGGTGTCACGCTACTCACTAGACAAGCTTTTGCCGGTGGCCGAAGACTGCGTCAAGCTCGGCATCCCTGTCATGGCACTATTTCCTGTCATTGATCCTAGTCTGAAAGCGCTCGATGGCAAAGAAGCCACAAACCCCGATGGTCTGGTGCCCGCGGCCGTGCGCCTACTGAAATCAAATTTCCCGCAGCTCGGTGTGCTCACAGACGTGGCCCTTGATCCGTACACCAGTCACGGGCAAGACGGCGTGATCGATGAAGATGGTTATGTCATTAACGACGTCACGCTCGACATTCTGGTCAAACAAGCCGTGGTTCAAGCCCAGGCGGGCGTTGATATTGTGGCGCCCAGTGACATGATGGATGGCCGGATTGGCGCCATCCGGCAGACGCTAGAACAAAACCAACACATCCACACCCGTATTATGGCCTATTCAGCGAAGTTTGCCAGCGCCTTTTACGGACCTTTCCGTGATGCCGTGGGTTCAGCGGGCAATCTGGGCAAATCCAACAAAATGACTTACCAAATGGATCCAGGCAATATTGACGAGGCCCTGCGCGAAGTCGGCGCCGACCTCAAAGAAGGTGCGGACATGGTCATGGTCAAACCCGGCATGCCCTATCTTGACGTGCTGCGCCGGGTCAAGGACGCCTTTCATGTGCCGACTTTCGCTTATCAGGTCAGCGGCGAATACGCCATGCTCAAGGCCGCCGCCCAGAATGGTTGGCTAGACCACGACAAAGTCATGATGGAAGCGCTGCTTGGATTTAAACGGGCAGGCGCCGATGGGATTTTGACGTATTTTGCGCCGGCTGCGGCTCGATTGCTCAAAGACTACTGACCTGGCCGTTTGGCAATTAAGGCATAACTGAACCCCATGCCCAGCAGCGGCAGTAGGACGCCTGCGCCTATCAATACCCAAACGATGCCGAATCCATCGACCACCAAGCCACCAAAGGCTACGCCAAGCGCTTGCCCAAGAAACAAAAAACACGCGAACAGCGACACCGCTGTGCCCCGAACCTCGGGCGCCATTTGTGTGGCATTGGTCTGTAAAACCGCGTGTAGCAAGTAATAGCCAAGCCCGCTGAGCACCCCGGCCAATGCGGCAAACAGCCAGTGAAACCCTGTCAGATAACACAGGTAACACAGTGCCAACACCCAACCGCCGGCAAATGTCAGCCTAACCTCGCCAAACCGGCCAACAAGCTGTCGCGCATTGATGACGTAAAGCAAAGCTCCAGCCCCGAATAATGCGGTTAACAAGCCTGCCTTGGCTGAGCTCATGCCTAGCGTTTGCTGCAAGTACGCTGGCACAAACGACAGTCCACCAAACACCAGCGCACCTTCGGCTAGCACCACCGCAAGCACCACACGCGGCCATGGCTGTTTGAAGACACTGACAATGGGCCGCACCAGTTGCAGGCGGCCTGATGACGCCTTCTCTGGCACGGTTTTTAGCTGGCGCACCAGCCACACGCCCACGAGCAAGTAAGTCACCGCCAAAAACCCAAAGGACCATCGCCAGCCTAGCGTGTCATTAAACACCCCGCCAATGACCAAGCCGGCCGATGTGCCCAGAATCGTGCCCGTCATGAACTGGGCCAATGTCACCTGGCGGTGCTCGTAGGGCACGTGATCACCAATCCAGGCCATCGATAGCGGCACAATAGCCGCCGCAGTGGCGCCAGAGATGGCTCGACCCGCCAGCACCCACTCAAAACTCGGCGCCACGACCACCATGACATTGCCCAGCGCACAAGCTATCGTGGCAAAAGCCAGCGTGCGAAACTTCCCGTATCGATCGCCTATGGGTCCATAAAAAAACTGCAGCACGCCGTAGGCAAACATAAACCAGGTGATCACACTAGCGGCTTGGCCAGTCGAAATATCGAACTCGCGCGAAAGATCGGGCAAGGCGGGATCCAGCACTCGGAATGCACTCGTGCTGCTAAACGCTGCCGCAGCCAACAAACCAATGATGCGCTTGTCAGGCAGCACCGTGTCGTTCGGTGTCGTGGCCATGGCCGCTAGCGAGCAAGCACCTGATCAAGCACAGAAGCAAATTGCTCAGCATCCTGAAATCCAACCACACGGATGTCCGACATCTGCTGGCCGCCAGCCTCAAAAAACATGATGCCCGGAGGGCCAAAGAGATTAAAGCGTTTGAGCAACTCTCGGTCATTGCTATTGTTGGCCGTGACGTCAGCTTTTAACAAAAGCATCTGACCCATTTTTTGCGAGACAACTGGATCAGAAAACGTGAACAGTTCCATTTCCTTGCACGACACACACCAGTCAGCATAAAAATCAAGCATGACCGGTCGGCTCGATTGCGCCAGCCGCTCGTCAAGCTCAGCCACGCTAGCCACCAACTCAAAACTTGGCTTGGTGCTTGCCTGGCTCACGACCCCGGGCTCAGACGAACCAGACCAATGCGCCAGCGGTTGCAGCAAAGACCGTGAGCCGCCAGCCAGACCAATGAGCCAGATAATAGCGGCGAGCGCCAGCAACAGTCCGAGCGCTTTGCGAAGTGCTGCGCCCAGACTCAGGCCCTCTGGCAGACGTTCAAATGCACCTAGCAACACGGCAGACAATGCAGCCAAAATGCTCCAGCCAACGATCTGAATCCAGCTTGGCAGCACAGGCGAGAGCATCCACCACGCGGTTGCAAACAGCAACACACCAAAGAACGCCTTAACGCCATCCATCCAGGCACCGGCCTTGGGCAATAAACTGCCGGCCGAGGCGCCCACCAGCAGCAATGGCAGCCCCATGCCCCACGCCATGGCAAACAAAGCCGTGCCACCTAGCACCCAGTCACCAGATTGGGATATGTAAAGCAATGCGCCGGCCAGAGGCGCTGCCACACACGGACCCACAATCAAAGCAGAGATAGCGCCCATCAACAAAGCGGCCCACAAGCGTCCGCCTTTAAAACCTGAGGCCGTGCTACTGAGCTTGGTCTGAACAGACTGCGGCATTTCCACGCGAATGACGTCAAACATCGCCAACCCAAAGAGCACCAATAACGTGGCAAATACCGACAAAACCAACGGCGTTTGTAGCCAGGCCGCCAGTCCAGCACCGCTTAAGCCAGCAAGAACACCAAGCAAGGTATAAATCACTGACATGCCCAACACGTAAGCTGCCGCTAGGGCAAGACCGCGCGCTTTAGAGACTTGGTTGCCCTGTCCCACAATTAATACCGAGAGGATAGGAATCATCGGTAATACGCAAGGCGTGAACGCCAGCAATGCACCTAACGCAAAAAACAGCAACACAATCTGCCAGGCCGCGCTGGTGCTCAAAGCGCCGGCAATACCGGTGTCATCGCCACCTGCCAGCAAGCCCTGCCAGCCTGAGCCTATTGAAGCGCCCGGTGTTGAGCTCGTTGTTGAGGTTGAAGACGTCAGGCTTGCCGAGGTGACTTGCGCCAAGGGCCGGTCGACATCAACAATGGGCTGCTGGCTAACGATTTGATAGCCACCGGCCTGCCAAAGCAACTGAACAGCTGATTCCATCGGCGGATAGCACAGGCCAGCATCGGCGCATCCCTGGCTAACGAGTATGAGCGTGGTTGTCGCCGGTGTTTGATCTTGGGGCCACTCGGGAAGCGTCATCGCGAATTCGACGCCACCAAAATACAAAGCCATGTCTTTATCGAATGTGGGATCGTATTTCACCTCGCCTGGTGGCAAGGTAACTGTCGGCGGCGCAAAGGGCGCATCACGCCATTCAAACTCGAACCGCTCCTGATACATGTAGTAATCAGGTGCAATGTCGTAGCTGATGGCCAAAGTTTGAGGGTCTAGCATCCTTGCCTGCATGGCAAAGGCTTTTTCCGGGGCCAGGAAATCCTGACTGGCAGCCGGCAAGAGGGCACTGAACAAAAGTATCAGCAACGCCAACAAAGGGCCGTATACACGCCTCGAAATCAGACCATGGCTCATATGGCACTCGGTTATTGGACTTGAGGTCATCATGGCTGCGTCTGCTGGCAAACCCAGTTCAAATAATCAAAATGTCCCCCCACGATAGGCACCACGATCGCCTCGGGGACCTCGTAAGGGTGCATCTCGAGCAAACGCTCAATCGCTTGACGCGCCGCCGATCGACTGGTTTTAATGACCATGCCAATCTCCTCATCGCCATGGACTTCGCCTTGCCATTCGTAGACAGACAGCGCCGGGGGCGATAGCTGTACACAAGCAGCCAGCTTTTCTTCGACCAGCACATGCGCAATGCGCTTTGCCAGCAAGATATCGGGTGCGGTACTCATAATGGCCACACACATGGGGTCGGCTGCAGTTTCAATCGGTCGGTCTGACTTTTCCATGGGCTTCTCTTGCTATCAATCGAGACGATTGTATCGGGTGCAAGACGGTTCGAAGGGATAAACAGCAAAATGCACCCGCAAAACCGACGTCCCCGAGGTCACTTACTCATCACGATCTCAAGAAAAAAGCCAAGCTAGGCGCTTGGCTTTTTTCATAAAGCTTGGAATCATCGCAAGACCGTTGTCTTACGTGCCGTTGCTTAGGATTCGCTTGACTCGGCCTGTGCTTGCTCTGATGCTTGCTCATCAGCATCAGGGCGCTCGACGAGCTCCATGAAAGCCATGGGAGCGTTGTCACCCTGCCGATAGCCCATCTTCAGCACACGGGTGTATCCACCATTACGATTGGCAAACCGGGGACCGATCTCATCAAAAAGTTTGACCACCGCATCGCGATCACGCAAACGAGCAAACGCCAAGCGCTTGTTAGCCAGCGTGGGATTTTTGCCAAGCGTGATCAGCGGTTCAACCACGCGACGCAATTCTTTTGCTTTAGGCAGCGTGGTTTTGATGGCCTCATGGGTGAGCAAAGACACAGCCATGTTGCGAAACATGGCCAAACGATGGCTACTGGTGCGATTTAATTTACGTAATCCATGTCCGTGACGCATTTCGATTTCCTTTGAATCTAATTTTTGCCTCTTCTATCGGTCAAACCGCGGGGCAATGTTGGTTAACGTTGGCAAATAAAACAAAACTTCAAACACAAAAACAGCGAAGATAGAACCACAAATGGTCAGCCAACTAGGCTGACCACATACAGCAATTAGGGGCGCTCAAGGCCTGCTGGTGGCCAGTTCTCGAGTTTCATGCCCAGTGTTAAGCCGCGTGCGGCGAGCACTTCCTTTATCTCGTTCAACGACTTACGACCCAGGTTAGGGGTCTTGAGTAGCTCATTTTCAGTGCGCTGGATCAAGTCGCCGATGTAATAGATGTTCTCGGCTTTCAAGCAGTTGGCCGAACGCACAGTTAGCTCGAGATCGTCAACAGGGCGCAACAACACCGGATCAATCTGTGGTGCGCCACGAGCCGGAGCCTCAAACGAGTCGCCAGCACCCTCGAGCGCTGCGAATACTGAGATCTGGTCCATCAGGATGCGGGCGGATTGGCGAACCGCTTCTTCGGGCGAGATCACACCGTTGGTCTCCACATTGAGCACGAGCTTGTCGAGATCCGTACGTTGCTCAACACGCGCGTTCTCAACTGTGTAGCTGACACGGCGGATCGGGCTAAAGGACGCATCAAGCACAATGCGACCAATCGACTGGGAGCGGTCATCAACTAGCGCACGAACGTTGCCTGGTACATAGCCACGGCCTTTTTCAACCTTGATCTGCATTTCAAGGCGACCACCCTCGTTAAGGTGAGCAATCACATGTTCCGGGTTAACGATTTCAACGTCATGCGGCAATTCGATATCCGATGCATGAACTGGGCCTTCGCCTTGCTTGCGCAACACGAGCGAAACTTCGTCGCGAGTATTGAGCTTGAACACGATACCTTTGAGGTTCAAGAGAATATCAACAACATCCTCACGCACACCATTCATGGTGGAGTATTCGTGAACCACACCCGTGATTTGCACTTCGGTGGGCGCGAAGCCCGTCATGGAGGACAACAGAATGCGGCGCAACGCGTTACCAAGTGTGTGACCATAACCACGCTCAAACGGCTCCATGATCACTTTGGCATTGTTCGGACCAATCGATTCGACTTCAATCGAACGAGGCTTCAAAAAAGCTTGGGATGACATTGATACGATTCCTTATTCAATACCCTCGGCTCGTTACACCGATAAGGCTGATGGAAACAACAGAAAAAACTCTGGAGACGAAGATGGACACGGAGAGCACACCGTGTCCAGCCAATAGGCAGCGATTAACGTGAATAAAGTTCGACAACCATGGACTCGTTGACGTCACGAGCCACATCGCTACGGTCAGGCAACTGCTTGAACACGCCCGACAACTTGGTTGCGTCAACTTCTACCCACTGGGGCAAACCTATCTCTGAAGCCAAGTCCATGGCCTCTTTAATACGTGTCTGCTTTTTTGATTTTTCACGCACGGAGACGACATCACCAGCTTTAACCATCATGGATGGAATATCCGACG
>CBFHXV010000007.1:0-7756 GCA_965659885.1 Burkholderiaceae bacterium | reverse complement strand
ATGTGCAATACCATCCGATACATTCTTTTTTACTTTTTTGCGCACTCGCGATGCGCCTGCACTGGCTTTAGCCATTTGGCAATCCCCTTATTTCTTCAGGCTGGCCGCGGCACGACGCGGACCTTTGCGGGTCCGTGCGTTGGTGCGGGTACGTTGACCATGGACCGGCAGGCCACGCTTGTGGCGCATGCCACGATACGTTCCCAGGTCGATCAAGCGCTTGATTGATAGTTGAACTTCGCGACGTAGATCACCTTCGATGGTGAATACGCCAACATGTTCACGAATACGCTCAAGTTCTGAGTCGTTCAGATCCTTGACTTTCTTGGTCAGTGGTACACCAGCTGCTTCGCAAATTTTGCGGGCACGAGTGCGACCGATACCAAAAATAGCGGTTAGACCGATCTCAGCATGCTGATGTGGCGGAATGTTGATGCCAGCAATACGGGCCATGGCTTTTCCTCAGATATAGACTTATAACGACCGGGCTTAGCCCTGACGCTGCTTGTGACGCGGGTCAGTGCAAATAACACGCACGACGCCGTGACGTTTAATGATTTTGCAATTCCTGCAAATTCTCTTGACCGATGCCATTACTTTCATGGTTGACTCCTATAGTCCTTTTCGGGTTCCGGTCACTTGGACCGAAACACAATCCTAGCCCTGGAGAGGTCATAGGGCGTGAGCTCCACTGTGACCTTATCGCCAGGAAGAATCCTGATGTAGTGCATTCGCATCTTGCCCGAAATGTGACCAAGCACAATGTGGCCATTTTCTAGCTTGACACGAAATGTCGCGTTGGGAAGGTTCTCAAGAACCTCACCCTGCATTTGAATAACGTCGTCCTTTGACATCTATTACTTATCTCGCTGGAGCATTCCCGCCCTTGAAGTTCGCCTTCTTGAGCAGTGAATCATACTGTTGGGACATCATGTAAGCCTGTACCTGCGCCATGAAGTCCATTGTCACAATCACAATAATGAGTAGTGAAGTTCCACCAAAATAAAACGGAACATTCCAACGCATCACCAGAAATTCCGGAATCAAGCAAACCAACGTAATGTACAGAGCGCCTGCCAACGTCAAACGGGTCAAGATCTTATCGATAAAACGAGCCGTTTGATCGCCCGGACGAATACCTGGAATAAACGCACCACTCTTTTTCAGGTTATCTGCAGTTTCACGACTATTAAATACCAACGCCGTGTAGAAAAAGCAGAAGAAAATAATCGCTGATGCATACAAAGTGATGTAAAGCGGCTGTTGTGGGGCCAGTGCCGCAGCCAGGTCACCGAGCCACGTTAAATTCTCACCACTTGCAAACCAGCTGCTCACGGTAGCAGGAAAGAGAATAATCGAAGACGCAAAGATCGGTGGAATCACACCCGCCATGTTCAGCTTTAGAGGCAAGTGGGATGATTGCCCGCCGTACATCTTATTGCCTACTTGGCGCTTGGCGTAATTAACCGTGATTTTACGCTGGCCGCGCTCGACCATCACGACAAATGCTGTGACCAACACCGCCAAAACGATGATGAATAACGCCGACAGAATGGACATTGCGTTGGTGCGAACCAGATCAAACAACCCTGCAAGTGCCGAAGGCAAACCAGCAACAATACCCGCAAAAATGATGATCGAAATACCGTTACCAATCCCGCGCTCAGTAATTTGTTCACCTAGCCACATCACGAACATCGTACCGGTCACGAGCGTGACTACCGTTGTTACACGGAACATGATGCCGGGCTCAATCACTAAACCAGGCTGCGCCTCAAGAGCCACCGAAATACCAATGGCCTGAACCAAAGCCAACACCACGGTGCCATATCTGGTGTACTGGGTTATCTTGCGACGACCAGCTTCGCCTTCTTTTTTGATAGCCTCTAACGAAGGCACCACCACGGACATCAACTGCATGATGATTGATGCCGAGATGTAAGGCATGATCCCGAGCGCAAAGATCGAAAATCTCGACAAAGCGCCCCCGGAAAACATGTTGAACAGACCCAGGATGCCGCCTTCATTTTGGCTAAACAAGTCTGCCAGCACTTCAGGGTTGATGCCCGGCGTGGGGATGTGTGTCCCCAACCGGAAAACAATGAGCGCAAGCACAAGAAAACCCAGACGGCGACCGAGATCACCGTACTTGGCTCCTGCGTTACCGATTCCCTGTGTAGCCAAATTACACCTCGCCTCAGGCCACCGAGCCGCCTGCAGCTTCAATTGCTGCTTTGGCACCCGCGGTCGCGTTCATACCCTGAAGCGTCACCTTGCGGGTGATATCACCGGACTTGAACACCTTGACAAACTTGACGGCTTGACCGATTACGCCAGCTTGCTTGAGCGCCTGCACGTCAATTTCATCAACAGGCAAGTTCTGCAGATCTGACAAACGGATCTGGGCATAAAGATGTTGATCACGCGTTGTGAAGCCGCGCTTGGGCAAACGGCGGTACAAAGGCATCTGACCGCCTTCAAAACCGACTTTGTGAAACCCACCAGCACGGGACTTCTGGCCCTTGTGGCCACGACCTGCTGTCTTACCCAGACCTGAACCGATGCCACGACCGACACGACGTCGGGCGTGCTTGGAGCCCTCGGCAGGTTTGATACTGTTTAATTCCATCGCCATGATGTTTCCTCTCAAGCCTCTGAGACGCGCACGAGATAATCCACTTTACGGATCATGCCACGCACCTCAGGCGTATCGTTTAGCACTCGCGAGCTGTTTAAACGGCGCAGTCCAAGACCACGGACTGTCGCACGATGGTCTTCTTTTGTGCCGATAACTGAACGCACCAGCGTAACTTTAATTTGCTTTTGTGCCATGACTTATCCCAGGATATCCTCAACAGACTTACCGCGCTTAGCAGCAATCTCTGAAGGTGTGACGGCAGCGCGCAATCCATTAAGCGTTGCACGCACCAGGTTGTACGGGTTGCTCGAACCCAAGCTCTTGGCAACCACATTACGCACGCCGAGCACTTCGAAGATGGCGCGCATCGGGCCACCCGCAATCACGCCGGTACCTTCAGCAGCCGGTGCAATCAAAACCTTGGATGCGCCGTGCTGACCAACCACCGAGTGATACACCGTGCCGTTCTTAAGCGGCACTTTGAAGAGATCGCGACGCGCCTGCTCCATGGCCTTTTGAACGGCTACCGGCACTTCGCGTGCCTTGCCTTTACCCATGCCAACGCGGCCATCGCCATCACCGACGACTGTGAGCGCGGCAAAACTCATCGTGCGACCACCTTTGACAACTTTACTCACGCGATTAACCGCGATCATCTTTTCGCGAAGACCGTCATCACGCTCTTCCGCAGCACTCTTGCCTTGTACTTTAGCCATTTGACTCTATCCTCGCTTAAAACTTAAGACCGGCTTCACGAGCCGCTTCTGCTAATGCCTTGACTCGACCGTGGTAACGAAAACCTGCACGGTCAAAAGCCACCAATTCGATTCCGGCCGCCTTTGCCTTCTCTGCGACACGCTTACCAACAGCTGCTGCAGCAGAGACATTACCACCACGTCCGGTTTCGCCAGACAATGCTTGACGCACTTCGGGCTCAACCGTCGATGCTGACACTAGAACTTTGTTGCCCTCAGGCGAAATAATGTTCGCGTAAATGTGCTGATTCGAGCGGAATACAGTGAGTCGGTTGACTTGCAACTGAGCGATCTTCCGACGGGTCGGAATCGCACGACGCAAACGGGAAACTTTCTTGTCCATGATCTATCCTTGTCGGTGCGATTACTTCTTCTTCGCTTCTTTCATCACAACACGCTCATCCGAGTACCGAACACCCTTGCCTTTGTAGGGCTCTGGCGGACGGTAGGCACGAATCTCAGCAGCCACTTGACCGACGGCCTGCTTGCAGATGCCTTTGATGACGACCTCTGTCTGACTTGGGCATTCGGCTTTGACGCCTTCTGGCAAATCATGCAAAACGTCATGCGAGAAACCGAGTTGTAATTTCAGTTGCGTGCCCTGAACCTGAGCGCGATAACCAACGCCGATGAGGTTCAAACGCTTTTCGAATCCGTTGCTCACGCCTTTAACCATGTTGGCCACAAGCGCTCGCAAGGTCCCAGACATTGCTTTGGCTTGTTTTGAGTCATTGGCAACGACAAACGACAACTTACCTTCGTTTTCGTTAACGATGACTTCGCCTGACAAGCTTTGGCTTAATGTGCCAAGCGGACCTTTAACCGTGATGGCATCAGCCGCAATGTTGGCTTCGACACCTTTGGGGATTTCTACCGGGTATTTAGCAATACGTGACATTTGTCTATCCCCTTTAAGCAACGTAGCACAAGACTTCGCCGCCAACGCCCGTTGCACGAGCTTTGCGATCGGTCATGACACCACGGGAGGTTGACACAATGGCAACGCCCAAACCGTTCATCACCTGCGGAATGCCGCTACGGCCTTTGTAAACCCGCAAGCCAGGACGTGACACGCGCTCGATGCGCTCAATCACAGGGCGACCAGCATAGTATTTCAATGTGATCTCAAGTTCCGGCTTGGTTTGCGTGCCTTTAATTTCGTAGCCATCAATGTAGCCCTCGTCCTTCAAGACGTTGGCAATCGCCACCTTTAGCTTGGAGCAAGGCATTACAACTGTAGGCTTGTCTACCTGCTGCGCATTGCGAATGCGAGTCAGCATATCTGCGATAGGATCGCTCATGCTCATGTTCTATTCTCCTACCAGCTGCCCTTGGTCACGCCGGGAATTTCACCCTTCATGGCCAAATCACGCAGTTTGTTACGTGCCAAACCGAACTTACGGAAGACTCCGCGGGGACGGCCAGTGATTGCGCAGCGGCTACGCTGACGCGTTGGACTTGCATTACGGGGCAGCTGTTGGAGCTTCAGACGCGCCTCGTAACGCTCTTCATCAGATTTGCTGGAGTCATCAATGATGGCTTTCAGCGCTGCGCGCTTAGCTGCATATTTCTCAGCCAGTTTCGCGCGCTTGATGTCACGATTAATCAGTGAAAGTTTTGCCACGTTCTCGCCCCTTTAGTTGCGAAACGGGAAGCTAAAGGCTGTCAGCAGCGCTTTGGCTTCGTCGTCGTTCTTAGCCGTGGTGGTAATGCTGATATTCATGCCACGCAGCGTGTCCACCTTGTCGTAGTCGACTTCAGGGAAAATAATCTGTTCCTTGATGCCAACGTTGTAGTTTCCGCGACCATCGAATGCTTTGCCTGAAATGCCGCGGAAGTCGCGCACACGCGGCAAAGCAACATTGATAAAGCGGTCGAGAAACTCATACATGCGACGACCACGCAAAGTCACCATGCAACCAATCGGATAGTCTTCACGAATCTTGAAGCCGGCAATCGACTTTCTGGTTTTGGTTACGACTGGTTTCTGACCTGCGATCTTGGTCATATCGGAAACTGCGTGCTCAATGACTTTCTTGTCAGCCACTGCTTCCGACACACCCATGTTCAGCGTGATCTTGCTGATACGTGGGACTTCCATCGCGCTTTTGTAGCCGAACTGCTCCTTGAGCTGCGGCGCAATTTTTTCGAGATAGATGTCTTGTAAACGTGCCATCTTATTGCTCCTTAGGCCTTAGCGCCGACAGCTTCGCCATTGGAGCGAAACACGCGCACTTTACGACCATCTTCTAGCTTGATTCCAACACGCTCACCTTTACCGGTCGCCGGATTGAAGACAGCCACGTTTGAAATATGGATCGGCATTGATTTTTCCGTGATGCCACCGGTGGTTCCTTGCATCGGATTGGGACGCTCGTGCTTTTTCACGACGTTGATACCCTCAACCACCACGTGGTCAGCGTCAACACGCCGCAACACGGTGCCACGGCGGTTCTTATCCCGGCCTGCTAACACGATGACTTCGTCACCTTTGCGAATCTTTTCCATGGTTATCGCCTCTTAAAGCACTTCGGGCGCAAGTGACACAATCTTCATGAACTTCTCTGTACGAAGTTCACGGGTCACCGGGCCAAATATACGGGTGCCAATGGGCTCAAGCTTCGCGTTGAGCAACACTGCCGCGTTGCCGCCAAAACGGATTAGCGAACCGTCTTTACGGCGCACGCCCTTGGCTGTACGCACCACGACGGCGTTGTAAATCTCGCCTTTCTTGACGCGGCCGCGAGGAGCGGCTTCCTTGACACTAACCTTAATGATGTCGCCAATGGCGGCGTAACGGCGCTTCGAGCCACCCAACACCTTAATGCACATCACAGAGCGTGCACCAGTGTTGTCGGCCACGTCGAGCGTGGTCTGCATCTGAATCATGATTTTTCCTGTTCCCAACTTAATTCACGCTATTTATGTCGTGAATCAGTTTTGGTCCCGTCAGGCTGTTACACCCTGGGTCGAAATCTGTTTATCAACTCGGTTGCTGGGAAATTATCCGTCGCATCCATGTTCACTTTCCCCCAAAACCTTCTAGAGCTAGTCCGAAACCGAATCGAGTTCGTAGCGGCTAATTCAGGGAAGCCTTGTATTCTATACCGAATATCTAGGCTATGCAACTGCGAATGACCGGAAAAGTTATTCGGAGGTTAGAAATTGAACTTTTAGACCATTCGATGTCTAACAAACAAGTGTAGAATAGTGGCAGTTCAGGGGCCGATCCGGATTCGACGGGGGTCACGAAACAGTGTAGGGCATGTCGAGCACCAGTTCGCTCGTAAATCCACTGGAAAACCAATAAACGCCAACGACGAGCGTTTCGCCTTAGCAGCTTAAGCTAGGCCGCTGCACTGATTTGTCTTTGGGTCAGGTGGGTAAAACCACAGCAGCGTCATATACAAAGAATCGGCCTTTGCTGGGTCACACAGTAAAGGGCTAAAGCTACGTGAATCGCCTTGGACCGGCCTGTCGGCTGGCTAAGTCCCGGGTTAAATAGAAATAGGTCGACTAAACATGTAGAACTGCCTGCGGAGGGCTTTCGGACGGGGGTTCAATTCCCCCCGGCTCCACCAATCCCACAGGGCTCGGATAATCTCCGGGCCCTTTTTCTTGCGCCAAAGACCCACATCGAGCGGAGCTCGCGCCCACGGGCTTGCGGACGTAGTTGTGCAAAATGGCGGCTTTGCCGCCAAATTGCCCCAATTTGCTCTCTATTCTCCGTTTAGGCTGCGCATACCCACAGCCCCCTGGATCGGCAGACACACGGGCCTCCAGAGGGTGTTTTGCGGTCAACCATCCATAGCATTGTTAGCTTGGCTACATGAAATAACGTTGCCAGGTATTTGATGGGGGAGTGCCATGGACAAGATTTCGTGAACCCACTGCCGTAAGAGTCGCCAATGTCAAGATTGTCTCTACAAATGATGTCGCCAAGTTGTGGCAAATTTGTGGCAAATTTTGCCAAGCATAACGAAAGCCGCTAAAACTTTATCATGAGCACAATGAATATTTCGCTCCCCGAAACCCTGAAGTCATTTGTTGATCAACAGGTCAGCCAGGGAGGATACAGCATCAGTAGCGAATACCTCCGCGAGCTGATCCGCAAAGATCAAGACCGCCTACGGCTTCGTGATTTACTACTCTCGGGTGGCGCCTCTGCGTCAGGCGCACCCGTCAACGCCAACTACCTTGAAAGCCATCACACGTCCTCGGTGAAACTGGCCCCTGCACAACAGAAAGGGATGAGTATGAGGTTTGTTGTCGTATTCTGCACGGATGTATTAGGGTTTGGATCATGCAGTTCGCAAAACGCCCCTGTGTTCATGATGACGAGCTGATAGAGCTTTTCAGGCGG
>CBFHXV010000006.1:304-67123 GCA_965659885.1 Burkholderiaceae bacterium | reverse complement strand
CCGGCACGATTAATGCCGGACAGCGCGCCGGCAAGCCGGTGTCGGTATGCGGCGAAATGGCCGGCGATGCCAAGTTAACGCGGCTTTTGCTTGGCATGGGTCTGACCGAGTTCTCCATGCATCCGCGGCAACTGCTAGACGTCAAAGAGCAGATTTTGAAAGCGCATACCAATGCGCTCAGAACCAAAGTGGCAGGCGCTTTGAACCGCGCCCAAACCATTGCACCGGATGATCTGGTCTAGTTAGCCTTGCCGTGATGCGCTGGTGCCGAGTTAAACCGTTGACCAGTTTAAACACAACTCAGATCAATGACGCGAAAAAAACGGGGCCGCTTGTTGCGGCCCCGTTTCATCTGAAACGATGTTCAGATCTTGCAGTTCAACTTTAGTTGCTGCTCGTGGTGAACTCGGGGTAGGCTTCCATGCCACATTCGGCGATGTCAACACCCTGATATTCATCCTCTTCGCTAACACGCAAGCCCATGACTGCTTTGAGGATGCCCCAGACGATCAGGCTCGCGACAAACACCCAGACGAAGATGGTCAGCGCGCCAACGATCTGCGCAAAGAAGCTGGCGTCTGTGTTGGTCAGCGGCACAGCCAATAAGCCCCATAAGCCCACGACACCGTGCACCGAAATCGCACCAACAGGGTCGTCAATCTTCATCTTGTCCAGTGCAATGATGGAGAACACTACCAGAGCACCGCCAACGGCACCGATGAGCGTGGCTGCTAGCGGCGATGGGGTGTCGGGGCCGGCCGTGATGGCCACCAGGCCAGCCAATGCGCCGTTCAGAATCATGGTTAGATCCGCTTTGCCAAACATGAGCTTGGCCACGATCAGGGCTGCGATCACACCGCCGGCAGCTGCCGCGTTGGTGTTCATGAAGACCACAGCAACGGCGTTTGCAGACTCAACGGAAGCGGTTGCCAGAACCGAGCCGCCGTTAAATCCGAACCAGCCCAACCACAGCACAAACGTGCCAAGCGTGGCCAGAGGCAAGTTCGCACCGGGGATGGCACGAACCTCACCGTTGGGACCGTATTTACCCTTACGGGCGCCCAACAGGATCACACCAGCCAAAGCGGCAGCTGCACCAGCCATGTGAACAATGCCGGAACCCGCAAAATCCAGAAAGCCGATGTCACCGAGGTTGTACATGCCAAAGACGGATTGACCGCCCCAAGTCCACGAACCTTCCATTGGGTAAATGAAGCCAGTCATGACCACGGCAAACACCGCGAATGCCCAAAGCTTCATGCGTTCGGCCACTGAGCCTGACACGATGGACATGGCTGTGGCGACAAACACCACCTGGAAGAAAAAGTCTGCCGATGGGGCATAAGTGGCTTCGCTAGCTAGACCGTCGCCGGTGATGCCAGCCAAGAAGATACCACCGTCGTACATGATGCTGTAACCCACAATCATGTACATGGTGCAGGCAATGGAATAGAGCAGAATATTTTTGGTGAGGATCTCGGTGGTATTTTTGGCGCGTACCAAGCCAGCTTCGAGCATGGAAAAGCCCGCAGCCATCCACATCACCAAAGCCCCGCAGACCAGGAAATAAAAAGTGTCTAGCGCGTAACCGTACTCAAAAAATTGCGCTTCAAAGAGTTCTGTGTTCATCGTGATCTTCCTTTTGGTTACAGGGCATCAGGACCAGATTCGCCGGTGCGAATCCGAACGACTTCCTCAAGCGCGGCCACGAAGATTTTGCCGTCGCCGATCTTGCCGGTTTTAGCGGACTCTTCGATGGTTTCCACCACGCGTTCGAGGATGTCATCATTGACTGCGGCTTCGATGCGCAGTTTGGGCAGGAAGTCCACAGCGTATTCAGCGCCGCGATAGAGTTCCGTATGGCCTTTTTGCCGGCCGAATCCTTTGACTTCGGTCACGGTCAGGCCCTGTACGCCAAGTGCAGACAGAGCGATCCGGACCTCGTCAAGCTTGAAGGGCTTGATAATCGCAATCACTAGTTTCATGGGTTTTCCTTTTAGTCAGGGAACGGTACTGGCTATCAAGCAAATCCCGTGCCAACTTTAACGAAGGGGTTTCATGCCGTTTTATGGTGCGTCTTTGTGCGGTGCGACAAAAGATGCACTGAAGTGGTGCATTTCGTGGTGCATGTTTTGCTATTTTTGGCTTGGGTGTTTTGCATATGCTGGTCTGTGATAATCACAGCGACTACACTGTCGGTAAACTTTGCGGGAGCTTTACTTATGCAACAAAACCCATGGTTAGACGCTTTCCAGAAAAACGTCTCTGATTTGATTGCCCGTAGCCCGGCCGCTGACGTTGAGCGTAATGTGCGCGCTTTCATGACGCAGTCCTTTAGCAAGCTCGATCTCGTGACTCGAGAGGAGTTCGACATCCAGTCTGATTTGCTCAGGCAAGCCATTGGCAAAGTCGAGGGGCTTGAGCAACAGATACAGGCACTTGAACAGCGCCTAGCTGCGTTGGAAAACAACAAGGGATAGCGCGGGCTGTAAGTGGGTTCTGAGGGGTGAAGGTACGTGCCTGGCTGCCAACATAGTATGTAGCGACAGGCGCGGCTACTGATGGGCGGTCGCCGTACGGTCGCAGAACCGCAGTCGCCATGGAACCGAAAAATACTCTATAATTGAGGGCTTAGCCGCTTTTATCGAAGCGGTTAATGATAAGTGTGGTCGGGTTAAAAAGCGTTTGCCAATGGCGGCAAAACACCTAGACGACATCTAAAAACAGGACTCATCATGCCAAAGATGAAAACCAAGAAAGGCGCTGCCAAGCGCTTTTCCGTACGGGGCAGTGGCTCCATCAAGCGAGGTCAGGCTTTTAAGCGTCACATCCTGACCAAAAAGACGACCAAGAACAAGCGCCACCTGCGTGGCTCAACCGCCGTTCATGCCGCCGATGTTGCATCCGTGCGCAGCATGATGCCGTTCGCCTGATAGGAGACTGATATGCCTCGAGTAAAACGCGGTGTAACCGCTCGCGCCCGTCACAAGAAAGTCATCGCCGCGGCCAAAGGCTACCGTGGCCGCCGTGGCAACGTCTTTCGCGTTGCCAAGCAAGCTGTTATGCGCGCTGGTCAATACGCTTATCGTGACCGCCGCAATAAAAAGCGCACATTCCGTGCCTTGTGGATTGCCCGTATTAATGCCGCAACCCGCGAGCATGGTGTGACATACAGCGCCTTTATCGCTGGCCTTAAAAAGGCGGCTATTGAGCTTGATCGCAAGGTACTTGCGGACATGGCTGTGCATGACAAGGCTGGCTTTGCCGCTATCGTCAATCAGGCGAAGTCTGCATTGTCCGCGTAAGCGTCATACTCAATAAGCGCATGATTCACGTTCCACGTTGATTGCGCTTAGTGCAGACGGAGCCCTAGCGGCTCCGTTCGTTTTTAATGCAACGTCAATGCAACGCAACCGGTCTAGCCCTCAGTTTGACGAGATTGCTTGCCTATGACGCCTTAGCTTGAGCCTACGTGCCATGTCCGACCAAATACAGAACCTGATTGAACAAGCCACCGAGGCATTTGCCGCTGCTGCTGATGCAGCCAGTCTTGAAAATGCCAAAGCCCAGTTTCTGGGCAAGAGCGGTGCACTGACTGAGCTCATGAAGGGCCTGGCCAAACTCGATGTCGCACAAAAGAAAGAGCAGGGCGCTCGCATTAATGCGGCCAAGCAAGCCGTTGAGTCGGCCTTGAATGCGCGCCGCCAAGCACTTGCCGACCAAGCCATGGCCAAAGAGCTTGCCACGCAAACCATCGACGTGACCTTGCCTGGGCGCGGCACAGGGCGTGGCGCCATACATCCCGTGATCCGTACCTGGCAGCGGGTTGAGGCCATATTTGGTTCTATCGGATTTGATGTTGCCGATGGCCCTGAAATTGAAAACGACTGGACTAACTTTACGGCGCTGAACAACCCACTGAATCACCCGGCTCGATCCATGCAAGACACTTTTTATGTCGACATGACCGATGGTGATGGGTTGCCGCTATTGCTGCGTACCCATACCAGTCCCATGCAGGTGCGTTACGCACGGCTGCATCAACCACCCATCAAGGTCATTGCGCCGGGGCGCACGTATCGTGTCGATAGCGACGCCACACATTCGCCCATGTTTCATCAGGTCGAAGGCTTGTGGATTGACGAGAATATTTCATTTGCGGACTTAAAAGGCGTATACACCGATTTTATGCGCCGGTTTTTTGAGACAGAGGATTTAAAGATCCGTTTTCGTCCTTCTTTTTTCCCGTTTACCGAGCCTTCAGCCGAAATCGACATGATGTTCACCAGTGGTCCCAATCAAGGTCGCTGGCTCGAGATATCGGGCGCCGGTCAGGTTCATCCGGATGTCATTCGAAACTTCGGGCTGGATCCGGAGCGCCACATTGGGTTTGCGTTTGGTTCTGGTTTGGAGCGTTTAACCATGTTGCGTTACGGCGTTAATGATCTGAGACAGTTCTTTGAAGGTGATTTGCGCTTTCTGGCGCAGTTTGCCGATTGATATCGACTGAGCATCTCACAGACCTTACTTCACCGTCCATCCGATTGCCCTTATTCAAAGAGTCCCGACATGCAATTTCCAGATTCCTGGCTCAGAGCGTTTGTTGACCTGCCAGTGACAACCGAAACGCTCGCTGATCAACTCACCATGGCGGGCCTCGAGGTCGAAGAAGTCACTCCGGCTGCGCCCCCATTTAGTGGCGTGATCGTGGCGCGAATACAGTCGATCGAGCCTCATCCCAACGCTGATAAGCTCAAAGTCTGTGAGGTCGATACAGGTGAGCAAACCGTGCAAATTGTGTGTGGTGCGCCCAATGTGAGGCAAGGCATGGTTGCACCGCTTGCGACTGTGGGTGCGGTGTTGCCGGGCGACTTTAAAATCGGCCCCGCCAAAATGCGTGGGGTTGAATCCTTTGGGATGCTTTGTTCGGCTAAAGAGTTGGGCATATCGCAAGACCACGGTGGGCTGATGGACTTGCCCGAGGACTTGGCGCCTGGCACTGATTTACGGACAGCGCTCGAGCTTGATGAGTCGATCTTGACGCTAAAGCTCACCCCTAATCGGGCTGATTGCCTTTCGATTTTGGGCGTGGCTCGTGAAGCTGCAGCCTTAAACGAGCAGTCGCTGCAACAAATGCCTGCGCCTAGCATTGAAACAAGCATTGCAGACCGGGTCGCCGTTGACGTGCAGGCCAAGGATCTTTGCGGGCGTTTCGCGGGTCGAGTGGTGCGTGGCGTGAATGCGCGTGTGTCGACGCCAGACTGGATGGTCAGACGCCTGGAGCGCGCCGGCCAGCGCAGTGTCTCGGTGCTCGTTGATATCTCCAACTACTTTATGCTTGAGCGTGGCCGTCCCACCCACGTGTTTGACCTCGACAAGATGCCGGTGCCAAGCCTGACGGTACGCTGGGCTAAGGCCGGGGAGTCGCTCAAACTGCTCAATGGCGAAACCGTTGAGTTGACCCCGGAGATGGGGGTCATCACGGCTGGTGATCGCATTGAGAGCTTGGCTGGCATTATGGGTGGGGACGAGACAGCGGTCAGCGACGACACACAAAACGTCTACCTTGAGGCTGCGTTTTGGTGGCCCGAAGCCATTGCCGGACGCACCCGCACATTGAAACTGACTTCCGAGGCAGCCCATCGGTTTGAGCGCGGTGTTGACTTTGCTAATGTGGCTCAAGACCTCGAGCGCCTCACGGCATTGGTCCTAGAGATTTGTGGTGGGCAGGCCGGCCCGCTTGATGACCAGATCGTGAATCTGCCTGAACGTCAAGAGGTCAGCATGCGTTTGGCGCGTTGCCAGAAGGTGCTTGGCATTGACGTGTCTGGCCAACAGGTGGCCGAGACTTTTACGCGGCTTGGGTTTGAGTTCACGGTTGATCAGGACGTCTTTAAGGTCAAGCCACCCTCGTACCGATTTGACTTGTCGATCGAGGAGGATTTGATCGAGGAAGTGGCGCGCATGGTCGGATTTGACTCTATCCCGGCCAATCCGCCAGTTGCACCTGCACAAATGCATGTGCAGCCAGAGGGCCAGCGTGGCGTACACGCACTGCGCGAGGTGATCGTGTCGCGCGACTACCAGGAAATCGTGTCTTACTCGTTCGTTGAGCGTCAATGGGAAACCGATCGCCTCGGACGCGATAGGCCCATTGAACTCATGAACCCGATTGCCAGCCAGATGTCGGTCATGCGCTCGTCTTTGCTGCCGTCATTGGTTAACTGCATCACGTACAACGCCAATCGTCGGCAGTCGCGCGTGCGTGTATTCGAAATTGGCCGGGTGTTCATGCGTGATTCAACGGTTACCGATGGCGATCTGGCCGTCTCGGGCGTAAGCCAACCCATGAAGCTCGCGGGTGCAGCTTGGGGGCCGGCTTTGCCTGAGCAGTGGGGTGCCCAGGTGCGTCATGTCGACTTTTTTGACGTTAAGAAAGATGTCGAGACGCTGTTTGGGCCGCGAGCAGCCCAGGTGAGGTTTGTTGCGGCCAGTGATCCGTTGTTTCACCCGGGGCGTTGCGCCCAGATTAGCCATAATGGCGTGGTTTGCGGCATCATCGGTGAGTTGCACCCCAAGTGGGTGCGCGAGGAAGGGCTCACCAGCGCTGCGGTGATGTTCGAGCTTGATTTGCAGGCGTTGGTAGATGTTGGCTTGCCCAAGACCGAGACGCTGTCCAAGCAACCCGTGGTGCAGCGCGACATGGCTCTATGGGTAAGTTCGGATATCCCGGTACAGAATTTGCTTGATACCATCCACAAGGCTGTGTCGAATCATGAGTCTTTGGCGATTGTGCGCGACGTGCAATTGTTTGATGTGTGGCATCCCAAAGCCAATGAAGACACGGCGGCTGCGCCCGAAGTCAGCCTAGCCTTCAGGTTCTGGCTGCAAGATGCCAATGTCACACTCGAAGATGAACAAGTTGAACGCTGCATGCAGATGTTGCGCGGTGCACTAGAAAAAGCGCATGGCGTACGCCAGCGATAGGAGCCTTTCATGCTGTCTGATACGAACAATGTGCAAACGCTGACCAAAGCCGAGTTAGCTGAAACCCTGTTTGAGAGAGTTGGATTAAACAAGCGCGAGTCCAAGGACATTGTTGAAATGTTTTTTGACAGCATCCGTGATGCGTTGATCCAAGGCGATGCGGTCAAATTGTCGGGGTTTGGCAATTTTCAGGTGCGCGACAAACCCGCGCGCCCTGGGCGCAATCCTAAAACCGGGGAAGTGATTCCGATTTCTGCACGTCGCGTGGTGACGTTTCATGCTAGTCAGAAGCTAAAGCTGGCTGTTGAAGTGACAGCTTCATCGCATGACACGTCCGTTGAACAATTAAGCTAGAATCAATCAGTTACTGAATAGTCTTAGCCATGAGTTCAAACGATACGACCAGCATCGCGTTGCCGTCGATACCTGCCAAGCGCTACTTCACGATTGGTGAAGTCAGTGAGCTGTGCGCGGTCAAGCCCCATGTCTTGCGGTACTGGGAGCAGGAATTTACACAGCTCAAGCCCATTAAACGGCGCGGCAACCGTCGCTATTACCAGCATCACGAGGTTTTGCTGATCCGTCGTATCCGTGAATTGCTCTATGAGCAAGGGTTCACCATCAGCGGCGCACGCAATCGCCTGGCCGATGGTCGCGATACTCAGACAGACCCCGATGCAGCGGTTCGCTTAACGGCCAAAGAGCTTCAGTCTCTGCGCGCCGAGCTCACCGGCATATCCGAGTTGCTCAAGAGCGTTTAAATACAGGCTCAGCAAGCGTTCGTGCGTTCTGCTACAATCTCGCTCTTCGGGGCGTAGCGCAGCCTGGTAGCGCACTTGCATGGGGTGCAAGGGGTCGTGAGTTCGAATCCCACCGTCCCGACCAATAAAATCAAGGGGTTACAGTTCAAAAGACTGTAGCCCCTTTTAATTGGCTGGCTGTGCTGCATGTTTATCAGTCGCCTGACGCACGGTCCAAAGAGCGGCCAGCGTGAACAAAGATGCCGCGGTGAGCATATAAGCTGGACTCAAATCGTCAGCGGTACGATGCACCAGCCATGTGGCTGCCATCGGGCTAAGCCCGCCAGCCACGCCAAGGGTGACGTTATAGCCTACGCCAGCTGCGGTGCAACGGACCTCAGGCGGGATGACTTTGACCATAAATGCGGGCTGGGCGCCTAGATAAAGCCCTGTCAAAACAGAAAACCCGAGTTGGCCGGTATAAATGAGCGCCAGATCTGGCTGATGCATCAGCCAAAACAGTGGCCAAGCACAAATGGCCAGTAAACCCGCACAGGCCATCATCAGCGGCTTGGCACCAAAACGATCCGACAGCCAACCGCCGAGAAACATCATCGGCAACAACGCCAACAAGCTGATCGTGTTGATCTCCAGTGCGGTCTCAGCGGGTATCCCATCAACGGTCTCGAGCCAGCTGACGATATAAACAAACGCGAGGTAAAAAACCACGGCGTTGATCATCGCGAAGCCCGCGATTTGTCCCATGGCGCGGCGATGATGACGAATGACCTCGAACAGTGGGTTCTTTATGGCCTGGTTTTTTTGCTCATCGCTAGCCACTGGCTCTCGACGCAAATACAAGCCCGCCAAGCCAAGCACCAATCCAAGTAAGAACGGCACGCGCCAACCCCATTCCTGCAACTGTTGCTCAGTAAGCATATGTGTCAACAAGGCACCCGTACCCGAGCCCAGCAAAATCCCGCCAACGGCGCCGCTAATGGCCAAAGAGCCAACCAATCCCTGCCGGTTTGGTGCGGCATGCTCAATCATGTAAACCACGGAGGTGGTGTACTCGCCGCCAACCGATAGACCCTGAATCATTCTGAGCAACAACAAAACAATGGGAGCAGCAAGCCCCAGAGTCTCGTGTCCGGGCAACAAACCGATCAGGAATGTCGGAATCGCCATGGCCAGAATCGACACCAACATGGCCGCATGACGTCCATGCTTGTCACCAATATGGCCAAGCAACAGGCCGCCAACCGGGCGCATCAAGAAACCGACGGCAAATACACCGAAGGCGGCGATGACCTGAGCGACCGGGTCATCGTCAGGGAAAAAGACCTTGCCGATGGTGACAGCAAAAAAGCCGTACACCGCAAAATCGAACCATTCGAGCAAGTTGCCACTCACACCGGCGAGCAATTTCTTCTTGTCGGTTTTTTTATCAGCTCGTTGTTTGTCCATCTGTGCCTTCGATTGAACTTGTTTGTAACGATTTTGATTGATTTCGCTTGATCACGCTTGAGGTGTTGGCATCACTGGCAGCGATCGGCAGTCCATCAGCACCCGAGCTGATGAGCCAAATCCCGGATGTCTGTGGCAATGACATCCCAATTCTCATCAGCCTCAAAGTCCTTGACCTGATCGATACCGTATTCGGTTGGTCGTGGCCAAAAGGCAGTCTTCAAGCCACATTGACGAGCCGCATGCAGGTCGTCGTTATGCGCGGCGCACATCATGACTTCATCGGGCTGCAACCCCAATACTGCGACGGCGCCGAGGTATGTCTCTGGTTGGGGTTTGTAGGCTTTAAACCATTGTGTTGAAAGATTTAAGTCCCACGGTAGACCAGCATGCTTGGCCATGTTGTTTAGCAAAGACACGTTGCCGTTGGACAGTGGCGCGATGGTGTAGCGCGATTTGAGGCGCCATAAGCCAGCCATGCTGTCAGGCCAAGCATCAAGCCGATGCCAGACACGGTTGATATGTTCAATGTCGGCCTGCTCAAGCCCAGACAGACCAAAATCAGGCAACAGCGAAACCAGCGATTCGCGGTGCAGGTCGTCTAGCAACGCAAAAGGGCGCTTACCACTGCGCACCTCTTGCATTTTGGGTTGATAGAAGCCGCGCCAGGTGCGTGCCAAGGCCTCCCAGTCGGCACTCAGGCCGCGGCTGTTGCCCCACCGACTCAAATCGCGATCAATGCTGGTGCGCCAGTCCACGACCGACCCAAAAACGTCAAATAGCAGGGCTTTGACTGACGGCAAATGGTTCATGCTTGTTTTTTATTTGCTTGTTAATCGATTTATATTAGCTGAACCAATGAACCTGCGCATGAGATCGGTGCGTCTCGATTAATGCGTGCTCTTTAACCCTAGGCCCTGTCATGCCCGTATTGAAGTCTTGCCAAATCGGTGACCCTGTTGACCAGATTCTCACGCCGGCGTTAGTGCTTGATCGCGCTGTGTTTGAGCGCAATTTGCTCAGGCTCATGCAGGCGTGCGAGGGGGTCAGGGTGCGTCCCCACGCTAAAAGCCATAAATGCCCTGAAATCGCCAAGCGGCAGATGGCTTTGGGTGCCGTGGGCATTTGTTGCCAAAAACTCAGCGAGGCCATGGTGTTCGCTCAAGCGGGCATTGACGATATTTTGTTGACCAACCAAGTGGTGGGCAAATCCAAGCTCGCGGCACTTGCAACGCTTGCCCAGTCGATTCGCCTCGGTGTTTTGGTGGACGATATGGCTCAAGTGCATGCGCTTGCCCATGCCATGGCTCATCAGGCCCAAGCTGTCGATGTCTACATCGAGGTTGAAGTGGGTGGCCAACGTTGCGGGGTGTTGCCCGTTGATGTCGCTGGCTTAGCGCAGGCCATTGACACAAGCCCGCAGTTGCGATTTGCAGGCTTGCATTGTTATCACGGCGGGGCACAACACTATCGTGAGGCTAACGCACGGCAGGCTGCGATCCATCATGCCTCAGAGGTGGCACGCCAATGCGTGGCATTGTTGGCCCAGGCCGGCATCGAGACGCCGTGCGTGACCGGCGCCGGCACTGGCACGTTTTGGTATGAGCGTGATTCGGGCGTATATACGGAACTGCAACCGGGCTCCTACGCCTTGATGGATCGCGATTATGCTGACAACGCAGCCACGGATAGTGATATCAGGTTCGAGCATGCGCTTTTTGTTTACAGCACCGTGATGAGTGTCTCGCACGCCGGCTTTGTTGTGGTCGATGCTGGCCTGAAATCTCTTAGTGTCGACAGTGGGATGCCAAGTGTTGATGGCGCGTCGGGCTTGACCTATGTCCGAGCGTCAGACGAGCATGGCGTCATCGCCACAGAAGATGCGCATCGTCCTGAGCTTGGGAAGACCATTCGGCTTATCCCGGGGCATTGCGACCCCACGGTTAACTTATATGATGAATTGGTGGTGGTCGATGAGGGCAGGGTGGTTGACATTTGGCCGATTACTGCCCGTGGCGCCAGTCTCTAGCAAACAAGGACCATTTATGGAACCAGGCAAAAGCAAGATAGCGCAGTCGCAGGGCAGTCAACAGGCGCAAGGGCACGAGCACAGCCATAGTCACGATCATGACCACGACCACGACCATGAAATGAGTCATTTGTCAGACGAAGATGTCCGTGTTCGCGCGCTCGAGTCTTTGCTAATTGAAAAGGGCTACATCGAGCGCGAGGCGCTTGATCTTTTGGTTCAGACCTATGAGACGGAGGTGGGCCCTCACAATGGCGCCCAAGTGGTCGCCAAAGCGTGGTGTGAGCCGGCCTATAAAGACTGGCTGCTGAAAGACGCGACCGCGGCTATTGCATCGCTCGGGTTCTCTGGACGGGGTGGTGAGCATATGGTCGTTTTAGAGAACACACCCACTGTGCACAATGTCGTGGTTTGTACCTTGTGCTCTTGCTACCCCTGGCCCGTTCTGGGTTTGCCGCCGGTTTGGTACAAATCAGCGCCGTATCGCTCACGCGTGGTGATTGACCCACGTGGCGTGTTGGCCGAGTTCGGGTGCGTCTTACCCGACGATGTGCAGATCAAAGTGTGGGATTCAAACGCCGAACTGCGCTACATGGTGTTGCCCATGCGCCCGGCAGGCACCGAGCACTGGAACCAGGATGAGCTGGCCAAGATCGTCACGCGAGACGCCATGATTGGCACGGGCTTGGTTCAAGCAACCTCAAATACAAGTCAAGACTAAACATGAACAACGTCCATGACATGGGTGGTATGCAAGGTTACGGCCCAATCGCCATTGATGATCCCTCGGTTGTGTTTCATACGGCCTGGGAACGTCAGGCATTTGCGCTGATCGTGGCCACCAACACCGCGGGGCAATGGAATATCGATCAATCTCGAGCCACGCGTGAAGGCTTGCCACCGCTGCAATACCTTTCGAATACCTACTACCAAACGTGGCTGGATGCGTTTGAAAAACAGCTTTTGGCGACCGGCATGATCACAAGCGAAGAACTCGCTAGCGGCCGCGCTGATGGGCCGGGGTTAGCTGGCGTCAAAGCGCTAAATGCCAAACAGCTACCAGCGGCGTTGAAACACGGCTGGCCGAGCCAACGAGACACCACCCGAGCGGCCTTGTATGAGGTGGGGCAGGCCGTGCGAACCATTGAAGCTCACCCCAAAACGCATACCCGGTTGCCTGCCTACTGTCGCGACAAACCGGGCAGAATCACGGCAGCGCATGGCATGCACGTTTTTCCGGATGTCAGCGCGCTCGGCATCGACGACCCGCAGTGGATGTATACGGTTGAGTTCGATGCGCATGCACTGTGGGGTGAAGATACGAGTGCGACATCCGTGAGCTTGACTTGTTGGGAACCTTATTTAATGGCAGAGCATCATGACGCAGATTGATTGGCAGTCAGTCGCTCAATGTGAGCAGGCCATGCAGGCCGAGGGACTTGACATCCGACTCTTAAAAGACGATGAGCCCGTGTTCGCGCAGCCGTGGCAAGCCCAGGCGTTTGCTGTGATGCTGGCGCTGCATGATCGTGGTTTTTTCACTTGGCCACAATGGGCGCAGACCTTGTCCGAATGCATCAAGTCAGCGCAAGAAAAAGGGGACACTGATCTTGGCACCACGTACTACCACCACTGGCTTGCGGCAATCGAGAAACTCAGCGCGCAATCCGGTTTGGTGTCTGAACAGGAGCTTCAAAGCAGGCAGGTGGCATGGCGCGCAGCCGCTGCCCGAACCCCGCATGGCAAGCCGATAGAGCTATCGAATCAAGAGACCTGAGGCCGTGGTCCGGCATGACACCGGACCACGGCCGTTCAGTTAGACGGGTTTAAACATAGGCACCGGTGGCGTATCCTCACCCTCGGTGGGTTTGAACACCACCTCGACGGCTTGCCCGATGGCCACGCTGTCCAGATCACAATCGACGATTTGCGTCATCATGGTCACGCCTTCATCGAGAGTGACGTAAGCAATGCAGTAGGGGTTGGGGTTGCCGCGCTGCATCACGCTAAAGCTGTAGATCTTGCCTTTGCCTGAGACGTTCTTCCATTCTGTCTCCCCCATGCAGAAAGGGCATAGTGTGCGCGGGTACCAATGCAGCTTGCCGCAGGACTTGCATGCCTTGGTGGTGAGTTGGCCGGCTTTGGCCTGCTCCCAAAAGTGCTCGTTGCCGGGCTCGATGGTCGGCGCGGTGTAGGGATTAGGTTGATAGGGTTTGCTCATGATTATTTGCGCTCCAGAATCAGGGTGGCACTGCCGTGGCGTGAGCCAAGAAACCCGCCGGTGCCGTGGGCCAGCGCGATATCGCAGTTTGGTACCTGCACGGCCGGGTGTGCCTCACCGCGCAACTGACGAACCGCCTCAATGACTTTGGTGATGCCCCCGCGGTTAGCCGGGTGGTTATTGCAAAGACCACCGCCGTCGGTGTTAAAGGGCAGCTTGCCCACACCGGAAATCAGATTGCCGTCGGCGACAAATTTGCCACCTTCGCCTTTCTTGCAAAAGCCCAGATCTTCTAGCTGCATCAAAACTGTAATCGTGAAGCTGTCATAAATTGAGGCGTACTTGATATCGGCATGCGTGACACCAGCCTCTTCAAACGCTCGGGGTCCCGAGAAACGCGCAGCCGAGTAGGTCAGATCCACTTCGCCACCGAGCTGCCCTTTAACGGCCTCGCCGGCGCCCCGTATGCCCACGAGTGGGCGTTTCAAAGAACGGGCAATCTCCGGGCGCGCCACAATCAGTGCGCCGCCGCCGTCACTGACCACGCAGCAGTCAAAGCGTCTCAGAGGTGAGGCCACCACGGGTGAGTTCATCACGTCTTCAACCGTGACCACGTCTTTGAGCATGGCGTTGGGGTTGTGTTGGGCATGATGCGAGGCAGCCACCTTGATCCAGGCCAACTGCTCCAAGGTGGTGCCAAACTCATACATGTGACGTTGTGCCACCATGGCGTAGCTGTTGACCGTGACCGAGCCAAACGGGGTCTCAAACGGCGCGTCGGGCAAGTCGGTGCCCCAATTGCGCGGCTGCAAGCCCGATGAGCCAGCCGAGCGAGGGCGACCAGCCAGCGTGATTAAAGCCACATCGCATTTGCCCATGGCAATGGCCTGGGCCGCGTGTGAAACATGGATGAGGTAGGAAGAGCCGCCAGTCTCAGTCGAATCAACATGGCGCAGATTGCGCAGGCCCATATAGTCGGCCATGCTCAACATGCCCAGGCCGGGCGCATCGCCCGCGCAAAAGTAGCCATCAACGTCACTGAGCGACAGGCCAGCGTCTTCAAGCGCCCCCTTGGCGCTCTCGGCATGCAGCTGTGCCACCGAGCTGTCCGGTGCCTTGCGAGTAGGGTGCTCGTAGGCACCCACGATATAAGCTTTGTCTCGTATGGTCATTCGATCCGCCATTTCAATCGATGTGTCTTCATGGTGTCATTGCTGGCCTGATTCAAATGCCAACGGGCTCATAACACCACCCTATGACAGGTTTTATCATCTCGGCGCACTGTCGGCATTTCGGGTTTGCCAAAGCCTTGCTTTGTCAAAGACATGTGGGCATCTGGCTGCGGTTGACTTGTCTGTTGCGGTACATTCCAGACAGATCATTTAGTTAACCCATGAAATTTATTGTCACTGTCGGTGACCCGCTTGCCATGAAAAAAGCCCTCGAACACTTAAGAGTCCTGGATTTGTCGCGAATTTTTGCCGGGCCCTGGGCCTCACAAAACCTCGCCGATCTAGGCGCCCATGTCATCAAGATCGAGCGCCCGGGGCGCGGCGACGACACACGCGACTGGGGTCCTCCGTTTCTGAAAGACAGCGAGGGCAATGACACACAAAACTCCTCCTACTTCATTGCGGTTAACCGCGGCAAGCATTCGGTCACCGTCGACATCTCGACCGAAGAAGGCCAAAATATTGTGCGTGAGCTTGCCAAGACGGTTGATATCGTCGTAGAAAACTACAAAGTGGGCACGCTCAAGCGCTATGGCCTGGATTACGACAGCCTAAGCGCGATCAACCCGCAATTGGTGTACTGCTCTATCACGGGCTTTGGGCAGACCGGCCCTTATGCGCCTTTGCCGGGTTATGACTTCGTGTTTCAGGGCATGAGCGGTCTCATGAGCCTGACAGGCAAGCCAGACAGTGAGCCTGGTGGTGGTCCTATGAAGTACGGTGTGGCCATCACGGACCTGACCACGGGTCTGTACGCCACCTATGCCATCTTGGCCGCCATTGAGCATCGTCACATTAGCGGCAAGGGCCAGCACATCGACATGTCCTTGCTCGATTGTGGTGTCTCGCTGACTTCGTACATGTCTATGAATTATTTTCTCTCAGGCAAGGTGCCGCAGCGTGTGGGCAATGTACACGCCAACATCGTGCCCTATCAGGTGTTTCGCTGCAAAGAAGGCGACATCATCATGGCCGTGGGCAACGACACACAGTTTGCGGACATGTGTCGTGCCATCGGCATGCCTGAGCTTGCCGAAGATGAA
Organism: Burkholderiaceae bacterium; assembly: GCA_965659885.1. Lineage (GTDB taxonomy): Bacteria > Pseudomonadota > Gammaproteobacteria > Burkholderiales > Burkholderiaceae_B > Algicoccus. Next base: position 51,404 of record CBFHXV010000006.1, on the reverse strand, counting down.
CGATTCAAACGCAACTCGGGACGGGTGAGTCACCGCGAGGAACTGATCCAGTTACTTGAGCCACCTCTGATGACTAAAACCATGCTGCAATGGGTGGATATTTTTGAGCAGCACAATGTGCCGTGTGGGCCTATCTACACCATCGACCAGGTGTTTGATGACGTACAGGTCAAGCACCGTGGCTTAAAAACGGAGCTTAAACACGAAAGCGGTGTTCAGGTGCCAAGCGTGGATACGCCAGTTCGTTTGTCAGACACGCCGATTGAATTAACGGACTCTGCGCCTTCTTTGGGCAGCGCCACTGATGAGGTCCTAAGGAAAGACCTCGGACTGACCGATGCGCAGATTCAGGGCCTAAGAGACAAGGGCATCATTTAATCGTTGTTACGCCACAGCAAGCCTTTTGCGCCTGCGCCGGCCAGCACCAGCCAGGATAGGATGAGCAGACTGCCCCCAAATGGGGCAAGGGCACCCAGTGCGGGCAACCCCAGGAGGTATTTGGCATAAATTGCGCCGCTAAAGCCAATGACGCCTGCCAGCATGAGCCAGCGTGTCAGTTCAACCCATCGCCCCGTCAAGGCGAGCAAGGCTAAAATAGCAACGACATGCAACAGCTGATAGTTCGATGCGCGTTCAACTGACTGCGCAGCCTGAGGGTCAGCTAGCGCATGTGCGGCGACAGCGCCAAGCGCCACGGCGCTTGCGCCAAGCACACCGCAAATCAGTAGCCAGACGGATTTAGCGTTACAGTGCTGGCGTGGTGGGTGGTTGTGTCTCATGGTGCCAAGCGTAGCACGCTCGCCGTCGATGTCGCCTTGACATGGATGAAAGCCACGATTGGAATGACGGGATTTGATCTTGGCTGTCAATGTTTTATAGATTTCGCCTTACAGGATGTCTGATGCACGCACGACAAACACAAAACATGAGCAAGTCTGACAGTACGCGCCGTGGGCTACTTGGCATAAGTGCGGCCTTGGTGTTTGCATTGACTGGTTGTGCCGGCATCAATCCGGCTAAATCGCCCGCTAAAACCTTTGAGGCTGATGTGCCAGTGAAAGTGGCTTATGAGCGCGCGATCGAACAAAGCAAAATGTGTTTGGTCACCGAAGACGATTTCCCGTTGACATCCGAAATCAATGCTGACGAGTCGTTTGCGTTTGTACGTGTGAACATGAATGTCTCGGGCACGCTGTTGTCCAATGTGCGAATTGTGGCGCAATCACCGTCACGTTCCAGAGTGAGTGTTCAGATGTGGGGCGTCAATGTCTGGAACATGACCGCCATTGATGCGATGCAGGCGGCTATCGAGTTTGGCGTGCCCAGTTGTGTGAATTACTTCCCGACGCAAGACAGTCCGTCAGCCAAACAAAGTTAACTCAGCGGCATTCGGGTGAGGTGCTTGAAGTGAGTTTGAGGGACTGCTCGAGTGACGAACTGTTATTAAGCAACGACGTTGCCATCTTTTTATTTCAGAGGATTTATTTCTAGGTATGGCACTTTTAGCAAGCGAGGGTCAAGTCAGTTATTTTGGCTATCACATTCCGTATCTTGAACATCTTGGCGTCGAGCCGGTGAGCTGTGAAAACGACGTCGCCATCACGCGACTGCCCATTAAGCCGTACCTGGTTAACAGCCGTGGACATGTGCACGGTGGTGCGCTCATGAGCGTGCTTGATTTCACGCTGTCAGCAGCCGGGCGCGCGCATGACTTGACTGGCATCAGCATGGCCACCATTGACATGTCCACGAGTTTCATGGCGCCAGGCTCAACCGACTTGACGGTGACAGCGACTTGCACCCATCGAGGTGGCTCTATCTGTTTCTGTGAGGGTGAGGTGCGCGATGCGAATCAAAAGCTCGTGGCCAAAGCCACCGCTTCTTTCAAAATGATTAAGGTCAACCGCTAACATGTCGCTCAAACAAACCATCGCCGATGAAGTCAAACAGGCCATGCGCGCCAAGGACAGTGCCAGGCTGTCAACATTGCGTTTTTTACAGGCTGCAATCAAGCAGCGCGAAGTCGACGAGCAGCAGGAGCTCACCGATGCGCAGGTCACCAGCATCATAGAAAAACAGATCAAGCAGCGGCGCGAATCGATTGCCGCTTATGAGCAAGCAGGGCGCACTGAGACGGCGGCTCAGGAAAAAGCTGAGATTGATGTGTTGCAATCGTTTTTGCCGCAAGCGGCCAGTGACGAGGAAGTAGCTGCGGCGATAGCTTCGGCCATCGAGGCCGCAACTGCAGGTGGTGCCCAGGGGCCAGCTGTCATGGGCAAGGTCATGGCGAGCTTAAAGCAGTCTTTGGCTGGCCGAGCGGACATGAGCGCGGTGTCGCAGCAAGTCAAACAAAAGCTCACGGGCGGGTAATCGAGCGTTTCAGGTTGACCATCACAGGGTTTGATCGCGTGTGCTCTACCGCCCGCGTTTTTCTGGTGGCTCTAGCCCGTTTTTATGCGGTGTGATCCTATGCGTGTGGGCAAGCCATCCAGATGCTGCAAGCGGCCTTAGTGGTCTGACTTGCAACTCAAATTTAAGTTTAATTTTTGCTTCCTTCTCTAGCAGGTGGTAACTCGAAAAACGTTTTTAATCATTGAGTTGTGGCCTAATTTTCTGTAAGAAAATATTTTTTACCTTACGAGTAAATCACGTCAGATTGGTAGTTCTAAGGGCGTGCTGAACCCCCCGGCTGTGGTCACACAGTAGCGTTGGTTCGAACCGATGGTTTTTTCTCGCATGCAGGGGCATGGGCTCATTGGCAAGATTTTGCGAATTTTTTCGCCGCCAAAGACCTACCTATTGATGCGTCCGTACTTTCGGCTCTAGCCCGTTTTTATGCGGTGTGGTCCCATGCGTGTGGGCAAGCCATCCAGATACTGCAAGCGGCTGGTTTCGTCGACCAGCCGGCCAGCCAGCAGGTGTGCGACCTGCCCATCGGTCTGCCAGGTGCCCACCACGCCTAGCAACACACTGTGCAGCACCAGTTGACGCTGGCGTTCGATCAAGTGCGGCTGCACCACGACATTGACATGACCATGCTCGTCTTCTAGTGTCAGAAACATCACGCCTTGCGCGGTGTGTGGACGTTGACGCAGCGTCACCAAACCACAGGCACGTGCCAGTTGGCCGTGACGGCAGGTGAGCAAATCCTGGCTGTCGCGCCAGCGGCTGGCTCGCAACTGATCACGAATCAGGCACAAGGGGTGGCGGCCCAGGGTGTATCCCAAACTCTCATAATCCATGCGCAAGGCTTCGCCCTCGGTTGGTGGCGGCAATGTTGTGGTGCTGCCGCTGGTCGATACCACCTGAGCCAACAAATCACGCGGAGCTCGAGGCAACGCCGCTTGCCAGAGCCCTTGGCGTCGATGGGTCACGAGTTCATCCAAAGCGCCAGCGCTAGCCAGCAAATCCAGCACGCCGCGTCCGATGTCTGCGCGTCGACTTAAATCGTCCATGTCTGTAAAAGCACGACTTTGTCTGGCGCAGACCACGCGCCTGGCTACGCGTTCAGGCAAGCCCTTGACCTGATTGAACCCAAGCCGTACGGCCGGGCGCGCCTGATCTTGGGGTTTGGCCATAGCCACCAACTCGCAAGTCCAGTCACTGGTTTGCACGTCAACCGGTAAAACCACCACACCGTGGCGCCTGGCATCCTGGATTAGTTGTGATGGGCTGTAAAAGCCCATAGGCTGCGAATTAAGCAAGGCCGCTAAAAAACTTTCTGGTTCGTGACACTTGAGCCACGCACTAACGTAGGCCAGCCAGGCAAAGCTTGCGGCATGGCTTTCAGGAAACCCATATTCGCCAAAGCCTTCGATTTGTTTGAAGACAGCTTGGGCAAATGCTGGGCTGTAGCCATTGTTTTGCATGCCTTCGATGAGTTGCGTCTGAAAGGCGTCAAGCCCGCCACGGCGGCGCCAAGCCGCCATGGCGCGGCGCAGACTATCGGCCTGGCCGGCGCTAAAGCCCGCAGCCACCATGGCCAGTTTCATCACCTGTTCCTGAAAAATTGGCACGCCCAAAGTGCGCGAGAGTACGGATTTGACTGCCTCGCTTGGGTAAGTGACAGCTTCGAGGCCTTGTCGGCGCCGAAGGTAGGGGTGCACCATGCCCCCTTGAATAGGCCCGGGACGCACGATGGCTACCTCAATGACCAAGTCATAAAACACCCTGGGTTGCAGCCGTGGCAGCATGTTCATTTGTGCCCGTGACTCGATCTGAAACACCCCGACGGTGTCGGCTTGGCTAATCATCTCGAAGGTGGCGGCGTCGTGGCGTGGCACATCCTGCAGGCGAAACTGTGGCAAGCGCCGACGCCAAGCCGCCCCAGCTAATGCCCGGCGAATGACGGTGAGCATGCCGAGCGCCAGCACATCAACTTTCAATAGCCCCAGCGTATCGAGATCGTCCTTGTCCCATTGCACCACTTGCCGATTGGCCATGCTCGCTGGCTCAATGGGCACGAGCTGACTCAATGGCCCTTTGGAGAACACAAATCCGCCCGGATGTTGTGATCGATGGCGCGGCTTGCCAATCAGTGCCCGGGCCAGGTAGAGCCATTGCTCAACGACCCGTGATTCAGAGGCGGGGTTGCCTGGGCTCAAGACAGGGTCCGTGGTGGGCGACTTCTCCCACCAGGCTTGAGACTTGGCCATGTGGTCGACCGTGGCCGCATCAATACCCAAGGCCTTGCCCACGTCACGCAAGGCGCTGCGCGGGCGATACGTAATTTGCACGCCTGTTAATGCGGCGCGGTCGCGGCCATAACGCTGGTAGAGATACTGAATGACCTCTTCACGGCGCTGGTGTTCAAAGTCCACATCAATATCGGGTGGCTCGTTGCGTTCACGACTGATAAAACGTTCAAACAGCGTGTTGCCATGACTGGGGTCGACCTCGGTGATGCCAAGGCAATAACAGACCGCAGAATTGGCCGCTGAGCCACGGCCTTGGCACAAGATGGCGCGCTCGCGTGCAAACCGCACCATGTCATAAACGGTTAAAAAATAAGCGGCGTAGCCCAGTTCGGCAATGAGAGACAGCTCGTGATTCAGCTGTTCGTTGACATGATTAGGAACGCCTTCGGGGTAACGTCTTTGTGCGCCAAGCCAGGTTTGTTCGCTCAAGTAGGCTTGTTCGCTATAGCCCGTGGGCACGATTTCTTGTGGGTACTCGTAGCGCAGACTGCCCAGATCGAACTGGCAGCGATTGGCAATCGCCATAGTTTGTTGCAGGCTTGGGGCATCGTGCAGCTGAGCCAGGCGCACGCGCCCGCGCAGGTGTTGTTCAGCGTTCGGTGCCAGCGCGTGCCCGCAGCGATGCACCGGCACACCGAGTCGGATCGCGGTCATGATGTCTTGCAAAGGCTTGTCTGAGCGCTGGGCCATTAGCACCTGGCCAGTGGCCACCAGCGGCACCTGATGGCATTGGGCCAATGTTCTTACTTGCTGGCGTATCGCAGGCTCATTGGCATGTAGCAAGGCGGTCTCGCCCACAACCCAATCACCCACAAAGTAGTGCTCTAACGCTTGAGCGCCGCAGGCCATGCCCGCTAACGTGCTGGCTGGCGGCGGCAGCAACACCACCAGACAGTCTTGCAACAAACGCAAGTCGCTGGCCCACAGTTCATACTGGCCTTTGGGTGCGCGCGCACAGGCTTGCGTGATGAGCTGACACAAAGTGCCATAGCCGTGGCGCGATGTGGCAAGCGCCACAAAGGCCCAGGATGTCGGTGTGTGGGATTGATGGCGTGTATCCAACTGAGCAGATGCCTGGCGGTTGTGATTGTCTGCTGGCTTGCCCCCTTTGCCTCGTACACGAAACAAGCTACCTGTGATCACCGACAGTTGATGTTCTTGGGCTTGGCGCCAGGCACGCACCACGCCTGCCACAGAACACTCATCGGTGATGGCCAGGGCTTTGTAGCCCAAGCTAGCGGCCTGTTGAACCAACGCCTCAGGCGAGCTTGGCGCTTGCAGAAACGACAGTTCGCTTTGGCAGCAAAGTTCAGCATACTCAGGCAGTGCCATGGCTTAACCGAACAGTCCATGTAAAAACCAGCGGGCGCCCAGTTGGCCGCGCTCACGATAAATCCAGTAACGTCTGGATGAGTCGTCGCTTGCCACAAAATAATCGCGTGTAGCCCAATCGGCATCCCACCAGCCGGTTTCAATGCGCCAAGGGCCTTGCAACAGCCGCAGGCGTCCTTGCAAATAAGGCTGATCCTCCCGGGTTGACAATGCCTTGGGTTCAGGCAACAGCCAGGCCGGACAATGAGCGCCGACGTCGGTCAAGGCGGTGTGGTTGGCCTTGTCAGTTGATGTCACTGCAGGGCTGTCCAACGCTTGCCAGGCATTGGCCACTTCGGGCCGATAGTCTTGGCAAATGCGTGCCTGCCTGACACCGGCCTGCCCCAAGCGCGCGCGCAATAAGTCCAGCGTCTGCCAGGCGTCCTGGTGGGCCTGCTCGTCATCATCGAACAGGCGCAGGTTGTGTGTTTGGCGCGGGCTTAAGGTGCGCGTCAACAGCGTGATATCGGAGACACAGGCGGCAAGTCTCATGCGCTCTAGTCGCACCGACAGCCAGCGCCACAGCACGGCAAGCTCGTCAGTGGGTCGAGCCAATGCCAGCATGATGACAGTGGGCGCACGCGCGCGCTGCCGGTCACGGTGGTGCAAGCGACATTCCAGCCGGCTAAGCGCCAAATGGTTGGCCCGCAGCCAAGCGCATAAAGTCTCTAACAGGCGTTGGGTGTAAGGTGCCAGTGCCACAGCATCTTCAATCAAACGAGGCAGCTCGAGCCGGCGGTGAAAGTGCAGCGGCAAAGCCAGTGGTTGATAGCCAAACACCGCACGCCCGTAGGCTTGGTCCAACGCCTTGATCAGTTCGCCGCTGGTGCGCGCCAACAGTTCAGTGCGATCCAATGCCTGCAGATCCCCTAGTGTCTGGCAGCCCAGACGCTTGAGCCACGTCACAAACGGGCGGGTTTCGGGCAGCAGCCCCAGCGCCACCCGATCTAGCCGCTGCGCCAGACGCGTGGGCGAGAGTGCATAGGTCCACGTCCAATGTGCCGCATGCGCCTGGCGTTGTGCCGTGAGGTGGTGGCGTTGCTCAAGGGCCAGCAACCAGGCGCCCATGGCGCTACAGGCCATCGCCGCCTGGCCACTGACCGGCAGGCTTTGCAGTTCACGTTGCAGTGTGCGTTTCAAGCCATGGGCACCGCCTAGCCATTGCAGACTGGCTTGCACATCGAGCAGCAATACGTTGTCACGCCACACCATGGCCGGTGTGATGCTTGAGGCGTGCGACACCAGTGGTGCTTGCCACTCAGGGTGCCAGGGCTGCGGTGCGATGGCTATCCACATGGCTTGTCTTTGCAAGGCAATCACTGCCAGGTTGTGTGCTGAGCGTCAGGGGTTGAGCTGGCTTGGTGCCTTTGCTTTTAAGAATTTGTACTGAGAGGCCCGCGGCGCCAGGATGAACACTTAAGCGCAACGGGCATGGAGAAAACTGTGCGGCACAGGACAACGGGCGAAACAAAAACGCCAAGGTGTCGGTGTCTTGAACACTGGCATGCAATCGGCGCAGGGCCTGCTCGTCGATGGGATCGACCCAGGCCAGTAAAGCGCCAAACGCCCGGCTGCGTAAAACAGTTTCAGCGCTCCACCAGGCGTCTGTCGGGTTTTTAGGGTGTATCCACCATAGGCGCTCGCTTGCCACGTGCCACTGTTGCCAGGCCAGGGCATTGGGCATGCCAGGCGGATTGAGCAGTACGATAGGTTTTTGTGAGGGCAGGTTTGCCAAAGCAGGGGCCGCAAGCGCGAGTTCGCCACTGCCGCGCGCGTGGCTCAGCACCTCGATTAGACTGCCTAAAGGCCATCCGCGCCCGGGCAGCCATCGCTCTAGCTCGTCATGCGCGGTGTGGCATAAGCGCGCCGGTGGCGCTGGCTGTTGGCTGGCACGCCAGACACCGGCTGGCAGGGCGTTGGCTCGCGGCGGACCGCTCACCGATGAGCCTGATGTTGTAAAAGCATTTAAAACCATGTGTTGCATCACATCCATGTCGATAAGCCAGACACAACCCGTGCATTTACTGGGGCTTGCGCTTGCGTGCTCACCTGGGTCAGTGCGCGCCTCAGTATGTGCATCAGTACGTGCATCAGTGCGCGCTTTAGCCGTCACGTTTGAGCCAGGTTGGTTTGGCGTTAAAATACTGTATAAATATACAGTTAAATTAACCGTAAATCCATTGATTCATCAACCCCACATCAAGCAATGAGCCAGGATTTAGTTGTGCGTCGGCCTCAGGGCCTGTACTGCCCGCCCGGGGACTTTTACATTGATCCCTGGCGTGCGGTTGACCGTGCGGTGATCACGCACGCCCATGCCGATCATGCGCGCACCGGCCATGGTCATTACTTAGCCAGCGATGTGGGCCAAGCGGTGCTGCGGGCACGCTTGGGTGACATCCATTTGCAGCCGCTGGCGTATGGCCAAACGATTGATCACCAGGGGGTGAAGATCAGTCTGCATCCGGCTGGCCATGTGTTGGGGTCTGCGCAAGTGCGCCTGCAATGGCGTGGCCAGGTCTGGGTGGTCTCGGGCGACTACAAGCTCGATCCTGACCCCACTTGCGCGCCGTTTGAGCCGGTACGCTGCGACACCTTTATTACCGAGTCGACCTTCGGCCTTCCTGTTTATCGCTGGCCCGATACGGCCATGGTCATGCAAGACATCAATGCCTGGTGGGCAGCCAACGCCAGCCAAGGCAAAGCCAGTGTCTTATATGCCTATTCGTTGGGCAAGGGCCAACGCGTGTTGGCTGGCGTGGACGACTCGATAGGCCCTATCGTGACCCACAGTTCGTTAAATGCGCTCAATGACGTGTATCGCCGTGCCGGTGTTGCTTTGCCACAAACGCAAGCGGCAACCGAGCTCAGTCCAGAAGATCGCCAGCGGGCACTGGTGCTGGCGCCACCGGCCGCCGCAGGCAGCACGTGGCTCAAACGGTTTGGCGCGTATGCTGATGCCATGGCCAGTGGCTGGATGCGTGTGCGTGGCGCACGCCGGCGTCGAGGCGTGGATCGGGGGTTTGTGATGTCAGACCACGCCGACTGGCCGAGTTTGTTAAAGGCCATTGAGGCCACTGAAGCCTCGCGTGTCATTGTCACGCACGGCAGCACGGCCGTGTTGATTCGCTGGCTACAAGAGCAAGGTTTGCAGGCCCAAGCCTTTGAGACCGACTATGGCCACCAAGGGGACGCGGTTGATGAGTAACTGTCGATGTCTCAGCGAACAACCCAACCGGTTGTGGTGCCAGCCATGAAGCAGTTTGCCAAACTTTACGAGGCACTGGACCAAACCACCTCGAGCCGGCTCAAGACCGAGCACATGGCGCACTACTTTAAGACTGAGGCGCCAGCTGATGCCGCCTGGGCGGTGTATTTTCTGGCGGGGGGCAAACTTAAGCGCTTGGTGGCCACTGGGCAACTGCGTCAATACGCGCAAGCACAGACGGCCATGCCGGATTGGCTCTTTGAGGCCTGCTATCAGAACGTGGGCGATTTGGCTGAGACCATCACGTTGGTGTTGCCCCCGGGCCAGTGCACTCGGCACGAAGGCTTGCAACAATGGGTGCAAACGGTGCTGCTGCCGCTACGTGAAGTTGAACCAGCAGCAAGAATCGAAGCTTTGCATGAGGCCATTTCGGGCTGGGACAGTCAAACCCGGTTTGTGTGCCTGAAGTTGCTAACAGGCGGCTTGCGTGTCGGTGTCTCCAAGTTGCTAGTCACACGTGCCTTAGCACAAGCCTTTGAGTTGCCCACGACCTTGGTGGCGCAACGCCTGGTGGGTTATTTAAGCCGTGATCGTGAACCCGATGCCCAGATGTTTGCCGCGCTGGTCGGTCAAAACGACCAGGCCATGCTCTTGCCAGGCCAGCCGTATCCTTTTTTCTTGGCGCAATCACTGCAGTTGCAGCCCCAGGAGCTTGCCGATCAGATGGGCGCGATTCATGACTGGCAACTCGAACACAAGCTAGACGGCATCCGAGCGCAACTCGTTAAGCGAGACGGCGAAGTCTGGTTGTGGTCACGCGGCGAGGAGTTAATCGGCGAGCAGTTTCCGGAGCTTGTGGATGCGGGCATGTCTTTGCCTGATGGCACGGTGCTTGATGGTGAAGTGCTCGTGTGGCAAAGTGGGCAAAATCAGCCATCGTCGTTTGCGCAACTGCAAAAGCGTCTTGGACGCAAGCAAGTGTCGGCGCGCTTGCGCGCTGATGCCCCTGCGGTGCTTGTGGCCTACGATTTGCTTCAGTGGTGCGGTAAAGACTTGCGCCAACAGCCTTTGTCCGAACGACGGCGTGTGCTCGAGCAGTTGTTCGAATCTGATGTTGCCCCTGCATTGAAACTCTCGCCGGTGTTGCCCGCTAGCGATTGGGCCGATGCGGTTCGCTTTCAGCAAGCCGCGCGTGAACACCGGGCTGAGGGCTTGATGATTAAGGCACTGGATTCGCATTACGGTGTGGGTCGAACCCGCGCAAGCGGCCTGTGGTTTAAGTACAAGCTTGATCCCTTGTCAGTTGACGCGGTGTTGATCTACGCGCAAAAGGGCCATGGCAGGCGTGCCAATCTTTACACCGACTATACGTTTGCTGTCTGGCATCAGCCTGACCCGAACGCGCCAGCGGCCTTGGTGCCCATTGCCAAAGCTTATTCGGGCTTGACCGATGAAGAGTTCCGACAGGTGGACGCCATCATTAAAAAGTCCACAGTTGAGTCGTTTGGACCGGTGCGCCGGGTTGAACCCCAATTGGTGTTTGAGATTGGGTTTGAGGGCATATTGCCAAGCAGCCGCCATAAAAGCGGCGTGGCCTTGCGCTTTCCTCGCATGTTGCGCTGGCGCACCGACAAGCCTGTGGCCGAGGCCGACACCCTTGAGCATTTAAAGGCGTGGCTGTGACGGCAACGACCATTGAAGCTCGCATCGCGCAGTGGTATGCCGAACAAGGCTGGCAGCCGTTTGCGTTTCAACAAGCGGTGTGGCGACACATGCTCCAAGGGCAGTGGGGCCTGTTGCATGCGAGCACCGGCAGCGGCAAGACCTTGGCAACCTGGTATGGCGCTTTGCAATACTGTACTGCGTCAGCAGCATCACAGTCGCGCGGCCTAAAGGTTTTGTGGGTTACGCCCATGCGCGCGCTGGCTGCCGACACGGCGAGCACACTGCAATCTACCGCGCAGGTCGTGGCGCCTGACTGGCAAATCGAGATGCGCACCAGTGACACCACGGCCTCGGTTCGGGCGCGCCAAGGCAAACAATTGCCTGATGCACTTGTAACAACGCCTGAAAGCCTAAGCTTGTTGCTAGCCTCAACCGATGCGCACCTTCGCTTAAAAGGCGTGGCTGTCGTTGTCGTTGACGAGTGGCATGAACTGTTGGGCAGCAAGCGCGGCGTGCAGCTGCAGTTGGCCTTGGCACGTTTGAAACGATTTAACCCGGACTTGATCGTCTGGGGCATGTCCGCGACCTTGGGTAATTTGGAGCAAGCTCGTGAGGCATTGACCTGGGCAAATCGCGGCGCAAGCGTGCTTGTTTCAGATGACAAGCCCAAAGCCGTTTCAATTGAGGTGATGCTGCCGCCGAAGGTCCAACGGTTTGCCTGGGCCGGGCATATGGGCTTATCAATGATTGATCAAGTAGCACAGTGCTTGCATCGGGCACAAAGCACCTTGGTATTTGTGAACACCCGTGCACAGGCCGAGCGCTGGTATCAGGCGTTAATTGATCATGACCCCGCCTTGGCTGGTGTGGTGGCGTTGCACCACGGGTCTTTAGACCAGAAGGTGCGCCAGTGGGTCGAGGCCGGCCTTAAGCAGGGCGAGTTAAAGGCCGTGGTCTGTACGTCAAGCCTGGATCTTGGGGTTGATTTCTTGCCCGTTGAGCAAGTGCTGCAAATCGGTTCAGCCAAAGGCGTGGGGCGCCTCATGCAGCGAGCCGGACGAGCCGGCCACGCACCTGGGCGCACCGCGCGCCTGGTGCTTGTGCCCACGCATAGCCTGGAAATCCTGGAGGCCGTGGCTGCGCATGATGCCGTGCTCGATCGTGTGATTGAGCCACGCGCCACACCGCAAGCGCCCATGGATGTGCTCGTGCAGCACCTAGTGACCGTGGCGCTCGGTGGTGGTTTTGTGCCTGAGGACTTGCTCAGCGAAGTGCGCCTGGCTTATGCCTACAGAGACATGGACGCGGCGAGCTGGCAATGGGCGCTGGACTTTGTCAGCGGCGGCGGGCAGGCATTGGCTGCCTATCCCGATTATCGTCGTGTGCAAGCCGATGACCAAGGCATCTGGCGCGTGCCTGATCGGCAGCTGGCGCGGCGTCATCGCATGAGCATTGGCACCATTGTCAGTGACGCCATGATGCAGGTGCGTTACTGGCGAAAGGGCGGTGCCGGTTCACGGCTGGGCCAGGTTGAGGAAAGCTTTATCGCCCGATTAAAAACGGGTGACTGCTTTTATTTTGCGGGCAAGTTGCTTGAACTGGTGCGCGTACAGGAAATGACGGCTTATGTGCGGCGCGCCACAGGCAAGCGAGCCGTGGTGCCACGCTGGTTAGGCGGCAACATGCCCTTGTCCTCGGCGTTGGCTGGCGCCATGCTGGCCAGACTGGGAGGCCAGCGCGAAGATGCTCACCCCGCCTGGCAGGCCATAGAACCTTTGCTGGATGTTCAAAAGCGTTTCTCGGCCTTGCCGGGTCGAGATAGCTTGCTGGTCGAACAATGGCAATCACGCGAGGGCAGCCACTTGTTTGTTTATCCTTTTGCGGGGCGGCATGTGCATCTGGGCCTGGCCACTTTGTTGGCATGGCGCCTGGCCAAGCAAGCACCGCGCACGTTTACGATGGCGATTAATGACTACGGGTTTGAGTTGCTCTGTGCTCAACCGCTCAATGCCAGCGAGGCTTTGCAGCCGTCAATCTTTACGGTGGATGGCTTGCAAGACGACATCCTGAATAGCTTGAATGCCAGTGAGCTGTCACAGCGACGGTTTCGGGAGATTGCGCGCGTGGCCGGCCTGGTGTTTCAGGGCTATCCCGGCGCTAAAAAAACGGCGCGCCAAGTGCAGGCTTCCTCGGGACTGTTCTTTGAGGTGTTTCGCCAATATGACCCGGACAACGCCTTGCTTGGCCAAGCACGCCAAGAGGTGTTGAGCCAGGAGCTTGAACATCAAAGGTTGACTGACACATTGATTCGTCTGCAGTCTTTGCCATTGCACATTAAGGTGCTGCAACACCCCACACCTTTTGCGTTTCCATTGATTGTTGAGCGATTGCGCGAACGGTTAAGTTCCGAGCAGCTCAGCGATCGTGTGGCGCGCATGGTCAAAGACCTCGAGAGAGCCGTCGATGCCTGAGACGACAGTAGCCACAATCAATGTAGCCGGCCACGAGATGAGGCTTTTGCCGTCTGGGGCAATGTACTGCGCGGCGCTATCAACATTGTTTGTGGCTGACGTGCACCTGGGAAAAGCCGCGACCTATCGCCGGCTTGGGCAACCTGTGCCACAAGGCACGACCAGCCAAACGCTGGCGCAACTGACAGCGGACTTAACTACGCATGGTGCGACGCATTTGGTGGTGCTTGGTGACTTTTTACATGGGCCGCAGGTGCACGGATCGGCCTCTACCGGGCAAGCCATAAAGCAGTGGCGCCAGAACCACCGTGGGTGTGCCATCACGCTGATTCGTGGCAATCATGACGACCGCGCAGGCGACCCGGCAGCCGAACTTAACATCGATGTGGTTGATGAACCGTACCAGTTGTCTGGCATGGCTTGCTGCCATGACAGGCATGGCGTCAATGTGCCGCCAGGCGTGCCAGTTTTGTGGGGACATGTGCACCCGGTTGTGGTGTTGCGTGGCAAAGCACACGAACGTTTCCGGCTGCCATGCTTTGTGGTGGGGGCAGCGCACGTGCTGCTGCCAGCCTATGGCGCCTTTACCGGCGGCCACGTCTACACGCCATGCACTGGCGAGTCTTTGTATGTGATTGCGGATCAGTCGGTGTTTAAGTTGCCTGGGCCGACGTCAGTGGCATGCCAGTGACCGGTGGGCAGGGATGAATAGCGCACGCGGCCCGTACGCCGGCCTTGTGGGTTGAAGGTGTCTTCTTGGACCCATTGATAGCCGCTGCGATGGCGCAAAACCAGAGTGGTACAGCGGGTACCGTAATCTTCGCTGACAATAAAGGGCCGGCCCAAGAGACGTTCACGCACCAGACTGATACCGGTGCTTGGCAAGAGCTCATCGGGTGCCGGTTGTTCATCGAGCATGATGCCAAGCAACCGATCGACCTCAGGGGTGCGCGCTGGCGAAGTCTCACGCAAGTATTGCTCCAAAGCTTGCGTGGTTCGAACCGTTTTAGGCCAAGGGGTGTCGAGCGACGCATTGGATATGCCATGAACACCGGGGGCGACGGTTCGGTAAAACGGTGTTTGGCCATTGCAGGCATGCCATAGCTGTCCGTTGGGTTCAGCGACGATGAGATTAAAGCCGTTGTAGGCGTGAGCGTCAGGCGCGAGCGCATCGAGGTAAGTCGTGGCCGCTGTGCTGTCTTGCAGGTAGCGTTGCACCAAAGCCCCACGCGAGGGCGCCTGGTGGCGGTGATGGGCCGGGTCTCGGACATTGGTCAACAGGGCGAATTTGCCCTGCGCCGTCAATCCGAGCCATGTGCCGCCGGCCAGCAAATCACGTCCTGCCAGCACCGTTGCGCTTTCAGGCCAGGGTTGCATGGCTTGAGCCGGTCGGGTGTGAAACTCGTCGCGGTTGGCCGCCACAATCAAGGGCCAATCCGGGTGGACATTCATCGCAATAATAGCCAGGCACATGCTCGCAATCCTATCGTGCTTTGGGGTGGTTGACGATAGACACACCGACGATCACGAGCACAGCGCCCACGACAAATGCCATGTCCAGAGGATCATCGAGCAACATCACACCAAAGGCCACGCCAAACAAGGGCGTTAGAAACGTGAAAGACGCCAGCCGAGAGGCGAGGTAGTGCGTGAGCAACCAAAACCACACCAGCAAAGTAAAAAAAGCGATGACCACGCCTTGCGCGGCTAAGGCCGCGACAAGCCCTGGCGTCCAGTTCACGCTCATTTGGTCTGAGAGCAAGGCAGCGACCAACAATATCAGGAATGCCGCGGTGAGCTGGTAGAGCGTGGTCTGAGCCGCAGGGATTCTATTTAAGCCTGTGACCCTGAGCACCACCGTTGTTGATCCCCACAGCAACCCGGCAAGCAGCCCCAGAAAATCTCCCCAAAGGATGGAGGCGCTGATGGTCGGTTGCGCAAAACCGCCTAAAAATGCAATGGCAATACCCACAAAGCACAGGCCAATGCCGGCCCACTGCCATGTGGATAGCCGCTCTTGCGGCAAAAAAAAGTGTAAGCCCAGTGCGGTAAAAATAGGGGCGGTGTAGAGAAACACGGCCATGTGCGAGGCGGTGGTGTAGCGCAAGCCTTCGCCGATCAATAAAAACTCAAAGCCAAACAAAAGGCCCGCAACCACTCCCGCACGCCACGGCCCGCGATGCAGGGCAAACGAAATGCCACGCAACGCCATGAAACCGGCAATGAGCAACAAGCCAATGCCCGAGCGAATCGAGATTTGCAGGGTAGGGGCCATATCATCGGCCACAAGCTTGATCACGGACTGCTGCCCGCCCCATAGCACGCACAGCAGCAACATCAGTGACATGGCTCTGGCGTCTAGCGGTTGTCGAGTTTCGTTCATGGGATCAGGGATGATGAGTCGATGCCATTGTCACACAATGGCTGTGTCTGACCAACCGGCTCGCTAGCGCTACACTTTAACGTTTGAATCATTATTGGATGTGCGCCCACATGACTGACACGCAGTTGCCCACGCCACCAAGTGCCAATGCCAGCCTGCCAACGTGGTTGTCCTACCTCGAACAGCTGCACCCCAGCGCCATTGACATGGGGCTTGACCGAATTAAAGCGGTTGCGAACGGATTGCCGATCGATAGCGGCGCCGTTAAATTTGTCGTGGCGGGTACCAACGGCAAGGGCTCAACTTGCGCCATGCTTGAAGCCATCTTACTGGCTGCGGGGTGGCGTGTGGGGATGTACACCTCGCCGCACTTGATTGATTTTAACGAGCGGGGTCGAATCAACGCAGAGCCCATTGCTGACCGCGACTGGGTCAGGGCCTTTGAGGCTATTGAAGCGGCTCGCGGCCAAACAACACTGACGTATTTTGAGTTCACCACGCTTGCCACGCTGTTGTTGTTTGCCGAGCAACCACTGGACGCTTGGGTGCTTGAGGTCGGTCTCGGTGGGCGTTTGGATGCCGTCAATATTGTGGATGCCGATTGTGCCATTGTCACGAGCATCGACCTTGACCACCAGGACTGGTTAGGTGATACCCGCGAAAAAATTGGCTGGGAGAAAGCCCATGTGTTTCGCACTAACCGGCCAGCCATCTGTGCCGACCCGCAGCCACCTCAATCAGTGGTGGATTACGCTCAAGAGATGGGTGCTGACCTGTGGCTGTTTGGCCGCGACTTTAATTACGCGGGCGATCGCCAGCAGTGGGGATTTGCCGGGCGCAATGCCCGCCGTAATGCGCTGGCCTACCCCGCATTGCGCGGCGCCAACCAGTTGCTCAATGCCGCCGGTGCGCTGGCAGCGCTCGAGAGCACACGGGACCGTATCCCGGTTACCCAACAGGCGGTGCGTCAAGGCTTGATTCAGGCGGCGCTACCCGGACGGTTTCAGATTGTGCCAGGCCAACCCATCACCATCCTGGATGTGGCCCACAACCCACACGCCGCAGCTGTCTTGGAAAAGAATCTGGGTAATATGGGATTTCACCCCTATACCTATGCGATTTTTGGGATGATGGCCGACAAGGATATCGACAGCGTCATAGGGCACTTGGCCAAGAGAATTGACCGCTGGTATTGCGTGAACTTGCCTGCAGCCCGGGCCATCGAGGCTTCAGACCTTGCCGAACATGTTCAAAGGGTCGCTACGTCGCACCGAAACAAAGACGATGGGCCGTTCGATGTGCAGATTTGCGACAGCGTGGCTGATGCACACGAAGCCGTGCATCAAATCGTGAACCCGGATGATAGAATCGTGGTGTTCGGGTCATTTTTGACGGTGGCCGGTGCGCTGCAAGCAATGAACAGGCACTAGGCACTGCGTTGCCAGCTTCGTCTGGCCACGCCCCTTCCTGTACAAGGTTAGGTCATGGGTCTGTTTAGCAGAAAACAAACGAAGTCCTCTCGGCAAGCCACGCAACGTCCCCGTCCATCTGTCTCTAGCGAAGCCCAGGCCGCTACGTTGCGTGTGCGTGCCAGACGTCGTTTGGCCGGCGCTGTTGCATTGGTATTGGCAGCGGTGATTGTGCTGCCCATGTTGCTTGATGGCGAACCAAGGCCGGTGCCAGCGGGCATTGAGATTGTGGTGCCACAACGCAACGCACCGTTTAACCCGGATCTTTCGCCACCGCCCGCATCTCAAGCACAGACGCTGGCCAGTGCGCCTGGCAGTGCGTCACAGACAGCTGAGGGTGGCGAGACGTCCTCAGTTGCGCCGACAACAGAACCAGACGCTGACACAACTGGCCAACAAGGTCAGATCGAGGGTGGGTCTGAACAGGCACCAGCCTCGTCAGCTGCTTTAACGCCTTCGTCTGAGTCCGAACCCGAGTCCAAACCCGAGCCCAAACCCGAACCCCAAGCGGCCCCTGATCCTGCGCCTGCAGCCCAAGCGCCAAAGCCCGCCGTCGAGCGTGATAACACGGCAACAGCCATGGCGATCCTAGAAGGTCGCCAGCCCTCAGGTGGCTCGCAGTCAACCAGCGGTTCAAGCTCTGGGAGTTATGTTTTGCAGATCGCGTCTTATGGATCGCAGGCCGATGCACAGGCCCGTGTGGAAACATTGAAGTCGCAAGGCGTAAGTAACGCTTTTGTAGAGCCAGCCACAGTCAATGACAAGCCCACGTTTCGCTTGCGTGTCGGGCCGTTTGACTCTAATTCGGCTGCGCAGGCTGCCCAGGCAAGGTTAAGAACGCTGGGTTATGACAACGGCTTTATTACCACCAAGTGACCGGTTTCGATTTTGCGCTGCTGGGGATTTTGGGGGCGTCAACCCTGCTTGGGGTTTTTCGTGGTCTGATCAAGGAGTTGCTGTCATTAGTGGCATTTGGTCTGGCATTTTTGGCGGCCATCTGGTGGGGGCCTGGCTTGGCCGATTTGGCCATGCTGGGTTGGATTGGTCATGATTATTTACGTTTAGGCATTTCATACGCTGCGCTGTTTGCCGGCACCTTGCTTGGCGTTGGCCTAGTCAACATGGCCATGGCAGCCATGATCAAAAGTACCGGATTGTCGCCCGCTGACCGGGGCCTAGGTGCCATGTTTGGTTTGGTTCGTGGGGCATTGCTGGTTTTAGTACTGGTTGTTTTGGCGGGATACACGCCATTGCCAGAAGAGACATGGTGGCGTCAGGCCATGTTCTCTGAGC
The DNA here is from genome assembly GCA_965659885.1 of Burkholderiaceae bacterium. Taxonomy (GTDB): domain Bacteria; phylum Pseudomonadota; class Gammaproteobacteria; order Burkholderiales; family Burkholderiaceae_B; genus Algicoccus. The sequence goes on along the minus strand of CBFHXV010000006.1, from coordinate 32,847 downwards.
AGGTGGTTGGCATCATTGAACAAATCAAGGCGCGTGTGCCTGCGCCGCTTGATCAGTGGTTGCCTTATTAGGTCAGTTGTTTGTTTTTGATATTTCGTATTGAACGGATAAAAAAATCATGTGCGGAATCGTGGGGGTAGTTGGGCGAGGCCCGGTTAATCAGCTGATTTACGACAGTCTGCTGTTGTTGCAGCACCGTGGGCAGGATGCTGCAGGGATTGCGACATCCGATGGCAATCATTTCCATATGTACAAAGGCCATGGGATGGTTCGAGATGTGTTTCGCACGCGCAGCATGCGCTCACTGCCCGGATTTAGCGGTATCGGCCAAGTGCGATACCCCACAGCGGGTTCGAGCCAAAGTGCCGATGAGGCCCAACCCTTTTATGTCAACGCACCGTTTGGTATCACATTTGCCCACAACGGTAATCTCACCAATTGGAATGAGTTGCGCGAGTCGCTGTTTCGCATTGATCAGCGCCACATCAACACCAATTCCGATTCAGAGGTGCTGCTAAATGTACTGGCGCACGAATTGCAACGTGCAGCCAACGGAATCTCGCTGGACGAGGCGGCTATTTTTAGGGCAGTGTCAGGCTTGCATGCTCGCGTCAAGGGCGCGTACGCTGTTGTTGCCCAGATTGCTGGCTACGGGCTGTTGGCGTTTCGTGACCCGCACGGCATTAGGCCGCTGTGCCTTGGGCGATCAGAGACAGCCCAGGGAACGGAATGGATGGTGGCGTCAGAGTCGGTCGCGCTCGAGGGTTCGGGCTTTGAATTTGTACGTGATCTAGAGCCTGGCGAAGCATTGTTTATTTCGCTTGATGGACAGCTTAGCGAGCAACGCAGTAGCGTGTCAGCGCCCAGAGCACCCTGTATTTTTGAGTACGTTTATTTTGCTAGGCCAGACTCGGTCATTGAGGGGGTCTCTGTCTACAACGCGCGCCTGAAAATGGGTGAGTACTTGGCAGACAAATTGGCCCGAACCATGCCGCTTAGTGATATTGATGTGGTCATGCCAGTGCCCGACTCGTCTCGCCCGGCTGCCATGCAACTGGCTTCACGGCTGAATCTGGAGTATCGCGAAGGGCTCATTAAGAATCGCTACGTGGGCCGCACATTCATAATGCCCGGACAGGCGGTACGCAAAAAGTCCGTACGACAAAAACTCAACACCATTGTTATGGAGTTCAAAGGCAAAAACGTTTTGCTTGTCGACGATTCGATCGTGCGTGGTACCACGAGCCGAGAAATCGTTGATATGGCCAGAGCCGCTGGCGCGAAAAAAGTCTACATGGCTTCTGCAGCGCCGCCGGTTCGCTACCAGAATGTCTATGGCATCGACATGCCGACCCAGAGCGAATTGATTGCCAATGGCCGGCAAGAAGATGAGATTGCGCAGCTTATCGGCGCCGATGCGCTGGTTTACCAGGATATCGCTGACATGCAGCAGGCGGTCACGGACCTAAACCCTGAACTGACCTCATTTGATTGCTCTTGCTTTACGGGCGAGTATGTCACGGGCGACATTACGCCAGACTACCTTGACTGGCTGGCGCGCCCCCGAGAAAACGACGAACAAGAGCAGGGTGGTGGTTTGCAGTTCAATCTCGGCTTTGCTGCCAACGACAACTAAGTGCGGTGCGGCAAGCCGGCGCTTTTTAGTGGCGTGCTACTGGCCCTTCGTGATTTTTAATGCCACCAAGGCTGCCATACCAAAGGCAACATAGAGCAACAGACTCCAAACCGCGAAATCCAATCCCAGAATACTGACAGCGGCGTCCATGCAAGTAGCATAAATGCCAAATAGCCAAGGCATGCTTGCATCCAAGCCACTGCCAGAGACGATTCTGTCGGCCAAAGTTTGATCACAGCTAAATTGAGCCGCAGCGACTGTCCATTGATGCCAAGCCGCTGCAATGCCCAACAACGACAGCATTAACGTGATGATCAAGGCCAGCCGTTTGAAAACGCGCGATGCAACAAGCGCACCGAGCATGGCAACGACCGCGATTACGATAAAGATCATGCGTTGAACAATGCACCAGGCACACGGTAGCATCTCGAACAGATGTTGACTGATCAGTGCAGCACCAACGGCACCAAATGAGACAAACGCAATCGCGGTGAGCACTTTTTGTGGCAGCGATGCGGCTTCAGAGCTTTTTGAACTAAGCGGCATTGGCAACCTCGGTTGACAACATGTTGTAGATGGCGCGCTGGAACTGGCGCTGCTGTCTGGGCTGCGTCAAGCTGGGGCTGCTGATGACGAAGACGTCTTCGACTCGTTCGCCTAGCGTCATGACCTTGGCCATCTGCAAAGACACATTGAAGTCCTTGAATGTGTGCGCTAGTTCACCAAGTAAGCCAGGCCTGTCAGTGGCGACGATGGCAAGTCTCCAATGCTGGCTGCCTTCGTCCGGTTGAAGCTCAACAATTGGCGCAAATGGAAAGGCACGCGACAGTCGCGACAGTCGTTTGGCTGGTGTGGCTGGCCTTTGTTCGGTCTCTGATCGGGTCTGTAACACCTGCGCGAGCTCATGCTCGATCAGGTCAGCCAATGATCTGAGGTCTTGGGGGGCGTTAATGGGCAGCACCACAAAGCTGTCAAGTGCATAGTCGTGCTTGGTTGTGTGGATGCGTGCATCTTGCACGTCCAGGCCTTTTTGAGCGAAGTAGTCACAGATACGCGCAAACAAATCGCCTTGGTCGTGGGTGTACACCAAAATTTGCAGGCCGGTACCACCGACCACGGGTCGAGCTTTGACTACCGGCTGTTCTGGGCTGACCTGATAATAGAGGTGGCGCGTGTGCCACGCGATGTCGGGCGCATCATGACGTAGAAAATACGCAACATCGAGCTGGCGCCAAAATGCCTTGCGACTGTCATCACGCAGGCCTACTAGGCGAGTCAGACGCTTGGCTTCTTCTAGGCGCTGCTGCAATACGGTGTTTGCTGATTCGGCATGTCCACCAAGCGCGCTTTGTGCCAAATGAAACAAGTCCTCGAGCAATTTGCCTTTCCAGGCATTCCAGACTTTGGGGCTGGTCCCCCGTATGTCGGCCACGGTCAGCAAATAAAGCGCGGTGAGCCGACGTACATTGCCCACGGTCTTGGCAAAGTTCTGTATGACTTCCGGATTGGAGAGGTCTTGCTTTTGCGCGACTTGGGACATCAGCAGGTGCTGGTCAACAAGAAAAGCCACAAGCTCAGTATCCTCGCGCGAGAGGTCATGTTCACGCGCAAAGCGGCGCACATCAATGGCCCCTAGTTTGGAATGATCGCCGCCTCGCCCTTTAGCAATGTCGTGAAAGAGGGCAGCAACATACAGCAGCCAATGTCTTTCCAAGCTGGCCATGAGGCGAGAGGCCAAGGGGTATTCTTGCGCATGCTCAGGCATAGTGAAGCGTCGCAGGTTGCGAATCACTTGCAACGTGTGCTGATCGACCGTGTAAACATGAAACAAATCGTGCTGCATTTGTCCAACCACGCGTCGAAAGACAGGTAGGTAACGAGGCAGTATGTTGAGCATCGTCATGCGCCGCAAGGCATGCACGATGCCCTGGGGCTGCTGCAGGATCGACAGGAAGGTTGCCTTGTTAGCCGGGTCGCGCCTGAAGTTCGCATCAATTAGGCGTCTAGCGTGCCAGATAGCTCGCATGGTTCGGGCCGTCATGCCAGTTAACTCGGGGTGCTGCTGCATCACAAGAAAGGCCCGCAGGATCTGCGAGGGATCATTCTCAAAAAGGTCAGCATCCCGGATGTCTAGACGTGAATTAAGGCTCGAGAAGTATGCATCAATGGGCTGGGCTTCACTGTCTGGGACAGGAAACAAGTTTTCTTCGATGCTTTGCACTAAAACGGTATTAAGTTGCGTGACCAGCCGCGCTGCCCAGTAGTAACGTTGCATCAATATTTCGCTGGCGCGACGGGTTTCAGTGGCTTGCAGTCCATAAACCTCGGCCAGAGCATGTTGCATATCAAACACCAGTCGATCTTCGCGTCGGCCCGCGAGCAAATGCAGCTCAACGCGTAGGCGCTTGAAGGCCGACTCGGCTCGACGCAAGTCACTGGCTTCTTGAGAGGTAAGCAGACCGCTCTTGGCGATTTGTGCCCAGCTCGCGCCAAATCCCGCCGCTTTGGCCATCCAGCGAATGACTTGCAGGTCACGCAAGCCGCCGGGCGACTCTTTGCAGTTCGGTTCTAGTGCGTACGGTGTTTCTTGGTATCGGGCGTGGCGTTGGCGCATCTCGGCCAATTTGGCGCGATAGAAGGCCTTGGGGTCGAGTTGGCTTGCCATCGCCTTGTTAAACGAATTGACAAGCTTGCGTCGCCCGCTAATAAAGCGGGTTTCAAGCAAGCAAGTTTGAACTGTGATGTCGGACTCGGCTTCGGCCAAGCATTCGCCAATGGTTCTAACGCTGTATCCCGGTTCAATACCAAGATCCCAGAGGGCGGCCACGAGTTCGCCAAGTCTGGCTTCGTCCTGAGCGCTTGGCGGCTGATCTAGCAAGATGAGCAAGTCCACGTCCGAGTAGGGATAAAGCTCGCCACGCCCATAGCCACCCACGGCAGTCAGGGCGGCTTGCTTGGGCAGTGGGTGAAGACGTAGCAGCTGTCTGAGCGCATCATCGGTGATGCGGCGCAGCTCATGCACGAGCCGATCGGCGTTGGGTTTCAGGCGGAACTCGTCAATCACCGCCTGTCGTCTGGCTTGCAATGATTGCCGGATTTCTGAAAGTTCAACGGATTTGCTCACTGTGTTCTCGCTACGCTGCTAGTGCGGGTCGCTCAGGCATGCCCTCTGAAATCGTGAGCACTTCAAACCCGTCATCAGTGACTAGGATCGTGTGCTCCCATTGCGCCGAGAGGCTGTGGTCGCGCGTGACCACAGTCCAGCCATCGGCTAGCTGGCGGATGTCACGCTTGCCCGCGTTAATCATGGGCTCAATGGTGAAAATCATGCCGGCCTGAAGCTTTAACCCAGACTTAGGGCGCCCGTAGTGCAGTACTTGGGGGTCTTGGTGAAACTGCTGTCCGATGCCGTGTCCACAAAACTCTCTTACCACCGAGTAGCCACGGCCCTCAGCGTGGCGTTGAATCGCGTGACCGACATCGCCAAGCGTGTTGCCAGGGCGAACTTGCTCGATACCGTGCCACATGCACTCGTAGGTCGTCTCAGTCAGGCGCTTGGCCGCAATGGAGGGCTCACCCACGTAATACATCCGGCTGGTATCACCAAACCAGCCGTCTTTGATGATGGTGACATCGATGTTCACAATGTCACCATTTTTTAGGACTTTTTCGCCGGGAATGCCGTGGCAGACCTGGTGGTTCACGGATGTGCAAATGGCGCCTGGAAATGGAGGATACCCTTGAGGCGCGTAACCAACGGTGGCTGATTTCACGTTCAGTACATCGGTAATGTAGGCCAGCGTCAGTTGATCAAGTTCAGCAGTGGTGACGCCTGCTTTGACGAACGGCGTCAGGTAATCGAGTACTTTGGCCGCATCACGGCAGGCTGCACGCATTTTGTCGAGGTCGGCGGGATCAGTCACTAGATGCATAGGATTGTCTGCGGATGGTTATCTGATAAAAAAACATAGTAGAATTATAGGCTTTCTAGACAAAACTGCCGCATCGCGCCGTCAGTCATCGCCTTTGATCTGTTGTTTTGAGTTGTAACAGAACGCGGCGTAAGCGGTTGTAAAAGCAGTGGGCTGCGTCTGGAGAAATACGCAAATTGTGGCGCGAGTCATGGCTTGCAAATCGCGCAGTGCAACAACAGGGTGCCGTTCCAAGACAATCGGTGCAGTTGCATTGCTAGACCTAACCCTTGGAGAATTAACATGTCACTGATGCGTGAAATGCTGGAAGCTGGCGTCCATTTTGGGCACCAGACTCGTTTCTGGAACCCCAAGATGGCACCGTACATCTTCGGACACCGCAACAAAATCCACATCATTAACCTAGAGCAGACAGTCGTAAAGTACGCTGAAGCTGCTAAATACGTTCGCTCAATCGCAGCGAAGAACGGCACCGTACTGTTTGTGGGTACCAAGCGTGCCGCTCGCGACATCGTGGCTGAGCAAGCCCAGCGTTGCGGGATGCCCTACGTGAATAACCGCTGGCTAGGCGGTATGTTGACCAATTTCAAAACCGTGAAAAGCTCAATCAAGCGTTTAAAGGACATGGAAGTCATGGCTGCCGATGGTGGCCTTGAGCGTATGCCCAAGAAAGAGGCCTTGATGTTTGAGCGTGAAATGGAAAAGCTCAACAAGTCCATCGGTGGCATTAAGGATATGCCTGGATTGCCAGACGCCATCTTTTTGATCGACGTGGGTTACCACAAGATTGCAGTGGCTGAGGCGCACACCTTGGGTATACCCGTTGTGGCTGTTGTCGATACCAACCACTCACCCGATGGAATCGATTACGTCATCCCGGGTAATGACGATTCAGGCAAAGCGGTGACTTTGTATGCCACTGGCATGGCCGATGCCGTGCTTGAAGGTCGCGAGCAAGCCGTCAATGGTTTGGTTGAAGAGCTTGCCGCTGACGAAGAGTTCGTTGAGCTACAGGAAGAAGCGACGCCTGAAGAGTAGGTGTGAGTGTTCGGGGCGTGATGATCTTGCCCTGAAGCTGTCGTGGTGCTCACTCGACTGTCTGTGACGCACCAAGCAAGGCCTGGCTGTGCCAGGCCGCATGATTCATATTACGGAGCAAACATGGCTGAAATTACTGCCGCAATGGTCAAAGAGTTGCGTGAAAAAACAGATGCACCCATGATGGAGTGCAAGAAAGCGCTGACAGAGGCTGCTGGTGACATGGCAAAAGCTGAAGAGGTTTTACGTGTCAAGCTCGGTAGCAAAGCCAACAAGGCCGCCTCGCGTGTGACTGCCGAAGGGCTGATCGGGGTCAGTATTGACGCCAGTGGCAAGACCGGCGCAATCGTTGAAGTGAACTGCGAGACGGACTTTGTTGCCAAGAACGAAGACTTTATTGGTTTCGTTCAGCAGATTGCCGATTTGGTGGCACAACAGTCACCGGCCGATGTGCAAGCCCTGTCCGAGTTACCAATGGGTGAAGGCACGGTTGAGTCAACGCGTGCTGCATTGGTTGGCAAAATCGGTGAAAATATGACCGTCCGCCGTTTCGAGCGTTTCGCTACCGAAGGCGCGTTGGCAAGCTACGTACACGGCGGCAAGATCGGCGTGTTGGTGGATTACTCGGGTTCTGAAGATGTTGGCAAAGATGTTGCTATGCACGTGGCAGCAACCAAGCCCAAAGCGATCGATGAAAATGGTGTGCCTGAGGCTGACAAGGAAGCCGAGCGTTCGGTTGCCCGTCAAAAAGCCGCCGAGTCTGGCAAGCCTGCCGAGATTGTTGAAAAAATGGTCGAGGGTGCGGTTCAGAAGTTCTTAAAGGAAGTTGCCTTGCTGTCGCAGCCCTTTGTCAAGAACGACAAGCAGACCGTGGCACAAATGCTCAAAGAGAACAATGCCAGTGTTAATGGCTTTGCGCTATACGTGGTTGGCGAGGGCATTGAGAAGAAAGAGTCAGACTTTGCGGCCGAAGTGGCCGCAGCGGCAGCCGGTAACGCTTAAGGCTGTCTCATGCATATATGCGATGCATGCATCGCTACCGGGCGCTGCCTGTTGCCAGTCAACGGGCACGCCCGGTTTTTTTATGGAGATATCTAGTTAACCTGCGTCAGCCAACAAGTGTGCTGCGCCAGCTAGGTCTCAATTTGGTGTCGGTGCTCAGACTCGGAATCGGCTAAACTTGCACGGTTCCAATTTCGCTCTCGCTCGCAGGGGTTGCTCCATGTCCGCTTCGCTCCATCAACGTGTTTTGCTGAAACTCTCGGGCGAGGCCCTGATGGGTGAGGATGCCTACGGAATTAACCGCAGCACCATCGTGCGTATGACCGAGGAAGTGCGCGATGTGGCACATCTGGGCGTGCAACTTGCCGTGGTCATCGGCGGTGGAAATATTTTTAGAGGTGTAGCGCCCGGCGCTCAAGGGATGGATCGCGCCACAGCGGACTACATGGGCATGATGGCCACAGTCATGAATGCGCTAGCCTTGCAAGACGCGCTCAAGCATGTGGGCGTTGATGCACGGGTGCAGTCGGCCTTAAATATTGAGCAAGTGGTCGAACCCTATATCCGGCCCAAGGCCTTGCGCTACCTCGAGGAGGGCAAGGTGGTGATATTTGCTGCCGGCACAGGCAATCCTTTTTTTACAACCGATACAGCAGCGGCATTGCGGGGAGCCGAAATCGGTGCCGAAATTGTTTTAAAAGCCACGAAAGTCGATGGTATTTACAGCGCCGATCCTAACAAGGATCCCGGTGCCCAGCGATACAGTCGTATCAGTTTTGATGAGGTCATTGCCAGGCGACTTGAAGTCATGGACGCAACAGCATTTGCATTATGTCGCGACCAAAAATTGCCGATACGTGTGTTTTCCATTAACAAGTCAGGGGCTCTGAGACGCGCCGTCAGTGGCGACGATGAGGGCACCCTAGTGCATGTGTAGTTTCAGGAGGCAACATGTCCGTTAACGACATTCGGTCAAGTACCGAAACCAAAATGAAAAAATCATTGGAGAATTTCCAATCAACCCTGTCAAAGATTCGTACAGGTCGTGCCCATACGGGTTTATTGGACCACATTGAAGTTGAGTACTACGGCTCGATGACACCTTTGTCACAAGTCGCGAGTGTGAATTTGCTCGATGCCCGAACGCTAACGGTGCAAGTATGGGAGAAATCCATGGCCAGTGTGGTAGAGAAAGCCATTAGAGACTCCGATCTTGGGCTTAATCCACAAGGCATGGGCGAGTCGATTCGCGTCCCGATGCCGGCGCTTACGGAAGAGCGCCGTCGTGAGTTGACCAAAGTGGTCAAGTCTGAAGGCGAAGACGCAAAGATCGCTATTCGTAATCTGCGCCGCGATGCCAATGATGGCTTTAAGAAACTCGTCAAAGACAAAGAGATTTCCGAGGACGATGAGCGCCGGGCACAGGATCAGGTGCAGAAATTGACTGACCAGTTTGTGGCCGAAATTGACAAGCTTGTGGCCGACAAGGAAGCTGAAGTCATGAAGGTCTAGCCCGGTTTACTCTCCTTTCGCCCCACCTGTCGTGAAAGACGACCACGGAATCTGAACGGACAAAGTTTTGACCATTATTAGCTCTACCCAGCAAGTGCCTGAAGTCAGCGCGGTTCCCTCGCATGTGGCCATTATTATGGATGGTAACGGGCGATGGGCCACGCAACGCCACTTGCCGCGCACAGCAGGTCATGCGCGAGGGGTTCGCACGGTTCGAGAAGTCGTGAAGTTTTTTGGCGATCTCGGTACTCGGCATCTGACGTTGTTTGCCTTTAGCTCTGAAAACTGGCGGCGACCGGCCGAAGAGGTGAGCCTATTGATGCGTCTGTTCATGCAGGCGCTTGAGCGAGAGGTGGGAGAGTTAAAGAGCAAAGGGGTTAGGCTTCGGGTCATTGGTGACACCAGTTCATTTGATCCCAAGTTACAGGCCATGATTCGTAGCGCTGAACAGCGCACCGAAAACAATGACAGTTTGCACCTGACAATCGCGGCGAACTACGGTGGGCGCTGGGATATCTTGCAAGCCATGCGTCGGCTTGTACAGGCCAGACCGGACGTCAGTTTGCAGCCCGAGTTGATTGACGAACAGGCACTAAGTCAGTATCTCAGTATGGCATGGGCCCCGGAGCCGGATTTGTTTATTCGTACCGGTGGCGAGCAGCGCATATCCAACTTTCTGGTCTGGCAGTTGGCATATACCGAGCTTTATTTCACGCCCAAATACTGGCCAGAGTTTGGTGTGAGCGACATGAACGAGGCGGTTGCTTGGTATCAGCAACGGGAACGTCGGTTTGGGCGTACGAGTGCGCAAATCCCGGCTGATGCAGCAAGCGCTTAAGTCATGTTAGTCAAACGCGTCGTAACCGCGGTTGTGCTACTTGCTATTCTGGCCATTGATCTATCTCTTGATAATCCATGGCCTTTATTGGCATTTTTCTGTGTGGCTGTTGGTGTGACGGCCTATGAATGGCTGCGGCTGACCGCTCCCATGCGGCCGGCATTGGCCTACGGTGGCGGTGTATTGTTGTTGGTGGCCACAGCAGTGCAGGCGTGGCTGTGGGTGGGTCATGACTCGCCCGAGACGTCATTGCTTCTGGTTTTAGCGGTGGTTGTTGCCGCGGTCTGGCTGGTCGTGATCCCCGTGAGGCTGTATCGCGCCCAAATCGATCATCGAGCCGCATCCGTTGGCTGGAGCTTGTTTGCCCCTGCGTGCCTTTACGCGACTTGGGGGGTGTTGGCGCTGTTTTGGTTGCAAGCGGGCGCCTGGTATTTGCTATCACTGCTGCTTGTGATATGGATCGCGGATATTTTGGCTTACTTCGGTGGCAGACGATTTGGGCGGCACAAACTGGCGCCGAATATCAGCCCGGGTAAGACGCGTGAAGGGGCTTTGTTCGGTCTTGCGGGTGTGTTGATCTGGATGATGTCAACAGCGTTTGTCGAAAACAGCTATGCCAGTGCCTTACATCAGTCATGGGGGTGGGGCGGGCTCGTTCTGGGTTCTTTGCTATTGGGTATATTGGCCATCGTGGGTGATTTGTTTGAGTCCTATCTCAAACGCCAGGCCGACGTGAAAGACTCAAGCGCCTTGCTTCCGGGACATGGCGGTGTCTATGATCGAGTTGACGCTGTGGTTGCCGTTGTCCCCGTGGCGTATTTACTTGTTATTGAGTTCTAGAGGTTATGACCTTGCAAACCATCAGTATTCTGGGCGCCACCGGATCGATAGGACAAAGCACCATCGATGTCATCCGGCGTCATCCTGACCGATTTCGTGTGCGCGCACTTAGCGGTCATCGTCGCATCCCGCAATTGGCTGCGGCTGCCAGTCTGACTCAGGCAGAGGTCGTGGTGGTGCCTGATGAAGCGAGCGCACAGTTGTTTCGTCAGGCATGGTCCAGTGATGTGCCATTGCCTGAAGTCAAAATCGGGGCATCGGCGCTTGTCGAAGTGGCTAAAGAAGCATGTGTAGACACGATCATGGCCGCCATCGTGGGTATTGCTGGACTGCCAGCGGTGCTAGCGGCAGCGCAGGCGGGCAAACGCATTTTGTTGGCCAATAAAGAGTCACTCGTGGCTGCTGGGGGTCTTTTGATGGCGGCGGTTCGGGACAATGGCGCGACGTTATTGCCGATCGACAGTGAGCACAATGCCATCTATCAGTGTATGCCCGTGTGCCGCGATACGGGTTTTGCGGTGAACCAAATCGGTGTCAGTCGGCTTGTGTTGACAGCCTCGGGTGGGCCGTTTCGACAATGGTCGATTGCTGATCTGGGTAACGTCACGCCAGCGCAGGCCTGTGCTCACCCTAACTGGGCGATGGGTCAGAAAATCTCGGTCGATTCGGCAACCATGCTGAACAAAGGGCTGGAGGTTATTGAGGCGCACTGGCTATTTGCGATGAGTCCGGATGAGATTGACGTTTTGATTCATCCCCAGAGCATTGTGCATTCCATGGTGCAGTACGTTGATGGGTCTGTGCTGGCTCAGCTGGGCAATCCCGACATGCGCACCCCGATTGCGCACGCTTTGGCTTATCCGCAACGCATTGAGGCGGGCGTGAATCTGTTGGACTTGGGTCGTCAAGGCAAGCTTGAGTTCGAGCCTGTGCAGGCTGAGCGCTATCCCTGTCTGGGGCTGGCTTACGCCGCGATGCGCGCAGGCCAAAGCGCCTGTATTGCCCTGAATGCAGCCAATGAAATTGCTGTTGAGGCTTTTTTACAGGGTAAGATTGGGTACTTGGATATCGCTCGGACAGTTAGCCAAACGCTAGATTGGCATATCGGATCTACCACTGCGGAAATTGCAGACCTGAGCGATATTCTTGCTGTTGATGAGGCATGCCGCGCCCAGGCGCAGCATTGCGTGCAGACTAACCCTGTTTCTATTGCTTCACCCCTGTAGCCATGCTCACTACCATCATTGCTTTCGTCGTTGCGCTTGGCATCATCATTACCTTCCACGAGTATGGGCACTATTGGGCAGCCAAGCGTTGTGGCGTCAAGGTGTTGCGTTTCTCGGTGGGATTTGGCAAGCCTTTGCTTAAAAGAATGGACCGTAGCGGCACCGAGTGGGTGTTAGCTGGCATCCCGCTTGGAGGCTACGTCAAAATGCAGGATGAGCCTGAACCCGATGCAACGCCCGAGGAAGCTAAAAAGGCATTTGCCAATCAGCCGGTTCGTAATCGATTCTTTATTGTGAGCGCCGGGCCAATTGCTAATTTCATTCTTGCCGCCGTGATTTACGCTGCGCTTGGCATGATGGGTAGTCAGGAGCCTGAAGCCATCATCGGCCAGCCGCCAGCCGATAGTGCGGCCGCGATGGCCGGCCTTGAGTCAGGCGATCGTGTGGTTGCGGTCAACGGCTCACCCGTGCAGTCATGGAATCAGATGCGTTGGCAGATGCTAGATGACATGGTTCAAGGTGGCACGGTTGATTTGACCGTCGAGCGCCTTGGTGTGACCTCAACCCGCGCGGTCACGCTACCGGGAGCAGGCTCTGATCCCGAAGCTGACACGCTTGGGTTAGCGGGGATTCGTTTGCAACCGGGTAAGACAGTGATCACCAGTGTGGTGCCCGATAGTGCGGCGCAGGCAGCTGGCCTGCAGGCTGGCGATATTATCGAGTCGGTCGACGGTAAGGCTATTGCCGACACCCGTGAACTGATCAGTTTGGTTCAGGCAAGTCCGGGCGAGCCGCTGCGGATGGTTGTTCAACGTGGCGCTACCCCGATCAGTGTGACGGTTACGCCAAGCGCGGTGCAGGGTGATGATGCACAAACGGTCGGACGCATCGGCACCGGGCTGGCTAGCGATGTCCCCATGGTGACCATTGAGCATGGAGTGGTGCAAAGCGTCTGGCAAGGCGTGACACGAACGGCTGAAACCGCCTGGTTCTCGCTAAAGATGCTTGGTAGCATGGTCACGGGGGCCGTGTCCTGGAAAAACATCAGCGGTCCAGTCACTATTGCCGATTACGCCGGACAAACAGCTGCGTTAGGCCTGACGGCTTATTTGGCGTTTTTAGCGCTTGTGAGCGTTAGCATTGGCGTACTTAATTTGTTGCCTATCCCTATGCTCGATGGCGGGCATTTAATGTTTTACGTGGTCGAAATGGTGCGTGGTAAACCCGCACCGGCGCGCTGGCTCGAAATGGGTCAGCGGCTGGGGCTTTTCATGTTGGCGGGGCTCATGACGCTGGCGGTCGTTAACGATGTTACCCGGCTTTTGGGCTGATAGGGTTGTGGCTTAAAATGTGGTTTTTATGATGCTGATGCATGTGCGTTGACCAACGCCCGAATCGGCATTTGTTCACTGGAGATGGATTTTTTATGGTCGCGACTCATCGTGCGCTATCAACGCCCTCGGGCAGTCGCCTGGAACGTCTTCTGGTGATTTTTATTGTGGCTTTTGCACTGGCTTTGCCAGGACTGGCCGATGCCTTTAGTGCCTTCAAAATTAAAGACATTCGGGTTGACGGGATTCAGAGAACGGAAGCAGGTCTCGTGTTTTCGTATATTCCGGTGGGCGTTGGTGACACGTTCACTCAGGACATGGCCACTGACATCATTCGTCAACTGTATTCGACAGGCTTTTTTAGTGATGTGCAGATTTCAACGGCTAACGATGTGGTCGTGGTCTCTGTACGCGAGCGCCCGGTAATCGCGTCGATTTCTTTTACCGGCATGCGAGAGTTTGATAGCAAGCAGATCATCGAGTCGTTTGCTCAAGTCGGCTTTGCTGATGGGCGGATATTTGACCAAGCACAACTTGAGCGTGCCGAATTCGAGTTGCAACAGCAGTATTTGGCAAAGGCCAAGTATGGTGTTGAAATCACAGCGACCACCACGCCTTTGCCTCGTAATCGTGTGGGTGTGAATTTTGATGTGTTTGAGGGCTCTGTCGCCAAAATTCGTGAAATCAGGATCATCGGTAACGAGGCGTTTTCTGAGGACGATTTGCTCGACTTGATGCAACTGACCACACCAGGCTATCTGACTTGGTACACCAATACAGACAAGTATTCCCGGGAAAAACTCGAAGCCGATATGGAGACAATCCGGTCATACTACCTTGACCGTGGTTATCTTGAGTTCTCCATGGAAACGCCCCAAGTCACGATCTCCCCGGACCGTCAGGACATTTTCATCACGATCACCATCTCGGAAGGCAAACCTTACACGGTCTCTAATGTGCAGCTCGCCGGTAATCTGCTCAGTCTTGACGATGACCTTGAGCAATTGGTGACAATCAAGGCTGGCGAAACGTTCTCCGGCGCTGAGTCCAACAACACCTCACAAGCGATTAAAGATTATCTTGGTGACTTGGGCTATGCGTTTGCCAACGTTAATCCAAACCCGGTTCTCGACCGTGAGAACCAGACGGTTGATTTGACGTTTTTTGTTGACCCCAGTCGTCGGGTCTATGTCAGGCAAATTGAAATCACTGGTAACGAGCGTACGCGTGATTCAGTGGCTAGGCGCGAAGTTCGACAACTAGAGGCTGCCTGGTATAACGGTGGTGATATCAAACTGTCACGAGATCGTCTTGAGCGGCTGGGTTATTTTCAAGAGGTCGATGTCAGCACGGAGCCCGTGCCTGGGTCCGTGGATCAGGTTGATGTCAACATCAACGTGAAAGAGCGCCAAACTGGCGCGATCAACCTGGGCGTTGGTTATGGTCAGACCGATGGCGTGATTCTCAGTGCCGGGATCTCGGAGAAGAACGTTTTTGGTAGTGGCACTGGCTTGGATTTCAGCGTCAACACCAGTCAGGATGCCCGCACATTCGTGCTAAGTCACACAGACCCCTATTGGACGCTTGATGGCATTAGTCGGACCACCTCGGCCTACTACCGTACCGTGACGCCAAGTCTGGGTAACTCGGGTAACTACGAGGTGAAATCGGCAGGTGGCGGTTTTAATTTTGGCGTGCCCATCAGTGAATTTGATCGTGTTTTTCTTGGTGTTAATTTCGAGCACAACAAAATAGCCTTATATGACGATTCACCTTTGGCATATGAGCAGTACGTCAACGACTACGGCGACAGTACCAACACACCCTTGCTGTCTGCTGGTTGGTCAAAGGACACGCGAGACAGCGCATTAAATCCGACGAGGGGTTCATTCACGCGACTCAATGCGACTGTTGGCACCGTCTCGCTGAAGTACTACATGTTGAGCGCTCAACATCAGCATTTTTTCCCGATTGGGCGTGATTTCACGCTGGCCTTTAATGCGTTATTTGATTATGGTGATGTGTACGGCTCTGATCTGCCATTTCCCGTGATCAAAAACGTCTATGCCGGTGGCATTGGCACGGTGCGCGGCTATGAAGGCAACTCTCTAGGCCCGCGTGACCCTCGCACGGGTACCTTTCTCGGCGGGTCGCGACGTGTGGTTGGTAGCACGCAGTTCTACTTCCCCATACCTGGATCCGGTCGCGACAACTCGATGCGGCTGTTTGTTTTCGGGGATGCCGGTCAGGTCTACGGTACTGGCGCGGGCAACTCTTCCGATACGATTGATTTTGGTGACTTGAGATACTCCACAGGCATAGGTTTCGCCTGGCTGTCACCCCTAGGACCCTTGCAATTGGTCTACGCCAAGCCCCTGAATGCCAAAGAAGGTGACGATACGCAGATGTTTCAATTTCAGGTGGGTACTACGTTCTGATGATCTAAAAATGGCACAATACAAGGTAATTTAGGCGCTACAGCGTGACACATATTGAAACAGCACAAGCGGGTAATACAACATGATTGAAGTAAGCGGTACACATTCCAACCAATCCCTCCACAAACGTGCAACTGCGGGTGGTGTGCTGATGTCCCGGTTCGCATCTGTGGCCATCATCGCCGCAGCTTTGGTGGCTCCGGCTACCATGGCTCAGTCAGTCGACAACGGCTCTCAGGGGCAAAGCGAGGCTGCAGCGTCGGCGCCAATCAAGATCGGCTTTGTGAATACTCAGCGGATCCTGCGTGATTCTGAGCCCGCCAAAGAGGCGCAGGCCATGATTGAAGAGGAGTTCAATCAGCGAAACGAGCGCTTGCAAGAGGACATCGCAGACTTTCGTGAGAAAGTACAGCAATTCGAGAAAGACGCCCCTGTGCTAGCCGAGAGCGATCGAAGCCGCCGCCAGCGCGAACTCGGCAATCTTGATGCTGATTTGCAGCGCAAGCAGCGTGAAATTCAGGAAGACTTTAATCGCAGACGTAACGAAGAATTCGCGATTATTATTGAGCGAGCCAATGCGGCGATCATGAGCATCGCGGAAGAGGAAAACTATGACCTCATTCTGCAGGATGCTGTCACGGTCAGTGATCGAATTGACATTACCGACAAGGTCATTACCGTCCTTGAATCCAATTAATCGGCTACTCACTTAAAAATCTATGCCGGTGATCCTCAGCCGTGAGCAGGCTCCATCGCTCGTCGCGTTGATTGACGCGATACCGCAATCTAAGGCCCTCGTGTCGGATGTGATTGCGGGCACCACTCACGGTGAAGACGTCCCGGTTTTGGGAATCGGCCCCTTGGCACGGGCAGGTGGTCATGAGCTGTCTTTCATCGTGTCGCCAAAGTTTCGTGACGACCTCGAAAACACGAATGCCTGTGCTGTGATCGTGCCGGCTGCACTTGCAGTCACGGGTACTCAAGGCGCAAAGCCCGCCTATGCGCAAGTGGTGTGTGAGCAGCCTTATCTCTTGTATGCGCTGCTGGCACACTGGTTCGACGTCAAGCGCCAGCCAGCCAGAGTCACGGGCGTGCACCCGAGTGCAATTGTCGATGAGACAGCTCGTATAGCCTCAAGTGCTGCGATCGGCCCTCATGTGGTGGTCGGTGCCGATACGGTCATAGAGGATAACGTTTGCGTGCAAGCGGGTTCTGTTATAGGGGCTGCTTGTCACGTAGGCGCTGACACAGTGATTTATCCTAGAGTCACACTGTACGACCACGTGCAGATCGGCGCACGCGGGATTGTCCATTCCGGTGTGGTGCTTGGAGCTGATGGCTTTGGGTTTGCGCCCAATCCAATGCTTGAGAAGGGCGCATGGGGCAAGATCGCCCAACTCGGCGGCGTCAAGATTGGCAATGATGTCGAGATCGGTGCGAACACGACGATTGATCGAGGCGCCTTAGACAACACCGAGATTGGCAACGGCGTCAAGCTCGACAACCAGATCATGATTGGCCACAACTGCAAGGTTGGTGACCATACGGCCATGGCCGCTTGCGTGGGAATCGCGGGTTCGACCACCATTGGTGCGCGATGCATCATTGGTGGCGCTTCGATGTTCTCAGGGCACATCACGATCGGTGATGATGTGCAAGTCTCGGGTGGCACTGCCATCACCAGTGACATCGAGCAGGGCACAAGAATGACCGGCGTGCTGCCAGCCACGCCGCATGCACAGTGGCAGCGTAATGCGGCTGTGATGGGCCATCTGGCAGATTTGCGTAAGCGATTGCGCCAGCTCGAGCGCAGGTCACCCGAAGTTTCATAGAATACAAAACAATTTTTTTTCGTTTGGTCATTTGGCCGCAGGACAATCTCATGCAACTCGATATCAATGGCATCCTTGACAGTATTCCGCATCGTTATCCGATGCTGCTCGTGGATCGTGTCGTTGACATGGTGCCGGGCAAGTCAATTCATGCCATCAAGAACGTCTCGATTAATGAGCCTTTTTTTCCGGGGCATTTCCCGCATCACCCTGTGATGCCAGGCGTGTTGATTCTGGAGGCGCTGGCGCAAGCCGCTGCGGTTTTCTCGTTTGCCGATGAGAGCGGCTTGAAGGCCAAAGACGAGCAGTTGCTCTACTACTTCGTGGGGATCGATGAGGCTAGATTTCGCCGTCCTGTTGTGCCGGGTGACCAGCTTAACTTGATCGTGACAGCCGATCGCCTGAGCAAATCCATGTGCAAGTACTCTGCCGTGGCTAAAGTTGACGATCAAGTGGCGGCACAGGCTAAGCTCATGTGCGCGATTCGTCCCATGGAAGCCTAAATGACCGTCAATATTCATCCCACGGCGCTGGTTGATCCAAATGCCAAGCTTGCCAACAGTGTGACGGTAGGCCCATATTGCATCATTGGCCCAGACGTTGAGGTTGGCGAAGGTACTGAGTTCGGACCTCATTGCGTCGTTGACGGGCATACCGTTATTGGTCGGGACAACACGTTCTATCGCTTTTGCAGTGTTGGCGGCATGCCCCAAGATAAAAAATACGCCGGCGAGCCCACGCGGCTTGAAATTGGCGATGGCAACATGTTTCGTGAATACGTCACGCTTAATACGGGCACCGTTCAAGATGTGGGCACCACTCGGCTGGGTTCAGACAATTGGGTGATGGCCTACGTCCACGTGGCGCATGACTGCCAGATTGGCAGCCATACCATTTTGGCCAATGGGGTTCAGATGGGTGGTCACGTACATGTTGGCGACTGGGCAATTGTTGGTGGCTTGGCCGCCGTGCACCAGTTCGGAAAGATTGGTGCGCACGCCATGGTCGGTGGCTCAAGTGCGTTGCACAAGGATGTACCCCCGTACGTGATGGGCTCGGGCAATCCATGTGTACCGGTGGGCATGAACGTCGAGGGACTCAAGAGGCGCGGGTTTAGTTCGGATGCCATCAGTGCGGTTAGAGAGGCCTATAAAATCCTCTACAGGCGAGGTCTGTCGCTTGACGAGGCGCGTTCACAGATCCGTGAGCAATGCGCCGTCGGCGCTGACGTAGAAAGAGCATTGACGACCTTGCTTGAGTTTCTAGATACCAGCGAACGGGGCATTATTCGGCCATGAGTGTTCGCGTCGGACTCGTTGCCGGCGAACCTTCGGGTGATCTCATTGCTTCGCAGGTGGTTCACGGGTTGCAAACGGCATTGCCTGATCTTGAGGTCGCTGGCATTGGTGGGCCTGCGCTTGAGTCTGAAGGTATGGATATCTGGCATCCCATGGACGCGCTGTCGGTGTTTGGCTATGTTGATGCCCTAAAAAATCTACCCAAGCTCTATCGAATTTTTAAAGACGTAGAAACAAGGTTCACCAACAACCCACCCGAGGTGTTCGTTGGGGTTGACGCGCCAGACTTCAATTTGCGCCTTGAGCATCGCCTCAAGGCCCGCGGCATTCCAACAGTACATTTTGTGAGTCCATCGATCTGGGCCTGGCGCTACGAGCGCATCCATCGCATTCGGGAGGCCGTGTCGCATATGCTGGTGCTGTTTCCCTTCGAGCTTGAGATCTACGAGCGTGAAGGCATCGCAGCGACCTATGTGGGACACCCGCTGGCTGACAAGATTCCCATGCATCCCGATACGCGTGGCGCGCGTCTAGCTCTAGGCATGGACCCCGATGCCAAGGTGATGGCGATTTTGCCGGGTAGCCGCCGGTCAGAGATTGAATGGATGGCACCGCGTTTTTTAGAGACAGCAGCTAAGTTGCAAGCGCGCGATCCTCAGTTGCAATTCGTGGTGCCCATGGTCAATGAGGCACGCCGAGCTCAGTTTGACCGCATAGCGGCGAACTTCAGTATCCATAAGCTGCATCGACTCGATGCCACAGCATCTAAAGACGCCACGCCCGTGTCTTGGCAAGCTTTGGAGGCCTGTGACATGGCGTTAGTGGCCAGTGGCACGGCGACACTGGAAGCAGCGCTCTTTAAGCGTCCGATGGTCATTAGCTATGTGCTCTCGCCCTGGATGCGACGTTTGATGGCTTGGAAGTCGGGTCAGTCTGCGCCCTCGTTGCCGTGGGTGGGGCTACCCAATGTTCTGAGCCAATCGTTTGTGGTGCCTGAGTTGTTGCAAGATGAGGCCACGCCTGAAAACTTGGTCGATGCGACCTGGCAACTCTGGCAAGATACAGATCGCCGTAAAAATATTGAGCAACGGTTTGTCCAGCTACACGAGACGTTGCGCTGTGATACGGCAGCCAAGGCAGCTCAAGCCATTATGAATGTGATGAGGCAGGCATGATGCAAGTCGATGGGGTGCGGTTAGTGGCAGGTTTGGATGAGGCCGGTCGCGGACCTCTAGCCGGTGATGTCTATGCCGCTGCTGTGATTCTCGATGGGCAACGTCCTATTGATGGTCTGACCGACTCAAAAAAACTCTCTGAACGCCAACGTGAGAAACTGGCACTGCAGATCAAGGAAAGGGCATTGGCCTGGTCAGTCATGCGTGCAACTGTGGCTGAAATCGACGAGCTCAACATTTTGCAGGCGACGATGCTGGCCATGCAGCGCGCGGTCAATGGCTTGGCATTAATACCTGGCGAAGTGCTTGTCGATGGCAACCGAGTGCCCAAACTGTCGATGCCCGCGCGCGCGATCGTCAAAGGCGACTTGACCCAAGCCGCGATTTCTGCGGCCTCGATACTGGCAAAAACCGCTCGCGATGCCTCATTGCTTGAGCTGCACGAACAGTTCCCGCAATACTGCTTTAATCAGCACAAGGGCTATGGCACCGCCCTGCATTTGGCTAAATTGCGTGAATTTGGGCCCTGTGTGGTGCATCGGCGCTCGTTTGCACCGGTGGCACGTTTGTTGGTTGGTGCAAACGGTGAGTCACCGTGAAAGAGATATCGTCAAGCAGCAATGCGCTTTACAAGTCCTGGCTGCGCCTGACTCGCCAGACCAATGCCAAGAGCCATGACTTGTTGCTTGAGGGTGCTCATATTTGTCAGGCGTGGCTTGCCCGGTTTGGCGTGCCTGAATGGGTGCTACTGAGGTCTGGCAGCCAGAACGTACCCGAGATTGCCGAATTGGTGGCGATCGTGCCGACTGATCGGCAGGTGTGGCTCGAGCCTCGTCTGATGCGCGGGCTGAGTTCGCTTAGCAGTGAGCCGGCGGTGATATTTGTGGCGCAAAGGCCTCAAGCCTCAACAGATCAGCAGTGGCGTGAAGGGGCGGTGGCGCTTGATGCCATACAGGACCCGGGCAACGTCGGCACGCTGATTCGCACGGCGGCAGCCGCGGGCATCGAGCACGTGGTCGCCGGCCTAGGCAGTGCGAATTGCTGGTCAGCGAAAGCTTTGCGGGCAGGGCAAGGGGCTCAGTTTCACGTGGCAATTCATGAGGCAGTCGATTTGTCTGATTGGCTAAGCCATTTGGTGTCTGAACAAGATCCAAGCGAGCGTCCCATGGTGCTCGCCACCACGCTCGGTGACACCTCGACTTCCTTGTTTGAGCTTGATTTGCCTGAGCGTGTGATCTGGCTCTTCGGACATGAAGGTCAGGGCCTATCGGCTGAGCTCGTGGCTATGGCCGATCAATGCGTGCACATTCCGCACGAGACTGCTGCGGTGGAGTCGCTCAATGTGGCTAGCGCAGCAGCCATCTGCCTGTTTGAGCACCGGCGCCAACGGTCGTTAGCCCGCTAAGTGCTCGTTCAATAAGACTGATGCTGGTCTAGCTTGATCTCATGCAGGATTGTGGTGGCGATTTCCTCAATGGACTTGGTGGTCGTGGACAGCGACGGGATGTTTTCCATGCGCATCAACCGCTCGGCTTCAGCCACCTCATTGAGGCATTGATTAAGCGAGGCATATTTGCTGTCGGGGCGACGCTCCTGGCGCACTTCTGCGAGTCGCTCAGGCTGGATCGTCAGCCCAAAGAGTTTTTTGCGGTAGGGGTGTAGCGTGCTTGGCAGCGCACCGCGTTCAAAGTCATCCGGAATGAGGGGAAAATTAGCGGCTTTGACGCCATACTGCATAGCCAAATACAGGCTTGTTGGGGTTTTGCCGCAGCGTGAGACGCCCACCAGAATCACGTCGGCTTGCGACAAGCCTTTGACGAACTGGCCATCATCGTGCGCGAGGCTGTAGTTAATGGCGTCAATTCGGTTGCGATATTGAGTTGAATCGGCCACTTTGTGCGATTTGCCAATGCTGTGGCTTGAGCGAACACCAAGGGCTTGTTCCAAGGGCTCCACGAAACCGGCAAACAGATCGAGGAACAAGGCGTTGGCCGTTTTAATGCGAGTCGAGAGCTCCGTGTTCACCAGTGTTGTGAAGGCGATAGGCTGTGAACCAGTGGCTGCCACGTGATTGATGCGCTCGACGACACTGTCGGCCTTCTCAAGCGTATCGACAAACGGAATGCGAATCTGGTTGAACTTCACCGATTCGAATTGCGAGAGTACGGAGTGGCTAAAGGTTTCGGCCGTGATGCCCGTGCCGTCGGAAATGATAAAAACCGTGCGTTCAATGTGATCCGTGTCAACCAATTTGTCGTCCTCAAAATGTCAAATGTAGCGCTACAATGCCATGTTGTTGCCGGAGTCGCCGCCGGGCGCCGTCAGGTGCTGGCGTAACAGTGAATTCAGTAGCTTTTGTCGTCTGAATATCAAGGCCGGTTTGGTCAGTTTATCGCCTTTCGCGAGAGCCTGTGGATTGACCAAACTCGCTTTCCATTCATTGTTTTAAAGGTGACTCCATGTCATATGTTGTACCGTTTGATCAACTCCGGATGACGGATGTTGACACAGTAGGAGGCAAGAACGCTTCACTTGGTGAGATGATCAGCCAACTCTCGGATGCCGGTGTCAGGGTGCCGGGAGGCTTCGCCACGACAGCGCAAGCCTATCGTGATTTTTTGTCACAGACAGGCTTGGCTGACCGTATCGCGCAGCGGCTGTCGACTTTGGATGCCGACGATGTCCGTGCACTTGCACAAGCGGGCACTGAGATTCGTCAGTGGATCGTCGAGGCGCCATTGCCGGCTCAGCTTGATGCCGAGATACGGGAGGCTTTTGCGGGGCTTGACGCTGACGGGAAGGGTTCGTTTGCGGTGCGCTCATCAGCCACAGCTGAGGATTTGCCCGATGCCTCGTTTGCGGGTCAGCAAGAAACCTTTCTGAACGTGGTGGGCATCGATGATGTGATCGACAAGATCCGTCAGGTGTTCGCCTCCCTGTATAACGACCGTGCCATCTCTTACCGCGTGCACAAGGGCTTTGCACACGCAGACGTTGCTCTTTCGGCGGGTATTCAGCGCATGGTGCGCTCGGACAAAGGCAGCGCCGGTGTGATGTTCACCATCGATACTGAGTCTGGGTTTTCTGATGTGGTCTTTATCACGTCGTCTTATGGTCTTGGCGAGACGGTGGTGCAGGGTGCGGTTAACCCCGATGAATTCTACGTCTTCAAGCCCACCTTGGCAGAAGGTCACTACCCGATCGTGAGCCGGCGCATTGGCTCAAAACTGTTGAAGATGGAGTTTGACGAGGATCGATCAAGCGGCCATGCGGTTCGCACCGTCGATGTGCCAGTCACCGAGCGCAATCGGTTCTCTTTGAGTGATCCTGAAGTCATTGAGTTGGCGCACTACGCTGTCATCATTGAAAAGCATTATCAGCGCCCCATGGACATCGAGTGGGGTCGCGACGGTGTCGATGGCAAGCTCTACATTCTTCAAGCCCGTCCCGAGACGGTCAAGTCCCAACAATCGCAGCATGATGTGCAACTGCGCTATCGCTTGAAAGCCACGGGCGACGTCTTGGTCACTGGGCGTGCCATTGGGCAAAAAATCGGTTCTGGTCCGGTGCGCGTGGTGGGGGATGTCTCAGAGATGGACAAAGTCCAGGCCGGTGACGTTCTGGTTACCGACATGACCGACCCGAACTGGGAACCCGTGATGAAGCGTGCGTCTGCCATTGTCACCAACCGTGGCGGGCGCACCTGCCACGCCGCCATCATTGCCCGCGAACTGGGCATTCCAGCGGTGGTGGGATGTGCCGATGCCACTGATACGTTAAAGGAAGGTCAGTCGGTGACGGTGTCATGTGCCGAGGGCGATGAAGGGCGCATTTATGACGGTTTGATTGAGACCGAGGTTGAAGAGGTCAAGCGTGGTGACATGCCGCCAGTGGACCTCAAAGTCATGATGAACGTGGGCAACCCGCAACTGGCATTTGACTTTGCGCAGATTCCCAATCACGGCGTCGGGCTGGCGCGTCTGGAATTCATTATCAACAACAACATCGGTATTCACCCCAAAGCGGTGCTTGACTATCCCAATGTTGATACGGACTTGAAGATCGCCGTTGAATCGGCTGCCCGTGGCTATGCCAGCCCAAGAGCGTTCTTTGTGGAAAAGCTCGCCGAAGGCATGGCGACCATTGCTGCGGCGTTTGCGCCCAAGCCCGTGATTGTGCGCTTGTCTGATTTCAAGTCCAACGAATACCGCAAACTGATTGGCGGTTCGCGTTATGAGCCCGAAGAAGAGAATCCCATGCTCGGGTTCCGTGGCGCGTCACGCTATCTCGCGGGCGACTTCGATGAGTGTTTCCGCATGGAGTGTGAGGCCATCCGCAAGGTGCGCGACGAAATGGGCCTAACCAACATGGAAATCATGGTGCCGTTTGTACGTACGGTGCCACAGGCCGAACGCGTGATCAACCTGTTGGCTGAGAACGGCTTGGCTCGTGGCCAAAACGGTTTGCGCATCGTCATGATGTGCGAGGTGCCATCCAATGCCATCTTGGCTGAAGAGTTTCTCGAGTACTTTGACGGTTTTTCCATTGGGTCAAATGACATGACCCAATTGACCTTGGGTCTTGATCGTGATTCCGGGCTTGAGTTGCTAGCGGCTGACTTTGACGAGCGCGATGGTGCGGTTAAGTTCATGCTCAAGCGGGCGATTGATGCTTGCTTGAAATCTGGTAAGTATGTGGGCATCTGCGGCCAAGGCCCAAGTGATCACCCGGATTTTGCGCAGTGGCTCAAAGAGCAGGGCATCTTGTCGGTGTCGCTAAACCCAGACACCGTTGTGGAAACCTGGAAAAAGCTCGCCTAGACGTTCACAGGGTAGGGCGAGCGAGATGCTCGCCCAAACGCCTAGCGGGCGCGTCGCGTGTCGTGTTTCATCAGGCGCTCGCGCTCGCGGGCCCAATCTTTTTCTTGGGCGCTTGATCGTTTGTCATGCTGTTTTTTACCGCGACCCAAGCCGATTTCCAATTTGATTCGACCATTCTTGAAATGCAAGTTCAAGGGCACGAGTGCAAATCCCCGTTGTTCGACTTTGCCGATCAGTTTGCTGATTTCCTCAGCATGCAGCAACAGTTTGCGTGTGCGCGTGGGATCTGGTTTGATGTGGGTCGAGGTCGAAGGCAAGGGGCTGATGTGCATGCCGATAAGGAAGATTTCTCCTTCGCGCACAATGACGTAACTCTCTTTGATTTGAGCGCGTCCGGCCCTAATGGCTTTGACTTCCCAGCCTTCGAGAACCATCCCGGCCTCAAAGCGTTCGTCAATGAAGTAGTCGTGAAACGCTTTGCGATTGTCAATGATGGTCATAAAAACTGAAGTACGTCTGAACCGTTAAACTGTCACCATTCTAGCGATTTGTGTGAAGTCATGCATTCTGTAGAAAGATCTGTTTTAGTTCCCTATAGTGCGGCTCAAATGTTTGAACTCGTGGCAGCCGTGGATCGATACCCCGAGTTCATGCCCTGGTGTGGCGGCAGTCAAGTGCACTGGCGCAACGAAGACGGGATGAAAGCCTCGGTCACGATTGCCATGGCAGGGGTCAAGCAAACTTTTACCACCGTCAATCACCATGAGTATCCTGACCTGATCACGCTCGATCTCGTTGATGGTCCTTTTTCTGCGCTCAAGGGCCGTTGGGAGTTTCAGGCTTTGTCGCCTGATGCTTGCAAAGTGGTGTTCACACTGCAATACGAGTTCTCTAGCTACACGCTAGGCAAACTCGTGGGTCCGGTCTTTAACCGCATTGCCAATAGTTTTATTGACTCCTTTAGCCAGCGCGCTGACGCCTGTTATGGCCAGTGAACCAGACTGCCTGTGCGTTCTGGTGGTCTACGCCGCTGACTCTCACACGGCCTGGCAGCAGATGGTGCATCTGCCAGCGCCTTGTTCGGTTGCCGATGCCATTGCGGCCAGTGGGTTTGCGGCGGCTTTTCCTGATGTGAATTGGGAGGTCGGCGGGGTTGGTATATTTGGCAAGCGAGTCAAATCACAGACGCGGGTTGCCCAAGGCGATCGAATCGAAATCTATCGTGAGCTGGTGTTTGACCCCAAGGAGTCAAGGCGTCGTCGAGCCCGGCATCGCCAGTGGCAACGACAGCAGCAACAGCAGAATAAAGGAACCGAAACATGACAACAGAAGTGACCCCGGACAGCATCTTGTTCGATGAACTGGCCTGTACCAATGGCAAGCGCGTGGTGATTGCCACCTTGAACCGGCCACAGACACTGAACGGCCTGTCACTTGAAATGACGCGACTGCTTGACGATAAGCTCACGCAAAGCGCGGCTGACCCCGATGTGGTAATGGTGGTGTTACGTGGCGCCGGCGAAAAAGCGTTTTGTGCGGGTGGCGACCTGCACGGGCTTTACCATGAGATGCAAGCGCATGCCGGCAAGCCAGCTCGTGAAAACGCCTATGCCTGCGACTTCTTCGCAGAGGAATATGCGCTTGATTATCTGATTCATACTTACCCCAAGCCGATCTTGGTGTGGGGTGATGGCATTGTGATGGGCGGCGGCATGGGCCTGATGGCAGGCGCCAGTCATCGCGTGGTCACTGAACGTTCGCGCCTGGCCATGCCAGAGATCAGCATTGGCTTGTTTCCTGATGTTGGTGGTTCATGGCTGTTGAATCGGGCACCGGGTCGCACAGGCGTGTTTCTGGGGCTCACCGGCGCTCAATTGGGAGCCTCTGATGCCATGCTGGCGGGCATGGCCGACTACGCCGTCCCTAGCGAGGCATTTGACTCCCTGATGGCTGACATTACCCAAGCTGCCTGGCAAAACGCGTATGAGGACTTTCAGCGGTTAAGCGACATTCTCGCTGCCAAGGCACTTCAAGACCTGCCCATCGGTCCCTTGCGCCAGCATTTCGATTTGATCGAGCGCCTTTGTGGTGGCTATGAGCTAGAAGCTATCGCACAAAACCTTCAGTCCTTGGTTGACCATGAAGATCCCTGGCTGGCTCGGGCTGCAAAAACCTTTAATGCCGGTTGCCCAGCCACCGCGCGTCTGTCGTGGATTCTTTGGCGTTGCGCACGCCAGCTGTCGCTGGCCGATATTTTCAGGATGGAGTGGGGGGTTGCGGTTGAATGCGCCGCCCGTGGTAATTTCCAGGAGGGCATCCGGGCGGTGTTGATTGACAAAGACCGCAACCCAAAGTGGCAGCCAGCCACGTTGCAAGAAACGGCCGGTGACTGGTGCAACCCGTACTTCGCGGTGTCCATCGATGACCCAGAGCACCCCTTGCGCCACCTAGACGAGCAGCACTAGCCTCTCATAAGGTCATCTTTGACTGGCGTTGATCAATCCTTTGCGGGTTCTAGCGAATAGGGCAGTGTTTGTAAGTGCAACGCAGGCCCGCTAGCTGAACCTGCGCGCAATCCACCGTCGCTGTGGTGCTGTTCACGAGCCTTGTCAATGACTTTAAACGGCGCTTCAAACAACACGAGGGTGTGCTTGGCCTGAGGCGCCACCGAGATCAGTCTGCCCACCGGATTGTCCGGCTCGTATGCCTCAAAAACGTCCACGCCCGCGGCAATATCGTCTGACACGCCTTCAATGTGAGCCAGGTGCATGCGACGTTTGACCGTGCCGCGATAGTGCGCTCGGGCGACGACTTCCTGGCCGGGATAACAACCTTTGGTGAAACTCACGCCCGGTAACAGGTCGAGGTTTAGAGTCTGGGCGATGAACAGGTCTTGCGTGGCAGCCTGCACCCAGCCAATGCCAGCGGCAACATCGAGTGCCTGCCAGGCGTGAGCGTCTTCATTGAACACGGCATTGTCGGCAAGCTTCGAACGCATGGCAGCTATTTGCTCGTCGGTGGCGATCAGTTGATACCGCAAGGCCAGCGAATCGACGCAAGGCAAAGCAATCAGCTGACCAAACTCTGTGGCAACTGAAGCCCAGTCAGCCTCGGGCAGCGCCGCGCTCAATGCCTGGCAGACGTTGGCGTGATCAGCCCGGTTCATCACAAGGCCAAAGACCTTTAGCGAGGGGTGTGTTTGCAGTGTGACTTTGCTTCTAAGCACAAACATGCGTAGGCGCTTTAAGAAGCTTTCCATAAGGTCGGCACGAGCCACGCCAAGAACATCACCATTGGCTTCAGACACCAGCAGCATAGAGGCCAATAAACGCCCTTGAGCTGTGCAAAAGCCGGCCAATGCGGCATGCGCTGGCGTGACGGTTTGCATGTCTTGTGTCAATTGTGACTGTAAAAAAGCTTGGGTATCTGCGCCAGAAGCGCCAAAGACAGCGAGGTGCTCGCATGTCATGATTTCCACGGGTTGGTTAAAACTTGACATAGCCATCTTCCAATTGAGGTGTTTGACAACTCCACCTATTTCAGAGCCGCAAGGGCGTGTATCTGTAAACGTGATGATAGCAAGACGGTTGAGCGCACCTTGTCATGTGCCTGTTTCCAAAGCAGGGATTTGTGGGTTTTGGCTATGCCCGTGGGCATGATGACAGGCGAGTCTGAGACGGGCAAATTCAATTAAACTTGTGCGCAATGCGATGGATATTCAAACTCTTGTTCTGGCTGGTGCTCTTGGGCATCATCACGGCCGCCGCTGTTGGTGGTTTGGCCTACCATTGGGTGAACAAACCACTGGAACTCAGGCAACCCGAGATTGATGTGCGGGTGCCTAGCGGCGCCGGTCCCATGCGCATCGGTCAGTTGCTTGTGGATGAAGGGGTGGTCATGCCACCCGAGGCATTCGGTTGGCTAGCCAGGCTCACCGGCCAGGATCGATCGATCAAGGCGGGCGGCTATCAAATCCAACAAGGTGACAGTCTTGTTGATGTCGTGCGACGCATGGCCGAGGGTGACGTCACTCAAAGAAGGGTGGCCTTTATTGAAGGCTGGACCACCAAACAAATCATGCAGGCGCTTGCCGAACACCCCGATGTTAACCAAACCATTGAAGCGGAGTTGCTTGCCAATCAACGGGCGCTTGCTAGCCGGCTTGGTGTAGAGCAAGAGCGTCTTGAGGGCCTGTTGTTTCCCGATACCTATGTGTTTGCCGTGGGTACGTCGGATGAAGAAATTCTTTTGCGTGCATTGCGAACGCAAGACAAAGTGCTTGAAAAAGCCTGGCAGAACCGAGCACCAGAGCTGCCACTGAAAACCCCCTACGAAGCTTTGATTCTGGCTTCTATTGTTGAAAAGGAAACGGGCCGCGCCGACGAGCGCAAGCGTGTGGCTGGCGTGTTTATCAACCGCCTGCGTACAGGCATGCCCTTGCAAACGGATCCCACCGTGATTTATGGCATGGGCGATCGCTACCAAGGTCGCATCCGTAAAGCCGATCTCAGGCGCGACACGCCGTGGAACACCTATACACGACCAGGTTTGCCACCCACGCCCATCGCCGCGGCCAGTCGTGCATCGCTAGAAGCAGCGCTTAATCCAGAGGATCACGATTACTTCTATTTCGTTGCCCGAGGTGATGGCACGAGCGCATTCGCTAAAACCTTGCGTGAGCACAACCGCAACGTCGCTAAATACATACTAGGGAAGTAATGATGTCCACTGTTTCAGGACGGTCAGGTTTGTTTGTGACGTTTGAAGGGGTTGATGGGGCTGGCAAAAGCACCCACGTTGACCGTGTCTGCGAGGCTTTGCGAAGCAGCGGCATCGAGGTATGCCAGACGCGCGAGCCTGGCGGCACACCCATCGGAGAGAAGTTGCGCGACTTGTTGCTGCATGAGTCCATGCATCTCGACACGGAAACCCTGTTGATGTTTGCCGCACGCAGCGAACACGTGAAGACCGTGATTGAACCGGCCCTGGCTCTTGGCCAATGGGTGGTGTGTGACCGGTTTACCGATGCCACGTTTGCGTATCAGGGTGGCGGGCGTGAACTTGGCGTTGAGCGTGTGGATGCACTGGCACGCTGGGTGCACCCGGGGCTGACGCCTGACCGAACGTGGCTGTTTGACGTGCCGCTTGAGGTGGCGCGCGCGCGCTTGAACGACACTCGGGCCTTGGACCGGTTTGAGCAGGAACAGGCCGAGTTCTTTGAACGCACACGCGCGGTTTATCTTGAGCGCGTTCGCCTTGAGCCTGACCGTTTTATGGTGATCGATGGCACGCAAACGATAGAGGCAATCGCAGCCGAGCTCAAAGCGGACATCCAAACGCTGGTGTCGCGCTGGCAGGAGCGCGCGTAAATGGCGACGTTTTTGCCGTGGCAAGTGCCAGATGCGCAGCGCCTGCTGTCAGATCAGGCGCATTTGCCGCATGCGCTCCTAATTAACGGCATGGCAGGCACGGGCAAGCGGCAGTTTGCCTTGGCCTTGGCTGCCACGCTTTTGTGCGAGGACAAGCAACAAGGTCTGGCATGCGGCAAATGCCAGGGCTGCACGTGGGTGGCTGCGGGTACGCACCCTGACTTAAAACTAGTCAGGCCAGAGGCCGTAGCCGTGCGCGAAGGCGCCGCCATGGCCGAGGAGGATGCATCGAGCGGGTTGGCTCAGTCAGGCAGCACGGCCAAACGCAAGCCGTCAGAAGAGTTAAGAATCGAGCAAATCAGGGCGCTTGAGCCGTGGTATCACCAGGCCACGCATCGCGGCGGTTGGCGCGTGGTGGTGCTTTATCCGGCCGAGGCACTGTCGGTGGTCAGCGCCAATGCGCTTTTGAAAGCCTTGGAAGAGCCGCCTGCCAACACACTGTTCTTGTTGGCCAGTGATGCGCCTGACCGACTGCTGCCCACGCTGGTGTCGCGCTGCCAGAAATTCGCACTGGCGCTGCCAGACAAGGCACATTGCATCGACTGGCTTAAACAACAAGCCGTGGACGACCCAGAGAATTGGTTGGCGGCAGCCGGTGGCGCGCCTTTGGCTGCGCTGGATCTGGCGCAGTCTGGTCAGCCGGCGTGCCCTTCGTGGGCAAGGGAGTTAGTCAGTGGCTTGGGCAAGGGTGCGCTGGTGGATTTGCCCGGATTGGCCGATAATCTGGCCAAGGGGCCAGCGAGCGCCTGGTTAAAGGTGCTGCAGCGATTATGCGTCGATGTCTCTTTGGTCGCAGCAAAATTGCCCGCTAGGTACTTCCCTGGGTTGTCAGCGGCTTACGCTGACGCTGTCGAGACCGCTGAGCTAGAAAAGCTAACGGAATTGACCGCTTGGGTAGACCAACAAGCTCGCTTGGCCAACCATCCGCTAAGTCCCAAACTTTTTGCCCAACAATGTTTGCAACGCTTTTGTGATATTTTGAGATGACGGTTTATATTGATTCGCACTGCCACGTTAATTTTCCTGAACTTGCCGGTGACTACAACAGTATTGCGAGCCGAATGGCAGAAAACCACGTGCAAATGGCTTTATGCGTCAGCGTAAATCTGCCTGATTGGGATGGACTGATTGCCATGGTTGATCGTGAACCTACCTTGTGGGGCTCGGTGGGCGTTCATCCGGACTATGAGGACGAGATTGAACCCACGGTTGAGGATTTGGTGACACGCAGCCAACACCCCAAGGTGGTGGCCATCGGTGAAACGGGGCTGGACTATTATCGGCTCACGGGAGACCTTGAATGGCAGCGTGAGCGGTTCAGAACGCACATTCGGGCGGCCAAACAGGCCAAGCTGCCTTTGATTATCCATACGCGCCAGGCGCCTGACGACACCATTCGCATCCTCAAAGAGGAGGGTGCTGACGAGGTCGGCGGTGTTATGCACTGCTTCACCGAGAGCTGGGAGATGGCCCAACAAAGCATGGAGCTTGGCTTTTATGTGTCTTTTTCCGGGATTGTGACTTTCAAGAACGCCCGCGATTTGCAGGAAACCGCCAGCAAAATGCCCATGGATCGCTTGCTGATCGAAACCGACTCGCCTTATTTGGCGCCTGTGCCTTATCGCGGTAAACGCAACGACCCCTCATTGGTGGTGCACGTGGCAGACAAGATTGCAGAGCTCAAAGGCGTGACTGCCCAAGAGATTGCTGAGCAATCAACCGAGAATTTTTTCCGTTTGTTCAATAAGGTAGAGCGTGATTTAAAGGTTGAGCATTAAAGGCCGGCGAACGGCGTCGCCGACCAAACCCCGACTAAGCCCCGACTAAGCACCGAGACACCGAGATACAGAAATATCACTGGGACACTATGCTAGAAAGAACATTAATTAAATGCCGAAGTATATTGTTTTTAAATAAAATTAATCTTTTGGTTGTGGCTTGTGTTCTGCTGGCAAGTTCGCTGGGCAGCCCAGCCAGTGCACAGTCGAGAGATGATTTGTGGATCTATGTGACCAACGATCGGGCAGGTCAAGTCCAAACGCTGCTCGACCAAGGGCTAGACCCCAATACACGCACCAGCGCCGGCAATCCCATCATTATGCAGGCGGTGCGTGATGATGCCTGGGCCGTCTTCGATGTGATGATGAACAATCCTGGCACCAACCTGCGCATCATGAATGGATATCAGGAGACGCC
>CBFHXV010000006.1:0-257 GCA_965659885.1 Burkholderiaceae bacterium | reverse complement strand
ATCTGGGCTGGACGCCCTTGCATTACGCTGCATCAACGGGAAAGCTGCCGGTGGTGCAATATTTGCTGCAGCAAGGGGCTTTGCCTAATGCGCCAGCGCCAGATGGCTCAAGCCCGATTCTGATGGCTGCTCAAGCCGGTGCCATTGACACCGTTCAGGCCCTGCTTAACGCTGGCGCCGATCCCGCTGCTGTGAACACCAACGGTGTAGACGCCGTTACAGCTGCACGTAACCGAGGCAACGATCGGTTGGCCGAT